>JAGOKM010000012.1 GCA_017994615.1 Bacillota bacterium | reverse complement strand
GTATAAGGTCGAGGAAGAGCATCCCCCTTCCTACATATCTCTTCGCAATAGAGACGACAAGCCTCAGGTTGGCCTCCGTTAGCCTCCTTCTTGCCTCGTCGTCATTGTTTTCGATCCTCTTTGCGAACTCTACTTCTTCAGCCCCCGTTAGGAGCGGCACCCTTCCGATTTCCTTCAGGTACATGCGCACCGGGTCATCGATGATCGCCCCTTCGGGAGGCACGACGGCCATTTCAAGCTCCTCTTCGCCTACCGGCTCAATGAGGGCTACATCCGGTTCGCCCTCGTCCTCGGGCACTATCTCTTCGGGGACGTATTCCTCGGGCATGACCTCGACGCCGTACTCCTCAAGCGTGCTGTACATGTCCTCCATCTGCTCCGGGGTCATATCCTCGCTAGCAAGCGAGTCCTGGACATCCTTGTATGTCAGGCTGCCCTGCTGCTTTCCGAGCGCGATAAGTTTCTCGATCTTCGGATCGAGGGTTCCTTCCTTGAGCACCGTTTCGGCCTTTTCTGCCGGTATTTCCGCTTTTGCCTTCCTGCCTGCCATCAATATAACGCCGTCCTATTTCCCAATATTTGTCTTAGTGCCTTCTGTTCCGTCTGCAAACGCTCGATGTCCTCAAGCCTGTTTTCCAGCTCTGCTCTTTGTATGCTGGCGTTTATATCCCTTAGCCTTCTTCTTGCCTTGATGGATTTCAACGCCTCTATCGCCATGCCGACATCCTTGAAGGTGCTTTCCGTCTCCATCAGCAGCTTCGCGGCTGCATCCCTGTTTTTGGCATCTATCATGCCCAGGACCCTCTCGTCTATTGCCTTGCCATCCTCCCAAAGGGTCACCATGGCTCTATACAACTCTTCGATACCTTCTGTCTCAAATCCTTCAGTCAGTTTCTCAGAAACCAACTTTATGGATTTCGGGTCTTTTGCAATCAACCTTAATATCGCCTTCTCTGTTTCGGCAATCGAATATGAGAAGCCTCCGAATTCCATCCGTGAGGCGCCATCCTGCTGATCCTTCGAGTCGCTGCCGTTCCTGCCCTGCTTGGTCTTCGGCGATCTTGCATATGCTTTGGATACATCCTGGTTCAACGCATCCGGCGATACTGCAAGCCTTCCGGAGATCTCCCTGACCAGCTCGGCCCTCGTTACTGCATCCGGACAGCCTGCTATTATCCTTACCAGTCTCCTGACGGCCGATAACTTGCCGTCCTCTCTTGATACGTCAGATTCGGCCATTGTCCTCTCAATCTGGTATCTCAGGAAACTTACCGAATCGTCCACAGCTTTTCGAAGGCTATCTTCGCCCTGCTTCCTGAGCAGGCTGTCAGGGTCTTCCCCGTCCGGCAGCACTGCCACGCTTACTTCAAGCCCCGCTTCCTGAAGTATATCGACTGCCTTTACAGTCGCAGCCGAACCTGCCTTGTCTGAGTCATAGCTGAGTATCACCCTGCTGCAATGCCTGGCTATCAGCTTGGCCTGCTCCGGCGTCAGCGCCGTCCCGAGCGAGGCTACGACTTCCTTTATTCCCGACCTCCAGAATGCTATCGCGTCCAGGTATCCTTCGCAAAGCACCATCCTGCCGGCCGACCTGGCATGAGTGGAAGCCGCATGGATGTTGTAAAGGTTGTTCCTTTTGGAATATGCAGGGCCTTCCTTGCTGTTGATGTATTTAGGCCTTTTATCACCTGTTTCTATCACCCTGCCGCCGAACGCCACGACTTTGCCGTACTGGTTTGCGATAGGCAGGATCATCCTGTCCCTGAATACGTCCATCAGGCCTACCCCGAACTTCTTCTTCAGGGAAAGCCCGGCCTCTATCAGCACGTTCTCGTCGAAGCCCTTCTTGGCCAGATAAGAGGAAAGCCCGTCCATGGACTGGGTCGATGGTGCATATCCAATCCTGAATGCCCTCTGTACCGCATCGTCGATGCCCCTTCCCTTTGCGTATTCCCTGCAGCGGAGACCGTTCTTGGATTCGGTCAGCATCCACGAGTAGTACCGGGCGGCCGTTTCGCACGCCTCCATGATCCTTTCCCTGAATTGGCGCCTTGCCCTTTCGTCTTCAGATTCAAGGTGTTCCGAGATGTCTATTCCAATCCTTGACCCCAGCCTCCTGACGGCTTCTATGAAGGTCATGCCGTCCATGTTCATCACGAAGCTGAAGACGTTGCCGGAAGCATGGCAACCGAAGCAATAGTAGAGCTGCTTGTCCTTGCTTACCGAAAACGATGGCGTCTTCTCGTTGTGGAAGGGGCATAGCCCTACGAACCTGGATCCGTTCTGCTTCAGGGTTATGTATTCCGAAATAAGGCCGACTATGTCCGTCTGTTGCCTTATCTTCTCGATGATTTCGTCTGGGACCGCACCTGCCAATCTATTTCTTCCTTCCCTTTTCGATCAGTAAATCTGCCACGGCTTCGGGATGTACATATTGGAGAAGACCTTCACTGCGTATCTGTCCGTCATGCCTGCTACGTAGTCTACCGCCGCCTGGCTTATCGAATCCCTGTCGGATAGCTTGAATTCGTGGCCGGAATCCACTGCAAGCTGCTCCGGGAAGTTTATGTAGTACAAGTAGAGCTGGATGACCAGCCTCTTGCATCTCTCAGTCTCCTCCTTGGCGACGTTTGTGTTGTTGTAAACCCTTTCGAACATGAAGTCCCTCATGACCCCCAAGCCGTACTCGGCTTCCTTGCTCTGAAGTATGCCGCCCTTTCCCGTGCTTTCCTTGATGATGTCCATCACCAGGAAGTCAAGCCTCTTCCTCCTGTCCGCGCCAAGTAGGACCTTTACCTCCTTCGGGACGTCCGATTCGCTGATAATCCCTGCCCTTACGGCGTCGTCGAAATCGTGGTTTATGTATGCTATCTTATCGGCGAACATCACAAGCTGGCCTTCGAGGGTCGTCGCCCTGGGCTCCCATCCCCAGCTGTGTGCCAGTATCCCGTCTTTGACCTCCCATGTGAGGTTCAACCCCGGAGCCTGCCTTCCTTCCCTTCTCTCTACGCTTTCGACCACCCTAATGCTCTGTACGTTATGCTGGAACCCTCCCGGCACAACCGTGTTCAGGGCTGCCTCCCCGGCGTGGCCGAAAGGCGTATGCCCCAGGTCGTGGCCCATTGCGATCGCCTCGGTCAGGTTCTCGTTCAAAGCCAGTGCTGCCGCCATAGTCCTTGCTATCTGTGATACTTCCAGCGTATGCGTCAGCCTTGTCCTGTAATGGTCCCCTTCAGGCGAGTAGAACACCTGCGTCTTGTGTTTGAGGCGCCTGAACGCCTTGCAGTGGATTATCCTGTCCCTGTCCCTTTGGAAGCAGGTCCTCAACTCATCCTCTTCCTCGGGGAAAGCCCTTCCTCTGCTGCTGTCCGCGAACGTTGCGAAAGGAGAAAGGGTTAGCCTCTCCCTTTTCTCTATCGCAAGACGGAACTCCATGGCAAACACCTCCGCATAGTTAACTTTCTACCATGGTGCAGCCCAATCCTCTTATTCAACGGTTCGTTCGCACAAAAAACCGGGAGGCAGTTTCCTGCCTCCCGCCGTTTTTCGGGGGATCCTTCCCTACCTGGGCCTCTTTATGTTGGCCTGGGCGGCCGCAAGGCGCGCTATCGGCACCCTGAATGGCGAGCATGAGACGTAATTGAGTCCGACATTGTGGAAGAACTCCACCGAGTCGGGGTCTCCTCCGTGCTCTCCGCATACTCCGCACTTAAGGTCGGGCCTGGTCTGGCGTCCCAGCTTAACTCCCATTTCTACCAGCTTCCCGACGCCTTCTACGTCTATTGTCTGGAAGGGGTCTGCCTTAAGTACCTTCTTGTCTACATACACTGGCAGGAACTTGCCGGCGTCGTCGCGGCTGTAGCCGAACGTCATCTGGGTAAGGTCGTTCGTCCCGAAGCTGAAGAACTCTGCGTCCTTTGCTATCACATCGGCGATTACTGCAGCCCTGGGTATCTCTATCATCGTACCCATAAGGTAATCGAGCTTGACTCCGTACTTGGCTATGATCTCGTCTGCTATCTTCACTGCCGAGTCCTTGAGCATCTTCATCTCTGTAGAGGTGCCGACCAGCGGGAACATGACTTCTGGGATCGCATCCACACCTTTGGCCTTCAGCTCGCAGGCCGCTTCGAAGATTGCCGCTATCTGCATGTCGAAGATCTCGGGGTATACTACGCCCAGCCTGCAGCCGCGGAAACCTAGCATGGGGTTCAGCTCGTGCAGCGCCTGGATCCTGTCGACTACCTTCTGTTCGCTGATCCCGAGCTCGTCGGCGATCTCTTTGATCTGCTTATGCATATCGAGCTGAGGCAGGAACTCATGCAGCGGCGGGTCCAGGAGCCTGATGGTCACGGGCAGGCCCTCCATGGCTTCGAATATGCCGATGAAGTCGTCCTTCTGGAAGGGCTTGACCTTCGCCAGCGCGTTCTTCCTGTCCTCTACGTTATCGGCCAGGATCATCTCGCGGACTGCCTTGATGCGGTCCTCGGCGAAGAACATGTGCTCGGTCCTCGTAAGGCCTATGCCCTCGGCGCCGAAAGCCCTCGCCTGCGCAGCGTCCTTGGGCGTATCTGCATTGGTCCTCACCTTAAGGGCCCTGAACTTGTCCGCCCATCCCATGAGAACGCCGAAGTCACCCGAAAGCTCTGGCGATACCAGTTTCACCTGGCCCAGTATGAGCTGTCCCGTGCTGCCGTTAATAGTTATCCAGTCGCCTTCCTTGACTACGTGGCCGTTTACTGTGAACTGCTTCCTCTTCTCGTCGACAATTACGTCTCCACAGCCTGCTACGCAGCACTTGCCCATCCCGCGTGCAACGACTGCGGCATGAGAGGTCATTCCACCCCTTGCCGTAAGTATTCCCTCGGCGGCGTGCATGCCCGAGATATCCTCGGGGGAGGTCTCGGTCCTGACTAGGACCACCTTCTCGCCCCTCTCCTTCCACTCGACTGCGTCCTCCGCATTGAAGACGACCCTGCCTACTGCGGCCCCAGGGGATGCCGGAAGGCCCTTTGCGACTGCGTCCACCTTCGCCTTGGGATCTATCATCGGATGCAGGAGCTGGTCCAGCGCCGAGGGTGCGACCCTCAATACCGCCGTCTTTTCGTCTATAAGTCCTTCGGCCACCATATCCACCGCAATCTTCACGGAAGCGGCTCCGGTCCTCTTGCCAGAGCGGGTCTGGAGCATGTAGAGCTTCCTGTTCTCGATGGTGAACTCGATGTCCTGCATGTCCTTATAGTGGTTCTCAAGCTTCTTGTAGATGTCAACCAGCTGCTGGTAAACGTCGGGCATGTCCCTTTCAAGGTCGGCTATAGGATGCGGCGTGCGGATGCCTGCTACTACGTCTTCTCCCTGGGCGTTCATCAGATACTCGCCATAGAACTTGTTCTCACCGGTTGACGGGTTCCTTGTGAACGCTACGCCGGTCCCCGATTCCTCTCCGGTGTTGCCGAAGACCATCGACTGCACGTTCACCGCCGTTCCCCATTCGTCGGGTATCTGGTTCAGCTTCCTGTAGGTAATCGCCCTCTGGTTGTTCCATGACCTGAATACGGCGTTTATGGCGCCCTCCAGCTGTACCCAGGGGTCCTCGGGGAAATCGGAGCCTATGTGCTTCTTGTATATTGCCTTATACTCCGCAGTGAGGGCCTCCATGTCAGCAGCATCCAACTGAGTGTCCAGCTTGACGCCCTTCTTACGTTTGAGCTCGTCCATGGCGTGCTCGAAGTTCTGACGGTCCACTTCCATCACCACGTCTGAGTACATCTCGATGAACCGGCGGTAGCTGTCATAGGCGAACCTGGGATTCGACGTCAGCTTTACCATCGCCTTGACGGTCTCGGATGTCAGACCGAGGTTAAGTATCGTATCCATCATGCCGGGCATCGAAGCCCTTGCTCCGGACCTTACGCTGACCAGAAGCGGATTTTCCTTGGACCCGAATTTCTTTCCGGTGACGCTTTCAAGCTTGGCCAAATTCTCCTTGACCATCTCCCTGAGCCCCTCGGGCCACTTTGATCCCGCTGCATAATAGGCGTTGCATGTATCGGTCGTAATCGTAAAACCTGGTGGGACCGGAAGGCCGAGCTTCGCCATGCCGGCTAGGTTGCAGCCCTTGCCGCCCAGAAGGTTGCGCATCTCCTCCGAACCTTCGGTCAGCCCTGCCCCGAAGAAATAGACCATCTTTTCCATGAATTGACCTCCTATCCGTAATCTATGCAATATCCTTCGAAAACAATTAACCTTATAAATTATATACTAAAGGCGTCGGTATTGGAACCATAGACTCCTTTCTCCTCCGCCCCGTCTCATATATAATATTTGGCAAGGCCGAAGGAGGTGCAGCTTGAAGGCGATAATCAAATGGCCGGGCGGAAAGACGAGGCTGCTTAAGCATATACTGCCCTTTGTACCCTCTTTTGAGAACTATTATGAGCCTTTCCTGGGAAGCGGCGCGCTTTTCTTCAACCTGGAGCCCAAATCGGCATCCCTTAACGACCTGTCGTCCGAGCTCATCTCCTTTTATGGGGCTGTTAAAAGCCGAGACGGTGTTTTTCTCTCTATACTTGAATCGGCTGCACGCCTGTTCGATTCGCTCGGAGCTGACGCCCAGGACGATAATGACGCTGGCCTGGCAGCCGCGCGCGAGGCATTCTACGATGCGGACAGGAACACGGGGGCCTCCTTTTCCCTGTTCGACTGGGACAGGTACATGGCGCACTATCATGAGGGCGCTTCTGCAAAGAGGACCGTAACAAGGCTCAAGGCTGCCTTCTATTACCTTGCGAGGGAAGAATACAACCGCGTCAGGATGCAGAGGAAGGACGGTCCTCTCGCCGATGCCCTTTTCTTCATCGTAAGGGAGCTGTGTTTCGGCTCGATGTTCAGGTACAATTCCGACGGCGTCTTCAACATACCATATGGAGGGTTCTCATATGACCGCAAGGACCTTCTCGGAAAAGTGGCTTTGCTGAAGCACGCCGGGGGAGAATCCTTCGTAAGAAATGCGCGGTTTTACAGTTCTGACTTCAGGCAGTTCATGTCCGGGATAAAAGGCGACGCATTTGCATTCCTTGATCCTCCGTACGACAGCTGCTTTTCGAGCTACACCGGCAACGAGTTCGTAAGGCGCGACCATGAGGACTTGAGGGAAATCCTCAAGAGAGCCAAATTCAAGTTCATCCTGATAATAGCAAGGACCGATTTCGTAGAAGTGCTATATAAAGACATGGGATTGAAAACGTCGGTCGTCCCTTCAACCTACACCTACTCGATGAAGGGAAGGAACGACCGAAAAGTCGACTATCTCCTTATGCGGAACTTCTAATAGCCTGTCAGGCTTGTTTTCTAGCCGTATCCACCCTAGAGAAGTCCGCCAACCTTAAAGCCAGCCCTTCAAGTGCCTTGACAAGGCCCAGCCTGTTCTTCCTTACCATTTCGTCTTCGCAGTTGACCATCACATCCGTGAAGAACCTGTCTATAGACGGTTTAAGCTCAGAATACCTCCTCATGGCCGTGGCATATTCATCCACTCCTGGGTTGTTCTCAAGAAGCGCGTCGATATCGGAAGCAGCAGCTTCGTACTGCCTTGCCAGATTTATCTCTGCTTCCTCGGTGAGCAGCTTCCAGGAGTAATGCTTCTCTGTGGTGCCTTTGGCGATGTTGCGGACCCTTACGAATGCTTCGGCAAGCTCTTCCATCCATCCTTCACTGAGGTCCTTTTCCAGAGCCCCCAGCGACGTCCTTACCGTTGCCGGCCTGTCGCATCCGTGCTGCATGGCCGAATCGACCAGGTCATACCTGTGCCCTTCATCAAGCAGCAGTCCCTTCAGCCTCCCTTCGAGGAACTCTACCAGCCTGTCAAGGAGGGCCTTCCTGTCGGAATCTGGCATCTTGGGCCAGTTTATATCCACTGCTTCTTTCATGAGCCCCATCAGACCCATTCCCGGATTCCTCGCCTCATGAATCGCAATGAGTCCGAGCGCGCTCCTTCGTAGGGCATACGGGTCCGCCGACCCTGTCGGTATCCTCCCGATGCCGAAGTAACCGGCAAGGCTGTCGGCCTTGTCCGCCATCGCAAGGCATGATCCGATCCTTGATGCCGGCAGGTCTAAACCTGACGCCTTGGGAAGGTAATGCTCCATTATTGCCCTGGCTATCCTGCTGTCGTGGCCTTCCAGCTCGGCATAGATCATGCCGATTTCCCCTTGAAGCTCCGTGAATTCCCTTACCATGTTGGTGGTAAGGTCGCATTTTGACAGTGCAGCCGCCTTCCTTGCCAGCATAACCTCTTCTTCATCGGCAGCTCCGTCGGCATCGCCGGACAACAGCAGGATCTCGGCAAGCTTGGCCATCCTGTCCGATTTGTCCTTCATGCTGCCAAGCCCGTCTGCGAAAGTTATCCCGTCGAGGAGGGATGTCCTTTGCTCGAGCGTCTTCTTCCTGTCTTCATCGAAGAAGAACTTCGCATCTTCGAGCCTTGCTGAAAGCACCCGTTCATTGCCATGCCTGACGTTGGCGATCCCCTTGTCGTCGCCGTTCCTCACCGCAATGAACTTATTGAGGAGCCTGCCATCCCTCTTGACTGGGAAATAGCGCTGATGCCCCTGCATCGGTGTCGTAATGCAGATTTCCGGAAGCTTCAGGAACTTTTCGTCGAATTGCCCTATGAAGGCCGTCGGCCATTCGACGATGTAGTTTATCTCCTCGAGGAGGTCCTCTTCGATGACGGCTTCGGCCGATATAGATTCGGCGGCAGATAGGACGGCCCGCCTTATCATAGCTTTTCGTTCATCCTGGTCAGCTACCACGCCTGCTCCCATCAGCACCTTCAGGTATTCCTCAGCGCAGGCCAGCCCTATTTTGGCCTGCCCGGAAATAGTCCTGTGCCCGTATGTGGACCTGTCCGATGCTATCCCCTCGAACTGCATGGGGATAAGCTCTTCTCCCCATAACAGGGCAATCCACCTTATGGGCCTGACGAACCTGAAGTCGCTGCTCCCCCACCTCATGTTCTTCGGGAATGCAAGGCCTTTGAGGACTGCGTCAAAAAGGCCGGGCAAGATCCGGTCTATCCTTTTGCCTTCCTCGTGGACTATCGCATATACATATTCTGAATCGTTCTCTCCCAGCCTTATGAGGTCGTTGACGCCTACTCCCTGGGAACGGGCGAACCCTTCTGCCGCCCTGCTGGGCTTGCCCTCATGGTCGAAGGCCGCTTTAACGGACGGGCCCTTCACCCTCCTGTCTACCGATGCCTGGTATTCCTCCAGCCCTGAGACGTAAAGGGTCAGCCTCCTAGGAGTCACGAAGGATTTGATGGCCTTGTATTTGAGTCGCGCTTCTTTGAAAGCCCCTTCCGCTGCACTCTTGAGGTCCCCGCATGCCTTGGCTGCGAACCTTGCCGGGATTTCCTCTATTCCAAGCTCAAATAGAAGATCCTTTTCCATGCGATCAATCATCTACCTTCCTTCGACTTTCAGGAGAGGATAACCAAGCTCTTCCCTCTTTTTAAGCCAGGCCGTCGCAGCCGTCCTTGCCAGGTTCCTGACCCTGCCCATATAGGCTGCCCTCTGTGCAGCGCTGAAGGCCCCCCTTGCGTCCATGAGGTTGAAGCTGTGCGAGCATCTTAAAACGTAGTCGTAACCCGGCTGAATCAAACCAAGCCCTAACAACCTCACCGCCTCAGCCTCATAGGCGCGGAACTGGCTCTCAAGGAGGCCCACATCTGCGTTATCGAAAGCATATGAGGAATATTCGTACTCCGCCGGCTTGTATACTTCGCCATAGCTGATTCCGTGCGCCCATTCAAGGTCGTATACGTTCTCCACGCCCTGGATGTACATCGCAATCCTCTCAAGCCCGTAGGTTATCTCGGCCGGCACCGGTTTGGCGTCAAGGCCGCCGACCTGCTGGAAGTAAGTGAACTGCGTTATCTCCATGCCGTCGAGCCATACTTCCCAACCGGTCCCCCAGGCCCCCAGCGTCGGGGCTTCCCAGTTGTCCTCGACGAACCTTATGTCATGCTCTGCCGGATCGAACCCTATGGCCTTGAGGCTATCTAGATATATGTCCTGGACGTCCTCAGGGCTGGGTTTCAGCACAACCTGGTATTGATGGTGCTGGAACAGCCTGTTTGGATTGTCCCCGTACCTTCCGTCGGCCGGTCGCCTTGAAGGCTGCACGTAGGCGACCTTCCACGGTTCGGGGCCCAGCACCCTCAGGAAGGTCTGCGGGCTCATGGTGCCTGCCCCGACTTCCAGTACATACGGCTGCATTATTAGGCATCCCTTGCCAGACCAGTAACTTTCCAGCTTGAAGATGAGCTCCTGGAGATTCATGTTAACCCTCCTTAAGAATCACCTGGCCAGCACAGAGGACAGCCAGGAGGAGAAAGTGACTTCTACTGACGCTGCTATCAACATCAGCGGCATGACGAACGCAAAGAAAACCACTGCTGCGTCTGTGGCTGCCTTTCTCATGTACCTGCCATCAACTGTCCTGTTTATCCACAGCGGCATCAGCATGCCGATCCTAAGGCTCGCCGCTGCGCCGAGGAAGAAAGCCAGCAGCTCGAATATACCATGCGGCAGTAAACCTACCACTACAGTTATCGGGGGTATCCCAGTGGCGAACGCAGTGGCTTTTATCATAGCGCCTATCATGATCGAATTCATTATCGTTACCGCCACTACAGGCAGTATTGGGAACCACGAAACGCCAAGGATTATGACCACTACCCTCATGTTGTGGAGGAAAACGGCTGCAATCTGCTGGAAAAGCGGCATGCCCTTGATGCTGACCGCAAGGTCCTCAACGCCCTGGACCATGACCCCTATGCTTCCGAAGTCCCCGTTGGACCTCGTGTAACCCAGGATGGCGGCAGTAAGCGCAAGGGTAATCATGAACAGGAGGTATCTGGATATTGATAAAAGGGAGCCCATTGCAATCTGAGCCACTTTCCGCCTGCCTTCCTGCATCGCACCGTCTCCTCCTTACCTAATGAAAAAGCCTGCCGCCCCCTCAGGGACGGAAGGCAAGCTTCCGCGGTTCCACCCTGATTGACCGGGGACAATGCCCCGACCCTCTTTGTTTGATCCCCTCCGAGGTGCCGCTCCCGACTTCTTCGCACCGGTTCCCACCCTTGCCGGCTCTCTTTGTCGATTCAGTCCGGATTATTCTCTTCACAGGGGTATTTAGCTAAATGTAGATTATTTAATGCCGGGCTTCATGTCAACTTAGCTTTCTTGCGTCCGACACTCGGTTTACAAGCTTGCCTACCCCTTCTATCTCGACTTCGATTACGTCGCCGGGCTTTATGGAACCCACTCCGGAAGGGGTGCCGGTGAAGATTACGTCCCCGGGGTCCAGGCGGAAGTTGGATGATACGTAACTTACTATCCTCTCAGGTCCGAATATCATATCGGATATCGGGGCGTCCTGCCTTATACGGCCGTTCCTGCGCAGAATCACCCTCGCCGAATCCTTCGGCCTGACGGTCTCTATCCACGGCCCCATTGGCTTGTACGTTGCATACGACTTGGACCTCATCCACTGTCCGTCCTTCTGCTGTATGTTACGGTCGGATATATCGTTACCGCAGCAATATCCCAATATATGTTCCCCGGCCCTATCTACGGTTACGTTAACCGCCTCCTTGCCGATGACTATTACGAGCTCCGCTTCGTACTGGGTCTTGTTCTGCGGATTGGCTATGACGATGTCGTCCATGTGCCCGCAAAGCGCCGTCCTTGACGTCATGAAGAGCACGGGCTCGTCGCTTTCGACGACGTTCCATCCCTTGCTTTTCGCCTCTTCGAAATGTGACCGATAGTTGACCCCAAGCATTATCAGCTTCCCGCAGCTGCCGTGGGCCGGGGCGAGGAGCTTGACTTCCTCCAGCCTGAACCTCTCGTCTGTCACGTCGAGGCCGGAGTAAACCTGGCCTTGGACGGTATGTATGAAGCCGTCCTCGATCACACCCCATCTAATCCCGCCGTCAATCTCGAATTTTGCCAGCTTCAAACTCATCCCTCCTGATACAGAGCTCGTCTTTCAACAAGTCCAACGTCTCCGCGCTCCTCAACCTGAGGTCGCCCCGGAAGCATATAAATGAAAGGAGCGCCGCCAGCAGTTCTTCGAGGATATCCGAAGCGTACTTGGCCGTTCTTATCTCATCCCAGGTCGACCGATAGAGCTCTATGGCAAGCTCCCTTGAAGGCTCCTGCATCCTCAGCACACCGGGGGCGACCATGGCGCAGTCTGCGCAAAGGCAACCTCCCGTCTCTGCGGAGAACCAGCCCAGGTCCTGCTTAGATCCGCACTTAGAGCAGGATGCCATAGTCGGCAACAACCCGTCGATGTATAGGCGCTTAATTAGGAAAGCAGCGGTCACAAGCCCCGGCATAATGCCTTCTTCCATAGATTTGAGGGCATTGTCAAGTAGCGTATATGCCCTAGTGTCAGGCTGCCTTTCCCCGGACATCTTGTAGGTCACTTCAGCGATGAGCGAAGCATATGTCACCTTAATAATGTCGTCCTCCAGCTGCTCGGAGGACCTTATAAGTGAGGATTCCATGACTGTGTCGATGACTTTGCCCTTTGCCAGGGTCAGTTCCACGGCGCAGAAATGCCCGCAGGAGGGGTTCAACTTGCTTTTCATCCGAAAAGCGCCTTTTATCTTGGCGTCGAAGATGCCCTCGTCGGGGGATATAAGAGTGATTATCCTGTCGGCTTCTCCCTGCTTTCGAGACTTAATGATTATGCCCTTCGTCTTGTAGGTGTCCATCCTGTTCATCCGCCTCTAGCCGGGTCGAACCTGTCAGCCTCTGAGAAGACGCAGCCGCAGTACTTCTGCATGTAGAAGCCTGCCTCTCTTGCCATCTGCCTGCTTTTCCTGTATTCGCCCCTGAAGTCGTGATAAACGAACTCCACGCTGTACTTCTCCCCTGCAAGCATACCCGCTTTCCTGAGCATTTCATGGTCCTGGTAAGGGCTTATCGTCAATGTAGTCGTAAACTTCAGGATGCCGAGTTCTTTTGCCATCCAGGCCGCCCTTTCCAGCCTCAATGCATAACAGTAACCGCACCTTGAAGGCTTTCTTATTTCTTCCAAGCCCGAAATGAATCCATCCAGGCCGTAGATTGGATCTGCCTGGCCTTTGAGACCCGAAGAGGCAAGGTATGCTTCGAAAGACTCGAGCCTCGCCTTGAATTCCTGGAAAGGGTGTATGTTAGGGTTATAAAAGAACAGGTAGGGCTCCTCGCCCTCAGACAGGAGCTTCTCCACTGAAGCGGTGGCGCAGGGCGCACAGCATGTGTGTACCAGGATGCTGATGCTCATATCAACCTGTCCTGCCCTTCCCTCTGGGCGTCTTCCGGATATCTTATGCCCATGTGCTCGAAGGCCGCCTTCGTAGCAACCCTTCCGCGCGGGGTCCTGTCGATGAAGCCGATCTGTATAAGATAAGGTTCGTAGACATCCTCAAGCGTCTCCCTTTCCTCATTGAGAGCCGCAGATATGGTGTCTATTCCCACAGGACCGCCGGAATACTTCGTTATTATCGTGTCCAGTATCCTATGGTCGAGCCTGTCGAGCCCTTTGTCGTCGACTTCCATGAGAAGGAGGGCCTCGCCTGCTATTTTCCTGTCCACTTCGCCCGACCCTTTCACTTCGGAGTAATCCCTGACCCTTCTCAACAGCCTGTTGGCTATCCTGGGGGTGCCCCTCGAACGCCTGGCTATCTCCCTTGCGCCCTCCCTCGTTATCGGTACTTCCATGAGCTCGGCCGATTTCATGACTATCGTCTCGAGCTCTGACGGGGAATAGTATTCCAGCCTGTACACCATCCCGAACCTGTCCCTCAGCGGCCCTGAGAGCATGCCCTGCCTTGTAGTAGCTCCGATCAGTGTGAACCGGGGGAGGTCGATTCTTATGGACCTCGCCGAAGGCCCCTTGCCGATGACGATGTCAAGGGCGAAGTCCTCCATCGCTGGGTAAAGTATCTCCTCCACCGCCCTGTTTAGCCTGTGTATCTCATCTATGAACAGGACTTCGCCCGGGCCTATGTTCGTAAGAATGGCGGCCAGGTCGCCTGCCCTTTCGATCGCAGGGCCGGAGGTTATCTTAAGGTTCGTCCCCATTTCGTTCGCTATTATTATCGACAGCGTGGTCTTTCCCAAGCCGGGAGGCCCGCACAGTATTGCATGGTCAAGCGCCTCGCCCCTTGTGAGCGCGGCTCTTATGCTGATCTCCAAGGCCTCTTTTACCCTGTCCTGCCCTATGAACTCGCCAAGCTTCTTGGGCCTTAGCGAGAATTCCGCCCGGGTTTCATCAGGGTTGGCGCCAACGTTCACCATGCGATCATCCAATAGAGTCTACCTCCACAGCCTTCATCGCTTGCCGGCAAAAGTCCCAAGCGCAATCCTTATAAGCTTCCCCGCGTCTGCATTAGGGTCCTCCTTGAGCGCCTTCCTAAGCGCTCCTTCCGATTCCGCCCTCGTATACCCCAGCGAAATGAGGGCTTTGAGGGCGTCGTCGGCTGCCGTTCCGGATGCCGGTTCCGCCTCCTGGGAATAGTCGTCAGGAACCTGACCCGATGCCGTGACCTTTCCTTTGAGCTCAAGGATGATCCTATCCGCCAGCTTCTTGCCGACGCCAGGCGCCGTTATTCCTTTCGGGTCTGAGACTGATATGGCGAATGCCACCTTCTCGGGCGAAGAAACCGAAAGTATGGACATGGCTATCTTCGGCCCTATCCCGTTCACGCTGCAAAGGAGGTTGAATACCTGCCTTCCGAACTGGCTGTTGAAGCCGTAAAGCCCCAGGAAGTCCTCCCTTACAACCATCTCAGTGAAGATGCCGACCTCGTCTCCCGGCCTTCCTGCCTCTGCAAGGTCCCTCGTGGGCATGCTCACCTTGAAGCCCACGCCCTGCACATCCAGCACCAGGAAGTCCTGTCCTATCTCGTATATCAGGCCCCTGAGGTGTGAAATCATCGGCTCACTCCCATTACGGTCCGTTTAAGCTCAAGGTTGGTGTGGATCAAGGTTATCGCCATCGCAAGTGCGTCTGACGTATGATGCGCCTTTGGCACTTCCTTCAAGTTCAGCAGAAGCCGGACCATGTATTCTACCTGCTGTTTGTCCGCCCGCCCGGCATTGCATAGCGCCATCTTCACCTGTAGGGGCGTAAGCTCTGCCACCTCTACGCCGAGCTTCCTGCAGGTCATTATTGCCACGCCTCTCGCCTGGGCTACCTGGACCGCGCTCTTCTGGTTCGAGTTGAAGTATATGGTCTCGACGGCCGCCATGTCAGGTTTAATAGTCGATATTACTTCTTCCAGCTGGTCGTGTATCATAACTAGCCTATCGGGCATGGGCGTCTCAGAGGACGTCTTGATGACACCCCCGGCCAGGAATCTAAGCTTGCCAGCTTCTTCGATGACGGCTCCATAGCCGGTCGATGCCGTGCCCGGGTCTATACCCAGGACGACCCTAGGCACTTACATCTCCTCCAGCTTGCTCATTACATCTTCCGGGATGTCCATGTTGGTGTAAACACGCTGCACGTCGTCGTGCTCCTCAAGCGTCTCGATGAAGCGGAGCGCCTTCTGGGCCCCCTCTATGTCCATCGTGATAGTTGTCTTCGGAAGCATCTTGACCCTCGCTTCCGATATCTCTACACCGTGGCTCTCAAGCGATTTCCTGACCGCGTCCAGGTCGGTGGCTTCTGTTATCACCTCGAAGGTCTCAGCGTCTTCGGTTGAGATGTCCATAGCGCCCGCTTCCAATGCAAGTTCCATGAGCCTATCTTCGTCACCCTTGAAAGATGACCTAGGTATGCTGATTACGCCCCTCCTGTCGAACATCCAGGCAACCGAGCCCGCCTCTCCCATGTTGCCCCCGCTCCTTGAGAACATATACCTGACATCGGCTGCGGTCCGGTTCCTGTTCTCGGTCATGCACTCTACGATAAAGGCCGTTCCCGCCGGACCGTAACCTTCATAAGAAATCTCCTCGTAAACGACATCTTCGTCCCCGCCAACAACCCTCTTGATGGCTTTCGAAATGGAGTCGTTGGGCATGTTGACTGCTTTGGCAGCTGCAATCGCCATCCTGAGCTTGAAGTTGGCATTCGGGTCGCCGCCTCCCTGCCTTGCAGCCACCATGATCTCCCTGGCGGCCTTTGTAAAAGCCGCGCCGCGCGCAGCGTCGGTCTTTTCCTTCTTATGCTTGATGTTCGCCCATTTCGAGTGTCCTGACATGGATGTCCCCTCCGTATCGTCCCTAGGACTAGAAAGAATATTACCTTGTAATTTTATCACATACTCCGTACCGTAGCTTAGTTGCCGCCTTTTTCAATCAATATCGATGATTTCGCGAACCTTTCCCGATCAGCTTCATGACTTCCTTTACTATGGAGACGTCAGGCGCGCAGAACTGCAGCCCCTTTTCATCATCCGGACCAATCCACCGAACCTCGGAATGTACGCTTAGCGACGGCAATCCATTGGCAATCCTCGCAATGAAAGCTACCAGCGTCATCTCTTCGCCATTACCCCTTATGGGGGCCCTGCCGACTTCGTCAAGCACTTCTATGCTTATGCCCAACTCCTCCTCAATCTCCCTTGCAAGGCAGCTTTCAGGGCTCTCGCCTTCTTCGACCTTCCCTCCAGGCAGCTCCCAGTAGCCTTCCATGCTCTGGCCCTTGCCTCTTCTGGCTACGAGCAGCTTGCCTTCGTCTATTATCGCAGCTGCTGTTACTATCCTCATGGCGGTCAGTTGCCTCCTGAAATCACTACTACAAAGCTTACCACCTAGATAAGAAAAGCCATAATTTCACTCCGCGGTTATTGACATGGCCAAATGCAACCATTATATTTTTGTTAGCACTCGATTATGTCGAGTGCTAATTCAAGAGGTTCATCACTTAACATATATAAAGGAGGTCTGTAGACAATGCTGAAACCCTTAGGAGACAGGGTAATCGTGAAGCCCAGCGTCGAGGAGGAGAAGACCGCAGGCGGAATATTCCTTCCCGATACTGCAAAGGAGCGCCCTCAGTGGGGAGAGGTCGTTGCAGTAGGCCCCGGCCGCTATGAGGACGGCAAGAGGATAGCCCCTGAAGTCAAAGAGGGAGACAAGGTCATCTACTCCAAGTACGGCGGAACCGAAGTAAAGGTCGACGGCCAGGAGTATCTTATCCTGCGCGAGAGCGACATCCTAGCTATCAGGTAAAATATCGAAGGAGGCGTATGATTATGGGTGCAAAGCAGCTAAGTTTCGATGCCGAAGCCAGGGTAGCACTTGAGCGCGGCGTTAATATCGTAGCGGACGCAGTAAAGGTCACGCTTGGGCCAAAGGGCCGCAACGTGGTCCTTGAGCGCAAGTTCGGCTCCCCCACCATCACAAAGGACGGAGTCACAGTAGCAAAGGAGATAGAGCTGGAAGACCCTTATCAGAACATGGGCGCCCAGCTTTGCAAGGAAGTCGCAAGCAAGACCAATGACATAGCAGGAGACGGCACCACGACGGCCACCGTCCTGGCGCAGGTCATAGTTCGCGAGGGAATGAAGAACGTAGCGGCAGGCGCCAACCCGATGTTCGTAAAGCGCGGCATCGAAAAGGCTGTCGGCATGGTCGTCGACAAGCTTAAGACCATGTCCATACCGGTAGTCGACAAGAAGGACATCGCACATGTAGCAGCAATCGCCGGAAACAACGACGAATCGATCGGCAAATGGATAGCTGAGGCGATGGAACAGGTCGGCAAGGACGGAGTCATAACCGTCGAGGAGTCCAAGGGCATCGAGACTACGGTCGAACAGGTTGAAGGAATGGAGTTCGACAAGGGATACATCTCGGCTTACTTTGTGACCAATACTGAGACAATGGAGGCTGTCCTCGAGGATCCGTTCATACTCCTGTATGAGAAGAAGATAGGCAATGTGCAGGACCTGCTTCCTCTGCTTGAGAAAGTTGCGCGTTTCGGCAAGCCCTTACTTATAATCGCAGAGGACGTAGAAGGCGAAGCCCTCGCTACTTTGGTAGTCAACAAGCTCAGAGGCGTGCTCAACATCGCAGCCGTCAAGGCGCCGGGCTTCGGCGACAGGCGCAAGGCGATGATGGAAGACATCGCTATACTTACCGGAGGCAAGTTCATAACAGAGGACCAGGGCATAAAGCTCGACAAGGTAGACCTTGAGTACCTCGGCCACGCCAAGACCGTGAAGATCACCAAGGACAAGACCACGATAGTAGAAGGCCGCGGCGGCAAGGAAGCCGTTGAAGCGAGGGTCAAGCAGATAAGGAAGCAGATCGAGGAAACCGACTCCGACTACGACAGGGAGAAACTGCAGGAAAGGCTCGCCAAGCTTGCAGGCGGCGTAGCAATCATTAAGGTCGGCGCAACCACTGAGACCGAGATGAAGGAGAAGAAGCACAGGATAGAGGACGCCCTTTCGGCTACGAGGGCGGCTGTAGAGGAAGGCATAGTGCCTGGAGGCGGGACCGCGCTTCTGAGCGCAGGCTTCGTTCTCGAGGGAGTCAAGGTTGAAGGCGACGAGAAGGTCGGTTTCGACATCGTCAAGAAGGCGCTGGAAGAGCCAGTAAGGATGATCGTGTACAATGCCGGTCTTGAGGGTTCTGTCATAGTGCAGAACATAAAGAACAACCTCAAGAAGAAACCCAACTACGGCTTCAACGCGCTTACCGAGGAATACTGCGACATGATGGCAGCAGGCATAGTAGACCCGTTCAAGGTAACAAGGTCTGCACTGCAGCATGCGGCCAGCATCGCCTCGATGATACTCACGACAGAGTGCGTCATAGCCGACATCCCGAAGAAGGAGACCCCCCCGCCTTATCCTCCCGGAGGAGGAATGGACTACTAATCGCAACTTAGATGTAGTAGAATATCCGGGGTCCTGATGGATCCCGGATTGTTCATTCGGAATGTGCAAACAGGAGATGTAATATGCCCAACAGAGCCACAGTATCAATCGTAAGGTGCAATGATTACGAGAGGTCCGAAGTGCAGCGCGCACTGCAGGAAGCATTGAAGCCATTGGGAGGGCTGTCAGTTTTCATAGCCCCCAAGGACAAAGTGCTTATCAAACCCAACCTTATAAGGGGGGCCAAACCCGACAGGGCGATAATCCCTCATCCTGAGATGCTAAGAGCCCTAATTGTCTTGCTCAACGAAATAGGCGCGGAGGTATACGTAGGCGACAGCCCCGGCCTCGAAACGCCAGAATATGCGTTGGAGACCTCCGGCTACATGGAAATAATGAAGGAGCTGGGAGCCAAGCAGGCTGATTTCTATCGCGAGATAGACGCCAGCATACCAGACGGAGGGCTCAGCAAGAAAGTCAAGATCGTAAGGGCGGTCATTGAGGCCGACAAGATCATAAACCTCTGCAAGATGAAGACTCACGGCTTCATGATGTTCTCCGGAGCCGTCAAGAACATGTTCGGAGTGGTAAGCGGGGTCTCCAAGGTGCACGCACATCTGAGGTTCCCGACGCCTGCACTGTTCGCAGAAGGTCTGTTGGACATCTATACGACGGCTAAACCCACTCTTAGCATCATGGACGCAGTATTGGCCATGGAAGGCGACGGTCCGACGAACGGGCTTCCGAGGAAGGTAGGACTGATACTCGCCTCTGACGACGGAGTTGCGCTTGATGCAACCGCCTGCTCGATCATCGGGATTGAGCCCCATTCCATTGCTACCACATCTGTGGCATCAAAGAGGAGAGTCGGCGTCAGCGATCTTTCGCAGATAGACATCGTAGGCGTAAAACTCGACGAGGTCCGCATCAAGGACTACAAGATACCAAGCAGCTGGTCCGGCATAACATCAAGACTGGCGAAGACCAGGTTGATCAGGTCCATCGGAAGCATCAAGCCCAAGGTCGTCCACAGCACATGCAGGAAATGCGGCAAATGCATCAAAGGCTGCCCTGCTCAGGCGATGAGGTTCTCGAAAGGGAAGGTCCGCATAGACCACAAGAAGTGCATCAAGTGCTATTGCTGCCAGGAGCACTGCCCTTATAATTCCATCAAGCTCAAATCCCCTGTGCTTGCCAAGCTCCTTTTGGGTTTCTCTCAAGCAAGGGAACTGAAGCACAAAAGGATAGAAAACGACTTCAGATAACCCCTTGAGCGCATATCAAGATAATGTGAGGGCGGAAGCGATTTTGCTTCCGCCCTTTTTCCTTTAGTTCATCAATGCGCTAAAGTCAGGTCATACCTCGGAGCTTAGGTCGTCAGTCTCATCGCGGGCAACCTCAGGTTCTGCATCCTCAATGTCAATTTCCTGGCATTCTCCCGTTTTTTCGCAGTATTGGCATGCATCATCCAGGCATTTGCATTTTTCGGGAAGGCGCGAAGCCTGACTCATCAATCCGTACAGCTTCTCCTCTATGGTCAAGATGTCGGTCATTGGCTGTTCGACAAACGTGTTGTCGACAAGGAAAGCAAGCCTTGCTTTCACATTCGTGCTCCCCAGCACCTTTGCCGCAGCCAAGATATATGACAGCAGCTGGATCTCATACTTCTTTCCTAGCATTTCCTTGCTTTGCTTCTCAATGTTATTAGTCTTCAGGTCCGTGATGATCCAGCTGTTGTTTCCAATGCCTTCCAACCTGTCGATAATTCCTTCAAGGAAGAACTCTCCCACTTTCAGGCAGAATTCGACTTCTTTCTTCACTTCTCCTCCGCTGGCGTTCGAAGCGAGGAATTCACAATAGTTGCTTGAGAGGCTCTCCACTCTTGACATCAATTCAGGATTGCCTTCAAGTTGTCCACGGAAGGCCTCTTTAGCGTATGCAAGCGCTTCTTCCAAATCCTGAGGCCTTTCTACGCGTTGCGCTATGAAGTGAACTATCGTTCCCAGATCAGATGCATTATAACCGCCATTTTCCCTTCCGCCAGTTCCCGATGAGGGCAAATCGGACTCAGGCAGCCTGAACCAATGCCTCCTGAGATAAGCTTTTGGGCAGCTGATATAGCTCATGAGAGATGACGGGGAAAAACGGACAATCTGGTCGTTGCTTCTGGCAAGCATGCGTTCAACGAAACGGGAATCATGCACAGGGTCCGGTTCTGCAGGTTCTTCCTTCATAGCTGTTAAGTTGTTCAAAGTCATGTCGTCACGCCATAGTACATCGCAGATTCCTGCAGTTTCCATAGCTTCTTCCAGCTTGCCGAAGAAGTATTTCTGCTTCCTTGGCACCTTCGTCCCCTCTTTTCCGGTTTGCTTGCTAGCCTCGCTGCCGCTGATTACCAGCAGTTCTTCTGCCCTTGTGCTGGCTACATACATAAGCCTTTGCCTCTCCTGGTCGCTCAGGCGCTGGAGGTTGCTCACCCTCGACGAATATTCGGGGTACAAAGGATGGTCCTCACTTACCTTCGGCAGGAGGCTTCCGTCTTCAAGCTGGACTATTTCCGATTCATCGTTGTCAATCTTGCCTTCCATGTCAACGTTGCCCTGGCCTAATATTACAACCGGGAACTCAAGGCCTTTTGCCTTGTGGATCGTCATCAGCCTGACTGCATCCTCG
>JAGOKM010000104.1 GCA_017994615.1 Bacillota bacterium | reverse complement strand
GCCTCAAGTAGCTGCCCATTCCAGCGACGTATACGATGTTGTTCCTGCCGTATCGGCCAAGGCCCAATGCGACTGCGAGCGTCTTGAACGGTGCCCTTATGGGTACCGCCCTGCCGAAGGCCTCTATCACTGCATCGTCCACTGCACTCAACTGCGCGTCCCGCACGATGTAAGTAGGGGGCAACGGCACATAGGCCGTCCTTCCCCCCATATCCACACCGAGCTCGTAAAGTGGGGCCCTGAATGCCGCAATTACCACGGTGCGACCCTTCAGGTCCAGCTCCGATGCCTTCCTGTAGCCGGTCAGGTATGAGGCGAACAGGCCCTTTTCAATCCTCGGCGACAGGGCCTGCAGCCTGTCCAGCGCCGCGTCTATCATGCCTGACGGGCCCCATGCGAACCTGGCCTTAACCGAACCTGACGCGTTGATGTCGCCCATGCCGAACTGCCTCCTTGCTGGGACTATATTCTACAAAGCATGGGATTAACCTTCAAAGCGACCGAACAGGGGATATGGGGAACTGCAGGGCACATATAGAATGGAACCGGGGACCCTTGGTTGGTCCCCGGCTATAAAGGAGGAAGGGAAGATTGTTTCTGGCTTGATAATAATACATTCCGATAAAGATATGCAATAAGGAATAGACAAATGTTGTAAAAAAATATCGGACCGCAGGAGGGGAGGGTTTTCGGGATGCCGGCTGGGCATATTGCCTTCAAATGCGCCTACAACGACAACAGAGGGCCTGGCGAAGCACAGGTTGTGGGGTACATGGGCCCCTGTTCCAAACCTACGACAGTGTACAACGTGAAGAAGGGCGCTCCTTGGTGCTCCCTGCCCGAATGTCCCTGCAACGGCTATGTCTACAGGGGCGAAGACAGGGGGGAGTCGCCATGCTATGAATGCAGGATGCTTGTCGAATGGAGGGCATACGCAGGCTTCGACCACGATGCGCCGGACAGCTGGACGCCAAGGCGGATCATGGGGACGCAGCCGGGGAGGGTCGCCTTCCTCACCACCAGGTATCCGGGCACGGGAGAATCCGAGCGCCTCATCTTCGCAGCCTTCAGGATAGGCGAAGTCGTGCAGTACGACCCCGACAAGTCGGGCTGGGTTAAGGCGGACGACGAGCTGAAGGTGGCGCTCGCGCCTGACGAGCTCATATGCTTCTGGAACCACTACAGGAACAGGAACAGGCCCGACTATATCGGCTGGGGCAGCGGCAGGTTCCGATACCTGGACCGCGTCCAGGCGGCTGGCGCGATGGAGGCTATTGTCGAGGCGATCAAGGATGCCCCGAGGAAGGCCATCGCGGCCAGGATATGGGAATCGGCATCCGAAGATTGACGAAAAGACCCATGGGCGTCACCCCGCATATGCACTGATGGTATAATCATCTAAGTAAGGCATATCGACGGGAGTGATGTTTCTTGGCCGAATTGGTGCTGAGCGGACACCTTGACATCGAAGACGTGGTAGATGTGGCAAGGGGGGGCCGCCGGGTGGCGATTGCGGCGGAAGCCCTCGACAGGGTGCGCCAGTCGCGCAGCCTGGTCGAAAAGCTGGTATCGGAGCGCAAGGTCGTCTACGGTGTGACTACTGGGTTCGGCAAGTTCGCCAACGTCGTCATCTCGAGCGAAGATACCAGGCTCCTTCAGAGGAACCTCATCGTCTCCCATGCCACGGGAGTAGGAGCCCCGCTTCCTGCAGACCAGGCCAGGGCAGTGCTGCTTCTCAGGGCCAACGCCCTTTCAAGGGGCCATTCGGGCGCAAGGCCGGAGCTCATACAGACCCTTGTAGACATGTTGAACAAGGATGTAGTGCCTGTGATCCCTTCAAAAGGCTCCCTCGGGGCCAGCGGGGACCTTGCGCCGCTCGCCCATATGGCGCTCACCGTGATTGGCGAAGGCGAGGCCTACTACAAAGGCAAGAGGATGCAGTCATCCGAGGCCCTCGAAAAGGCGGGGATAAGCCCTTGCCCCCTGATGGAGAAGGAGGGGCTCGCCCTAATTAACGGCACGCCGGTCATGACTGCCATAGCCGCCCTTGCCATGTACGACGCTCGCATACTTCTGAAGACGGCCGACATCGCAGCGTCGATGACGCTGGAAGCCTTAAACGGCATAGGCAGCGCGTTCGACCTCAGGGTGAGCCATACGAGGCCCCATGCAGGACAGGCCGTGGTGGCTGAGAACGTGCTCAAGCTCACCAAGGGAAGCGGCATGGTCTCTTGCGTCCCGGGCAAGGTCCAGGACCCCTATTCCTTAAGGTGTGTGCCGCAGGTCCACGGCGCGTCAAAGGACGCCTTCGAGCATATATGGAGGACGGTTTCAATAGAAGTCAACTCGGTGACGGACAACCCGCTGGTCTTCCCGGACGACGGAGATGTGATCTCAGCCGGTAATTTCCACGGCCAGCCGGTCGCGCTGGTGATGGATTACCTGAAGATCGCCGTGTCCGAGATCGCGGACATTTCCGAAAGGCGCATCGAGCAGATGGTGAACCCCAGCCTCTCCGGGCTTCCCGCGTTCCTCACCGAGCACGGGGGGCTTAATTCTGGCCTGATGATCACACAGTATGTGGCAGCGTCGCTCGTGTCCGAGAACAAGGTGCTTAGCCACCCCGCCAGCGTGGATTCGATACCGACGTCGGCCAACCAGGAGGACCACGTCAGCATGGGGACGATAGCGGCAAGGCAGGCGATGGAGATCGTGGCCAACGTGAGGAACGTCCTGGCCATCGAGCTCATATGCGCGGCCCAGGCGCTCGACATGAGAGGCTGCGCGGGCAGGATGGGCAAGGGGACGGACGCCGCGTACAAAGTCGTAAGGAGCGCGGTCCAAAGGCTCGGCGAGGACAGGGTGATGTACAAGGACCTGGAAGCCGTGGCGGCGCTCGTCGAGGACGGCACATTGGTAGACGTGGTGGAAAGCGTGGTTGGGGAGCTATAGCACAGTACATAGGCCCGCAAGGAGGGATACCATGCCGGAACTGAAGGATGCCCGCAGGATAAGGCTGGAAGGCGGACTGCCTGGGAAGAAGGCCTTCATCCCGGGGATAAGGAGGGCGCCTGATAGGGGCTACAGGCTGACGCCCGCCCAGACGGAGACGGCGCTCATGAACGCGCTCAGGTATGTGCCAAACGAGCTGCATGAGGCTCTGGCTCCGGAATTCCTGGAGGAGCTTATGACGCGCGGGCGCATTTACGCCTACAGGTACAGGCCCGAGGGCAGGATATTCGGAAGGCCCCTGGACGAGTACGAGGGCAAATGCCTTGCAGGCAAGGCTTTCCAGGTCATGATAGACAACAACCTCGACTTCGAGGTGGCCCTGTATCCGTACGAACTGGTGACATACGGCGAGACGGGATCCGTCTGCCAGAACTGGATGCAGTACAGGCTAATCAAGAGGTATCTCGAGGAATTGACGGAGGATACGACCCTGGTAGTAGAATCCGGCCATCCGCTCGGGCTCTTCCCGTCAAGGCCGGAGGCTCCGAGGGTGATAATAACCAATGCGCTGATGGTAGGGATGTTCGACAACATGCGCGACTGGGAAGTGGCCGAGCAGATGGGAGTTGCCAACTACGGCCAGATGACGGCAGGCGGATGGATGTACATCGGGCCTCAGGGGATAGTCCACGGCACCTTCAATACGATACTCAACGCAGGAAGGGCCAAGCTCGGGGTGCCGGAGGATGGGGACCTGTCGGGGTATCTGTTCGTTTCCTCGGGCCTCGGCGGTATGAGCGGGGCCCAGCCCAAGGCGGCGGAGATCGCAGGGGCCGTCTCGATCGTGGCAGAAGTAGACGAATCCAGGATCAAGACCAGGCACGACCAAGGCTGGGTGAAAGTGGTGGCAAGGACGCCGGAGGATGCTTTCAGGCTTGCCAGGGAAAGCCAGGCAGCCAGGAAGCCGCTTTCGATAGCGTTCCACGGCAATGTCGTGGACCTGCTGGATTACGCAGTCGAGAAGGGCGAGCACATAGACCTTCTTTCTGACCAGACGTCATGCCACAACGCGTATGAGGGGGGATACTGCCCTCAAGGGATAAGCTTCGAGGAGAGGACCAGGCTGCTCGCCGAGGACAGGCCCCGCTTCGCCGGCCTGGTGGACAAGAGCCTGAGGAAGCACTTCGAGCTTATCAAGGCGCTTGTGGCCAGGGGGACCTACTTCTTCGACTACGGCAACAGCTTCATGAAGGCGGTCTTCGATGCCGGCGTCAAGGAGATCTCGAAGAACGGCATCGACGAGAAGGACGGCTTCATCTTCCCCTCGTACGTGGAGGACATCATGGGCCCTATGCTCTTCGACTACGGCTACGGCCCCTTCAGGTGGGTATGCCTGTCCGGCAGGGACGCGGACCTGAGGAAGACGGACGAGGCCGCGATGGGATGCATCGACCCGACGAGGCGCGGTCAGGACAGCGACAACTACATCTGGATAAGGGATGCCGGGAAAAACAGGCT
>JAGOKM010000103.1 GCA_017994615.1 Bacillota bacterium | reverse complement strand
GTCTTCAGGGGGCTCTATGGCCAATCGCCCAACCAGGACATAGTGAAAGCCGTCCAGGAGACCGCGGGGGAGGTGCTTTTCTCGTTAGGGACGATGGTCAGGACCGCAAGCTTCCACTCATCCTGCGGCGGCTGGACTGAATCCTCCGAGGACGTTTGGGGTTCGAAGTTCGCACACCTCTCCAACGTGGGATGCAGGCTCGATGCGGGACCCATGCCGAACCTAAGGGACGAGGCGACGCTCAGGAAGTATATAGAGGAAGGGAACAAGAAGGACCTGTGCTACGGCGGTATCGGATACCGGTGGAAGGCTTCCGTTGAGGTAAAAGCAATAGAGGCGGAACTAGCAAGGATGGTCTTAGACGGGGTTGCGTCGGCAACTGATGAAATCCCTTTACAAGGGCCTCCAAGGGTTACGAAGAGGTCCGCCAGGGGCGCGGCGCTCGAGTTAAGGATGTCTTCCAGCACCGCGGAATATATAATAAAAGGTGAGCTTAACATCAGGAAGCTGTTGGGAGGCTCGACGATTATCAAGAGCGGCGTCTTCGTGATACTGCCCGTATCCGTAGAAGGTCGCCTCGACATAATCGGGGCCGGCTACGGACACGGGGTCGGGATGTGCCAGGACGGCGCGAAGGCGCTGGCCAAGCTGGGCAAGGATTACAGGGCGATACTCTCCTTCTATTACAGGGGCGGTTCGGTGGCGAAAGTCTACTAAGGTGGTCATGGATGTCTTTCTTGAATAAAGCCAAGAGAATAGCGCCTTTGGCGCTCGTCGTGGCAGTTCTCATAGCCGCGGCCGGCTGGCAGGTATGGGAGCTTCATGTAAGCTCCGACCGCCTCGAGGAGCTGAGGTCTGACCTGGAGGAAGCCAGGTCGTGGACCGAGGACCTGCAGGCGAAGCTGGGGCGGCTGGATGACGAGATAGCCAGGATGGGCTTCGTGAAGGTCGACCTTTACTTCACCATGATGACAGAGACTACCATCAAGGTCGTGCCGGTGAAGAAAGTAGTGGAATCTGGGGACGAGCTGGCGCTGAACGTAGCCAGGGCGCTAGTGGCGGGCCCAGGGACAGCGGTCGGGGGCATCTATCCCGCCGTCCCTGAAGGCGTACAGGTGCTTGGTGTGTCCGTGAAGAGCGGCATCGCCTACGCTGACTTCTCCGAGCAGATCCTCAAAGCTGGCTTCGGAAGCGAAGGTGAGCTTGCGATGGTGTCGTGCATAGTGAACACGCTCACCTCGCTGCCCGGGATAGACAAGGTGCAGATATTGGTGGAGGGCAGGAAGGTGGAAAGCCTTGGTGGGCATGTCCTGGTGGCGGTGCCGCTGTCCAGGATGGACGACTTGATGGACGATTAGTATTGAGTGTGGAGGAAGTCATGCGAAAAGTGGCGATAGTGACCGACAGCGCTTCGGGGATTCCTGAAGATACTGCAGGGAAGCTAGGAATAGAGATCATCCCCATGCAGATCATCAAGGGGGGAGAGGCCTTCACGGTCGGCACCGACATCACTTCTTCTGAGGTATACGAGGCCATGCGCCAAGGGAGTATCCTGAAGACTTCCCAGCCGCTCGTGCCCCACATCGAAGAGGCCTACACGAAGGCGTTGAAGGAAGCGGAGAGGGTGATCTCGGTCCACATAAGCTCCAAGCTCACCAGCACGGCGTCCACTTGCAGGATGGTGGCCGGCATGGTGGCGCCCGACAGGATAGAGGTCATAGACAGCTCAACGCTCACCATGATGTACGGCCTGGCCTGCATCAAGGCGGCTAAGAGGGCGGTGGCCGGCTGCAGGGCCGAAGAGGCCAGATCCGTGATAATGGACGTACTCTCGAGGGTGAGAGGCTGGCTGGCAGTGCCCTCGCTGAAGCATCTGTCGCATTCCGGAAGGGTCTCCAAGGCGCTATCGACGCTGAGTTCGCTGCTCGCCATCAAGGTAATATTGCGGATGGAGGGCGGCGAGGTGCTGCTAGAAGATAAATACAGATCCTCGGCCACTGCATACGAGAAGATGCGCGATTTGGCGGTCGATGCTTGCGGCGGCAGGGCGAGCTCACTCGCATACCTGCACGGCGACAATCCGAACGAGGCGGCAGCGCTGGAGGAGATCGTTAGAGAGGCAGTGCAGTGCGACGACATCATAACGGCGGACATCAGCCCTGTAGTCGGAGTCCATACAGGCCCCGGCCCGTTCGGCGTGGCGATCCTTCCATGACCAGCGACTGATCCTTTCACGGAGGTGCGTTGTTTGAAACTAAGTCGGATTCTCCTAGTATCGATGGCCATAGTCCTTGCAGCCTCGTCAGGCGCTTCGGCAAAGCTTATTTTGTCAGGCGAGAGCGTCTGGAAGCTGGGCTACGGCAGCCGGTACTACTCAACATTCGGCTGGAAGCTCGGGCTCGGTGGCTTCTTGGCTTCGCAGGAGCTGCGGCTGGACGTCAAAGGTGAGATCGTAGACGGCCTTACGCTCGAAGCCCATCTCGACAACACCAAGGGGGACGTATTCCAACAGCTCACGGTAGGCCTCTCATGGCAAGGGATAACGGCCGCGGGAGGAAGCATCAGATACATCCCATATATACCGTCAATGGGAAGGCCCAAGTCCTCGGTCATGGGCCTTTCGGCTGCTTATGCCGACGATAAGGTATCGGTCTATGCAATCGGGGGGAAGTCCCAGGGCGCAAGGGGAAGCAGGACCTTCAAGGGGATGAGCGCCCAGGAGAAGATAGAGTATGTCATGGACGGGCCGTATATGCCGGCAAGGTCCGAGGATGGGCTGCTCTCGTCGGCAGAAGGGCTGTGGCACGCCGCGAGCGGCGCTGATTTCGATCCCGAGCTCGACGAAGGTTCAGTAGTCTGGGAGGAGTCTTCCATTGCGGGCGACATCGACGATTACCTTTCCATGAACTCCCTAGGGTCCCTATGTAAAACCCTGTCCAATCCGGACGGCACCTTAGTGCCGGGACAGACCTATCCGTCTTCTTCCGTAGACGGCCTTTCGGGCATCAGCGGCGCATACATAGTATTGAGGGACCTGTCGTTTGGCATAGCTAGGAAGCTGATCCTGGAACTCATAGGGCAGTACAACGCAAATTTGGGACTCACTGGGGATCATGCGCTCAAGTACCCCTATGTGGCGGGCAGCACGACAGACACGGAGTTTCTGACCGGGCTCACCGAAGGCTGGATGAGCCTGGCTACGTCCTCCAAGGCGACGGGGGAGGTCTTCGCCAAGGTGCCGTTCACGGCTTTCGGTAGGGGTCTGATTTATCCCCTGGGTTCGTCGGACGTACTGCCGGAGACACTTACGCTTTCTGCCGTAACTGAGGGCGGGTTGACGATCCCCCTGGCGGCGACCGGCGCGACGTGGACCTGCTACGAGGACAGGGGATACCTGCAGATGCAGCTTCCAGTCGGCTTCTTCGATTCATACGCGGCCATAAGGGCAGGTTATAGCTACAGGATCACCCAGGGCATGTATTTCCTCGGAGCAGGGATAATAAGAGGGAGCGTTGCCGTAAGGCTCGACGGGGTGGCCCTCAAGGAAGGTACCGATTACGAGATCGAATATGAGACCGGGGTCCTTCTGCTCATGGTTCAGATAAGCGAGGGGGCCGAAGGGCTTGTAGAGGTCGAGTTCGAATATGAAACGCCCGGAACAAAAGCCTGGCTTGCAGGGCTGGGCGTGTCATATAGACCGATAAAAGATCTGGAGCTGCTGCTGGAATACTGCTATTCCTCCGATTCGCCTCTTCTGGCGGAGGATGAGACGACGGTGCCGAGAGAGCGTAGCTACGACAACCTCCTTGCAGCCGAGGCGCGGTGGAAGCCGGCCTATGGAGTGAGCCTTAGCGCGGGCGCGCTGTTCTCGGCCTCTACGTTTCCCGGGAAGGAAGCCATAAGGCCAAACGCGCCCAACGCGGTTACGTCGGTGGCGATTCTCGAGGACAACGCGGGTGGGATTTGGTGGGCGTTCCTCAGCAAGGCCGGAGTAAGCGTCCTTTCGCCGTATTCTGGGACGTGGAAGGTCGTCGGCCTGCCTGCCGCATTGTCAGGCTCTTTGGTGAACTCGGCTTTCTCCGACAATACGTACTGGTACTTCGGGACGAGCGTCGGCATCGCCCGTCTCAGCGCCGACTACCTGGGCTTTGGCGAAGGCTTCATGGATGTGATGGCCCTTTGGAAGACCGCGGGCGCAAGGCAGGGGATGCCGTCAGATGAGGTCTCGTCGTTGGAGCTTTTCGAAGGGCAGCTTTACGCTGGCACTCCCATAGGGCTGGTGGCAGGACCCGCGGATATCGCAGGACCGTGGAGGCTGTACAGGCCCGCGGATCATCCTGGGCTTGCAGGGGGCGATGTCACCGGATTGGCATCTACCGGAGCCGGGCTTGTCGTGACGACCGCCGATTCCGTCGCCTTGTTCGACGGGAACGCATTCGTCAGGATATCCGATTCAGGGGCCGTCAGCCTTGCGC
>JAGOKM010000102.1 GCA_017994615.1 Bacillota bacterium | reverse complement strand
TGTCTTTCCTGCTGTGCCTTTTCATAGTGTTCATCATGAAGACCAAGAAGGGCCAGGACTTCAGGGCCATAGGGCAGGACATGGCCATCGCGGAAGTCTCGGGCATCAAGGTGGACAAGGTGAGGATCACCGCCGTCATATATTCCACGGTGCTTGCGGCATGGGGCCAGCTGATATTCCTGCAGAACCTCGGCTCGTTGAACACGTTCAACGCGCATGAGCAGGTGGGCATGTTCTCGGTCGCGGCGCTGCTGGTAGGTGGCGCATCGGTGAAAAAGGCCAGCATCTGGAACGCCATCGTAGGGGTGATCCTGTTCCATACCCTGTTCGTCGTCTCCCCCCTAGCAGGCCAGAAGCTTTTCGGGGAGCCTCAGATAGGCGAATGGTTCAGGCAGCTCATCTCCTATTCTGTAATTGCCGCTGCCCTTGCGATGCACGCAATACAGAGCAGGAAGAAGCACTAGCGGGCATAGGGACAGAAAAAGGAACAGGAGCCGTCCGCCCCTGTTCCTTTTCAAATTTCTTGAGTTCTTCTGCCAGCTTGATGAAGGAAAAATGCCATTTATGACGTATATTATATTTAATGCCACGAATATCTTATGGGAGGGATAGCATGAAAAAAGCGATCACTTTGGCGCTCATAGCATCGATGGTTCTCGCAATGCCGATAGCGGCCCTTGCAAGCAGGGCGGATGATGTAAACGCCTTCATGCTCACAAAAGGCGGTTGGTTCGCGCCCGAAAACGCGGACGCGGTGAAGAGCCAGTTGATGGCGGCCCCGGATACCAACTTCAAGGCAGCCATAGCTGCGGATTACAGGGACCCCCAGATGATGCTTATCTGGGCCTTGGCAGGCATCGACCGCTTCTTCCTCGATGACACCCTCATGGGCGTCCTCAAGGTTGTAACCGGCGGCGGGTTCGGTATCTGGTGGATAATCGACCTGTTCAGCATCAAGAAGAGGACCTTCGAGTACAACTTCAAGCTCCTTTCGACCTTCAAGTAATAAGCAGCGGAGAAGGCAGATGCAGATGACGGGGCGGCCACAAGCCGTCCCGTCATTTCATGCCCCTGCGCTGGAGCTTCACGCAGGCACTTTATCACACACATCGGAACATGTCCCGTCGGCCGCTACAGCCTGTGCATCGCCCCGTGCGCCCTTGCCAGCCTGTCTATCTCCTCGAGCCTCCTTCTGCTGTCCGCTGCAAGGAGCAGCTTGTCGCCGCCGAGTATGACGGTGCTGCCCCTGGGGGTGATGAGCTGGTCGCCCCTTTTTATGGTCGCTATGAGGACGTCGTCGGGCATCGGGACCTCCATTATGGATTTACCGTCCATGTCGCTGTCCTTCGATATCTCAACTTCGAGAAGCTCCCTGTGGAACTCGCCGGAATAGTCGGTGAACGTCTTGAGGACTGTCTCCTCCTCCCCGACCAGGCCGAGTTTCCTGGCGACGGGTACGAGAAGGGAGCCCTGGAGCATGACTGACAGCAGGATGACGAAGAAGACTATGTTGAATATCCGTTCCGCCGCGGGAACCCCCGCCACGAGAGGGTAGATGGCGAAGACCACGGCCGCAGCCCCCCTGAAACCGACCCATGACACCAGCAGGTTCTCGTTGAGCGGCCTTCTGAAAGCGCCGCAGATGAGGAACACCGCAACAGGCCTGGCGATGAACATGACTATAAGGCCGATTACCATGCCATCCAGCCAGACCGACCTTATCCCGGAAGGAGAAGACAGCAGCCCCAGGGTGAAGAACAGCAGTATCTGCATTATCCACGTTATCCCGTCGAAGAACCTCACCAGCGACACCTTGTGGGTTATCTTGCTGTTGCCCATGAATATGCCGGCTATGTAGACGGCAAGCAGCCCGTTTCCTCCCAGGATACCTGTCAGCGAGAAGGTGACCAGCACCACCCCCAGCGCCACTACGTAATACAGGCCGTCGACGTCGAGCTTGATGATGTTGATGAGCAGCACCGCGAGCCTTCCAAGGACGTAGCCCAGGGCCGCCCCGATTATCAGCTGGCTCAGGAGGGTCGCCGCAAGGTTGCCCCCGCCTGAGCCCATAAAGCCCAGCACCGCCACCGTCAGCATATAGGCCATGGGGTCGTTGGAGCCGCTTTCCACCTCCAGGGTAGAGGCCACGTTGCATTTTATGTTCAGCTTCTTCGACCTTAAGATAGAAAAGACCGAAGCCGCGTCGGTAGACGCTATTATCGAACCCAACAACAGCCCTTCGAGCATGCTGAATCCCAGGAAGAGGTAGGCGCCCAGCCCCGTCAGGAGCGCTGTGATCGCAACGCCGAGGGTGGCGAGGGTCCCTGCCATAAGGGCGCTTCCGCGCGCCGCCTTCCAGCTCGTCCCGAAGCCGCCCGAGAACATGATGAACATGAGGGCTATGTCGCTCATCCACCTAGCCGACATGTAGTCTTTGAAGTGCACGACGCCCAAAGCTTCGCTCCCTGATATGATGCCCAGGGCAAGGAACCCGATCAGGGTCGGGATCCCGTATCTATAGAGGACCTTGCTGGATGCCGCCGCCACAAGCAGCATCAGTCCCATAAGGAGTATATACTGCAATTTTCCCTCCCATTGTTGACAGCCCGCAGGGGCTGTCGCCTATTGCAACATCAGGTCGCCAGCAAATGACAGAATCCTGGCAGGGCAGTGCCCCCGGCCAGGATCCCCGCCTCCCGCATTCCGCAGGTGGCTCCCCTAGCCGAAGAACCCGCCTCCGGCTTTCGACGTGCTGAGCCTGTTGACTACATACAGCGTGACTATGCCCACGATGATAAGTATGAAGCCGAGGGCCGCAGCATCCCCGTGGGTCCCCCCAGTGTAGAAGTTGAATATGCCCACCGTCATCGTCTCCCATCCAGGTATGGCGAGAAGGATGGTCGTCGCGCTCTCCTGTATAGATGTCATGAAGGAGAACAGGGCGCCTGCCAGGACCCCCTTCCAGATGAGGGGCATGGTTACGTCCTTGAACGTCTTGAGCATCCCCGCTCCCACAGATTCGGCTGCCTCCTCCATGGAACGGTGCACGACGATGAGCGAGCTGTAGGAGGACCTCACCGTATAAGGCAGCCTCCTTACCGCAAGGACGATGGGTATTATTATCCATATGTTGGCCAAGGGCTGCTTGAACAGTATAGGCGAGTTGAAAGCCCTGATGTACGCTATGCCCAATGCCGTGCCGGGCAGCGCCAGGACCAGCGTGGTGAGTATGTCCAGGATGCCCCTTGAGCGCATCTTCGTCCTCGCCATGATCCAAGCGATGGGAAGGCCGATGAGTATGCATAAAAGCACGGCCAGAGTGCAGTACGTGAAAGTGTTGATTATGTACCCTGGCGCGTCGAAGATGACGCGCTTGTAATGGTGCAGCGTCCAGGTAGTGGGAAGCGGCGTCATCGACCAGCCCCTGGCGAAGGACGCCAGGCCCACTCCCAGGTAGGGTATGAAGGCGAAGACCATCAGCACGATCAGGAAGACGAGGGCCAGGGCTGACCAGCCCCTGCTCAGCCTGCGCCTTTCCACCGGGCGGTACGACAGCGTGCTGTAGTCCTTCATCGATACGTACTTCTTTGCGATTATGAGGAACACTATCGACCAGAGGACCATGACCGCGCCGACGGTTATGCCCATCTTGAACAGGTTCCTGTCGATGAACTGCTGTATATCCATGAAGGCGAGAGGCGCTATGAAGTTGTTCAGCCCGACGACGTGCGGCGTCGCAAAGTCGGCGAACGCCCATATGAAAACCAGAAGCGCCCCGGTCACGAAGCCCGGCACCGTCAAAGGTATCGTCACGTCGAACAGCCTCTTGAAGCCCACCGAGCCCATGCTCTCCGCCGCCTCTTCCAGCGAAGCGTCGATCTTGCTAAGCGAGTCGACCACGTTCAGGGTGATGAGCGGGAAAAGGTGCAGCGTCTCGACCATCAGGAGCCCGTGCCAGCCGTAGACGAAGTTGAACGGCAGATGCTCGAACAGCCAGTTGGCAAGGGCGGGCCATGTGAACTCGATCTTCTCCGCGAACAGGTAGAAAAGCTCGTTTATGGTCCCTCCCCTGCCGAGGATGAAGATGAAGCCGAGCACGCCGACGAGGGGTGGCATCACAATGGGCACCATCGTAAGGAAGTTGAACAGCTTCCTTCCTGGGAATTCGTACCTGACAAGCAGGTATGCGACCGTGAACCCTATGACCGAGGATGTGGCGACCGCCGCAGCGCCCAGGGTGAGCGAATTCATCAGCGCCTTCATGTAGACCTTGTCCCTGAAGACGTCGAAGAAATATTTAACCGAGAACGCCTTCACCGGCAGCGAAAGCGAGCCCTCGAGCAGCGACCTGAGTTCAAGCGCCTGCGGCATCGCCTCCTGGGGCGAGCCCATCACGGAGAGCAAGGCCTGTTTCTCCTCGAGCCGGGAGTATACCCCCTTCCACTCCTCTATCGCCTTGTCCTGAGGGAACAGGGCATATTCCAGCGCTTCGAAGGTCCTCGTTATCGCGGTCTTGGAC
>JAGOKM010000100.1 GCA_017994615.1 Bacillota bacterium | reverse complement strand
GTGCCCATCACGAGTATGGCCTCGCGGGCGGTCGCGCCGCGCTCGAGCGCCAGCATGGAAAGGTTGGTGATGTCGAAGTAGCCGTTGGTGTTGGACAGCTCGCGCCGGCCGCCGATGGTAGTCTCGCCGATTGCCACCTGCTGCTCGTTCATGTAGCCGAAGATGGCGGAGGTGAGATATCCGTAGGTGTGCGGCACCTGCGGTATCTTGTTGCCTGTGGGTTGGCCCGCTACTACGTGCAGCTGGTTTCCGGACGTCGTCTGTGGGATGTTCAGCACATCCACCATCGAGCCGCGGGGCCAGTTCCTGGCGGGCACCTTGTAGAACTCGTAGGGTGAATTGCCCGAGTCGCACGTGTGCGTCACTGACGAAAAGCCTTCCACGGTCGAACCCGGCGGCAGCACTACCGACGTGCAGGCCCAGGCCCCTACCGAGAGCAGCGCGATCAACAGAGCGGACACGGCTGCAGCAATCGTGAATCTCTTCATCGATTCTTTACCTCCTACTTACCAAGTTGGGATTACCAAGTTGGGAATAGCGAAATCCTTTCCTGCTCCCTTCCTCTTAGATTTGCATGACGGTCAGGTATATATATACCTCATTGATATTATATATGAAATGTGCTCCGAGCTGTTAAAAAGTACATAAAAAAACAGGGGAGGGACGCTCGGCGCGGCCCTCCATGGATATATATTCTATGAACAGCTATTTCACAAAGCCTACTTGGGGTAGATGACGGCGGGATCCTTGCTCTCGACTACCTTCTTGAGCCATGCTTCGGGGTAGCTTACGCTGGTCTTCTTGCCGGTCTGCTCGTTGAAGACGAACCCGGCGTCATACTTCCACATCAGCCTGTCAAGCAGCGCCCACCATGCGTCGGTCACGGCCTCGACGTTGTTGTTTGCGTAGTCTGTCAGCAGTTTTATGCCTGCCGCCCTGTCACGCTTCATGACCTCGAGTATCTTGGCTTCGACCGCATCCTGCAGCAGCAGGGCGTTGCCTTCGTACTTGTCGATTTCCGCCATGACGTCCTTGCTTATGTACGACCACTTGAGGTCCGCGTATGTGCTTACGGAGGATATGGCCCATCTGAAGGATTCCCTGGTGAAGTTGCTGTGGGACCCGGCTCCCGGACCGCTTATTGACGATGAGAGCTTGCTCATAGAAGGGTAGAGGGGGACATGGCATGTAAGGTCGGGATTGGCTGGCCCGAACCAGAAGCAGCCCAGCTCGTCCGGAACCGAGGCCCTGCTCTGGGTCACCAGAGAGTACTCGGTCTGTACCTGCGAGATGCCCCTCTGCCAAGAGTAGGTCTTCCCATCCGCCTTGAACGACAGCCCGCGGTATCTCCTAGGATCGTTCCAGGGGCCCGCGCTCAAGCCGACCGTCATGTCGAAATCGGTCCCTTCGAAGTGGTCCCTGTGGAGGTTCATGACGTCCCTCAGCTCGAGCTTCTTTGCCACAGGCACCGAGAAGGGCAGGTTCGCCTCGTCCAGCTTGTCTTCGAGCGCCGGGTTCACAAGGCTGAATATCCTCCATATCCTGCGGCCTGAGTATTCCGTCCTCTGCGAAGCTGTGAAGTGGACCCTCCAGCTGAACGAGACGCCGGAGGCAGGATCGTACCACTTGTTGGCTATGGCGAATTCCTTGATGCCCTTCGAGCACATGAACCAGTCGGGGTTGTCGAGCTCCAGCTGGTCTACCGTCGACGCGTTGGCAGTGGCCGAGATGTGTCCGTCCGGCACCCTCTTTGCGACCCAGAACGCCCCTGGTTCAGGGTCTCCCTGCTGCCATAGCGCGCCAGGGCCTACTATCTCGAAGGACCAGGCCTCGGTCTCGTCGCCTACCGCCAGCATCTCGGAGCCTTCGTTGTAGCCGTACTTCTCGGCCAGGGCCCCCATTATCTGGACCGCCTCGCGCGCCGTAGATGCCCTCTCCAGCGCGAGTATGGACAGGAGCTGGATGTTCAGCCAGCCGTTGCTGTTCCTGAACTCCCTTCTTGCAGTTGTGGTGGACTCGCCGATACCGACCTGCTTGTCGTTCATGAGGCCGAAGCTCCCGCTCATTATATAAGCGTTGGTCTTCTCGACCTGGGGGATAAGATGGCCCGTCGGCTTGCCCTGCCCGCTCTTAGGGTCGCTGAACTGCACGTTCGTCAGCATCTGCAGCATCAGCGGCAGGTCGTACATGGTTCCCGCAGGGTAGGTCTTGGCGTCCACCTTGTAGAGCTCCCAGGGGGCGCCTCCCGCGTCGCATGTGTGGGTCACCGACGTGCTGCCGGATGCGGAGCTCGAAGCCGGAACCATGATCGATGTGCAGGCAGACGACACGGTCACGAGCGCCAGCACCATGATCACCGCCGCGGTCAGGGAAATAGTCCTGTTTCTCATCATCTTCTTCCTCCTTCAGTTGATATGGATACAAATGAAGGACCCGGCCACATAAGCCGGGTCCCTACCTATATGTGGCCTTACAGGCAGGCTATTCAACTTTCGGCGCAGGGATAATAAAAGAATCCGAAATAAAGGGGCGCGCCCCAAAAGATGAAGCTGAAATGATGAAGGCCGCGCAGCAGCGCGGCCTTCAGACATCCGACGCAATTCAGTGCGGAATTAACGGGCCTGTCATTTGCGCGCATGCGCATTGCCTTCATCTCCGCACCTCCTTCCGTCCTTTGCATATTAGATTACATACCCAAAGCCATCAGGTCAATAATTATTTACATCTCTTCAATCTTCGCGCCTTCGGCGTTGGGATCCAAGAAGTACTCTTTCAGCCCGTTTGCCATGATGTCGTCATAGGTAGGGGCGTCGAAGGTTATCTGCTTGTCCTCATAAGTATACGACCACTCCTCAAGTATGAGCATCGCGGTCGAGAAATGGCGTCCGACCCTGTTGTCCATGGTCTTGCCCTCTTCGGGGTCGTAGGGGCAGAACAAGAGGCCCAGGTCTCCCAGCTTGCCCAGGAACTGGTCCTTGCCGTCGAGCAGCAGCTTCTCGGTCTTAGGCCCGGTAGGCTGGTCCAGGAAGGGCTCGGGGGCCTCGAACAGGAAGGGATAGACGGCTGCGTTGCCTGTGGCCGGGTCGCCGATCTCCCTATGGGAGAAGCCCCTTGCCAGCTGAGGCGAACGGAATGTGACGATCTCGAACGGGGCGGATAATAGAGCAAAGGCCGCGATGTCCATGCTCTTGTCCGGGGCCACTATGCAGTTCGTGACGGGGTAGAACAGCTCTGCTTCGTGCATGTCCATCACAATGTCGAGGTTCTCCTTCTCAATCAGCTGCATGACGGCGTACGCAGCCTGCTCGGTCAGGTTCCCGTTGGGGTTGCCGGGGAAGCAGCGGTTGATGTTCCTCGCTTCGACGTATGACTGCGACTGCCCGGTGGGGTAGTGGAACTGGATCTCGGGGTCAGGCCACTGGTCGACAGCAGAGGAGTTCCTGTCGCCCATCCTGAACTTCCTGGGGCCGTATTTGGTCTCGATGTTGAAGAAGAGGGGGAACCCGCCGGATGCCTGGGTGGTCGTGGACCCGCTCCTGTTGACATGTGGTATCACGACTACTTTCCCCTTGGTTACGTCCATGCTCTCGATGGCGACCACTGCAGCTACGACCCCGGAAGGTTCGCATGCGTGGGCGCCTCCGAACATCAGGACGCCTCCTCCCGGCTCCTCGCCCTCGAGGATGAACACCTTCGTGTCCATCGCAGTGCCCTTTATCTTGTCGAAGTATTCCGACAGCATCGTCACCCGTGTTACACCCGGGCCCAGGACAACTGTCTCCTTGTAGTTCCTGTGGGCGTACAGGCTTCCGCCGCCGACGGCTATGACCGCTACGGCCGCAAGGGCCAATATTGCCTTAGTAGTACCTATCTTCATATGATTGCCCTCCATTCCGGCCTATTTGAACCTGAGAAGCCTTAGCACAAGGGGTATCAGGATTATCACGTACATGGCCGCGTCCTGTATCTTCTTCGTCTTGAGGAAGTTGTTCACAATGAGCACAGCCAGGGCCGCAGCCATCACATAGTAGAATGCGTTGATGATGTTGGCCATTTTAGGACCTCCTATCCTTCCTTACCATATCGGCCAGTTGACTATGGCGCCGCCGAAGTAGACCAGGACGAAGGCTATCGCGGTGATGAACACCCACGGCACCGCCGACCTCTTCATGAACTGGCCGTACGTGCCGGTGTAGTTGGTAGTCTGCCTGGTCATGCGGTAGATGATGGCTGTAGGCGGCAGCGCGTCGCCCAGCGCCCACAGAAGCGAAAGGCCGGATATCACAAGCGGCAGCGCCTGGTTGTAACCCCTCGAGGAAAGCGTCCAGACCAGCGGTATGCCGATGACGGCCGCCCCGCCGAATCCCAGCACGCCCTCGGTCACAGGGTTGACTACAAGCAGGCTCACCAGCATTATCTCTATCGGCAGGGCAATTATCGCGAACGACACCAGGCCCCTTACTCCCGTCGCGGAAAGTATCTGGATGAACACGCCAACGACTATCATGGTCGTCATAAGCGGCAGCAGCTGTGTAAGGG
>JAGOKM010000101.1 GCA_017994615.1 Bacillota bacterium | reverse complement strand
CTGTAGTGGCGATATGCGCCGATCTGGACAACGGGCTTGCGGAACTTGGGCCCGAGGACGCGAAGGAGTACCTCGCTCAGTTCGGGCTGGACAGACCTCTGGCTGACCACCTGGTCGAGAAGTGCTTCAAGGCGCTGAACCTGATCTCGTTCTTCACCATGAAAGGCACCGAGACAAGGGCCTGGTCCATCACCAGGGGCACCCGTGCCGCCAAGGCTGCCGGCAAGATACATACCGATATGGAAAGGGGCTTCATAAGGGCCGATGTGATAAATTACTCCGAGCTGGAGAAGATAGGCTCATATTCCGATGCCAAGGAGCACGGCCGCGTGAGGTCCGAAGGCAAGGACTATGAGATAAAGGACGGGGACGTAGTCCTGATCAAGTTCAACGTCTGAGCAGCCGACGAGAAAAGATGTAACCCTTGACAGGAGCAGATTGCATGCCCGTATCAAAGAGCGAAGGACAATTTCATAAGGAAAGAGCCCTCCCGGTTGTTCTGCGTCGGGAGGGCTCGCTCTTTCCTATCGGTTCGTGAATCCCTTACGGTTCCATTGGCAGCGTCGGCAGCGCCGGGAATTCCTGAGAAGACCCGTCGTAAGTAGCAACGTTCTTGTAGCCCATCATCTCGATCAGGACGAAGGTCCATGCGTTGCATGTGCGTCCGCTTACGCAGTGGGTGATAATCGGCTGGCTCAGGCGGTCGCCGATCTTCGGCACTGCATAGAGGGCCAGCTCGGTCGCCGGCTTGATAGTGCCGTCGTCGTTGAAAACGAACGCCGAAGGCACGTTCACGGCGCCTTTCACGTGCTTGGTGGCATAGGTGGCGTAGTCCCTTACGTCTACGATGACGACGTCCTTGCCAGTGGCTGCCGCAAGGAACTCATCCTTGGTCGCCAATATGGCTTCGTTTGGCTTCACCTTGAAGTTGCCGGGCTTTACCGTTGCTGCGTCTGTGGATACCGGCTTCTTTTCAAGCACCCACTTGTCCAGGCCGCCGTCCAGCACGCCGACGTTCTTTACACCCGCGTACTTAAGCGTGAAATAGATCCTCAGCGAGTCATAGATGCCGGCGAAGCCGTCGGCCTTGGAGTACTTGGCGCTGTAGATGACCACGGTAGAATCCTCGTTCACGCCGATCCCCCGGAGCATGTCCTGTAGGTCCAACATGTCGGGCAGCTCGTTTGCAAGGGTGCCCTTCTTCACGGAAAGCGCACCGTACAACAGATTCACGGCGCCTGGGATATGCCCGGCCTTGTAGTCCGCAACGGCGCGGATATCAAGCAGCACAAGTCCCGGGTAGTTCATGTTTGCAGACAGCCAAGACGTGGTAACGAGCGCGTTGAAGTCAGCCGCCGAGGCGGCTCCTCCCATTACTGCCATCATCATGACGGCAAGGGCGATTGCCAGGTGCTTCTTCATAGTTGCTTCCTCCGATGTTCAGATTTGCCTAATGTATAAGGCCTTCGTTGGCCTTGGATCCGTTCTCAGGGAACATGTCGGGCTTGATGTAGTACGCACCCTCCGAATGGCAGACGGCGCAGTCCTTGGTGCGGTCGGTGCGCTTCTTCGTCATGTGAGGCACTGTATCCCACCAGTTGGGCAGCTCGTCGAAGTTCGCCTGCACGATGCCCGCCTTCTTGAAAGTGGTGCGGACGGTGGGGACCAGCCTCAGCGTCGTCACCTGCTCCGGGTTCCTGGGGTTCTTGCCTAGTACAAGAGCCGGGAACGATGCGGCGCCCTCTCCGACGTGGCAGCTCTGGCAGTTCCTGTACTCCGCCGAGGTATGGCAGGCCGTGCAGGACAGCGAGGATGCATGGTATTCGTGGGCTTCCTTGGAATTTCCGCTGCTGGCCTCCATGGGATGGCAGTTCACGCACTGCGGCCTCGTTGCCACATCCCTTCGGCCCTCATACTCAGTACCGTCGCCGTGCATCTCGACGCCGGTGTGGCAGTCAGCGCACAGCATTCCCTTCTGGTAATGCACATCCGGGGTGCCGCCGTACTCGCCGGTGAACTCGGAGTACACCCTGCCTCCGTGGCAGAGGGCGCACGTCTTGGTCTCGTCCTTCTTGACGAAATCGTGGCCCGATATCAGCCCGAGGTTGATGCCGGACACTATGGGCGACTTGACGTGGCAGTCTCCGCACGCCGCATGGCAGCTGCGGCAGCTCTGCTCGAACACCTTCTCGTCGAACTTCGCCAGGTCTTCCTCGTTGAAGCGCCCCATGACCCCGTTCCTGAAGCCGGCCGTGGTGTAGTGCAGGGATGTCTCATAGTGCGCCGCTTCGTCGGGATGGCACGCTGCGCAGGTCTCGATGTTGTCCGAAGGCCTCCTGTTGAGCCCCGTGTGGGCCTCTTGCTTGGACTTCGCCGCCGAATTGCCGCCATGGCAGTCGGTGCATGCCAGCATCATCATGTGGACGTCCTCTTCCAATGCGGCCTTGCCGACAACGAAGCCCTTGTAGTAATCTTCCGCCTGGACCGGCGGAGGAGGGCCAGCTCAGCCTTCGCCCTCGCCGCCGCCCAGCTCGGGCACCACGACCAAAGCCTTCATCGTGGCAGCGTTGGTATGGCAGTCGAGGCAGCTGCTGGATTCGTCCGCGCCCGTCTGCAGGGCGATTGCCCCCAGGGCAAGCACGGATGCCATCAGCATGACGGCGATCAATACCTTCTTTGAAGCCATAACGTTTCTCCTTTCTTATATGTTGCATAATGCTGCATGATTACATCTTAATGCCCGTTTTCACAATTGTAAATTGAGAGAGGCCCCAGGGAGGCTCACAGCAAGCCATATTCAATTGTTTCAATTTTGATGATGACCCACTCCTACAAATCATCCTTCATTGCCTCGCGCCCGACCCTCCGCCGGTTGACTGCCGGGCTTCGGCGGGTATAATATAGGCAGGCGTCTATATACAGCAGTTAAAGGACATGATAACTATGGGAGTGCAGTTTGCGGAATACGCGTTCGTCATGAAGGCGTTGGCGGACGAGACCAGGCTCAGGATACTCTACACGCTCATGGACGGTGAGCAGTGCGCCTGCAGGATCCTTGAACGGTTCGACATAAGCCAGCCGACGCTGTCGCACCATATGAAGATGCTCGAGGGGAGCGGACTTGTAAGAAGCAGGAGGGACGGCCTGTGGAAGAGGTACAGGCTGGAACCTTCGCGGATGGGAGAGCTCCTCAAGTTCCTCTCTGAGATATCGGAAAGCCCTGACAAGGCGGGATCGTGCGAAGGGGGCTGCGGAAGATGAATGTGCTGATTTGGATGAACGACCAGCTGCTGAAGATGAAATGGCTGGACTACATCGTAGGAAGGCTCCTTGAGGACGTCTTCGGGCTGGAGCACGCAAGCCGAATCGGCGAGAGCGTGCATTACTTCATCTATGACTCCATCAAGATACTCCTGCTCCTGTCGGCCCTCATCTTCATCATCTCCTACATACAGAGCTTCTTCCCGCCGGAAAGGACGAAGAAGATACTGGGCCGCTTCAGGGGCCTTCCGGCCAACCTGCTGGGGGCCCTTCTGGGCACCGTGACGCCCTTCTGCTCATGTTCGTCCATACCGCTTTTCATAGGGTTTACAAGCGCGGGGCTCCCCATCGGGGTCACGTTCTCCTTCCTGATATCCTCCCCTCTTGTGGACCTGGCGTCGGTGCTTCTTCTGGCTAGCGTCTTCAACTGGAAGATAGCCGCGGCGTACGTTGCGGTAGGGGTCGCCCTCGCGGTGGTCGGCGGCAGCCTGATCAGCCTTATGAAGATGGAGCGCTTCGTCGAGCCCTTCGTGATGAAGAGCGGGATCGCCGACCTGCCGCAGGAGGAGCTCACCCGCAAAGACAGGGTGGAGTTCTCCGTCAAGCAGGTTAAGGACATCGTAAAGAGAGTATGGGTCTACATACTGGCCGGCGTCGCGATAGGAGCGGCGATCCACAACTGGATCCCCCAGGACATCATCACTGGGCTTCTCGGCCAGGACAAGTGGTACTCCGTTCCGCTCGCCACGCTGGCCGGCGCACCCATGTACGCCGACATATTCGGCACGCTCCCTATAGCCGAGGCACTTGTAGCGAAGGGCGTAGGCCTCGGGACGGCGCTGTCTTTCATGATGGCGGTGACGGCGCTTTCGCTGCCTTCGATGGTCATGCTGAAGAAGGTCGTCAAAACGCAGCTGCTCGCAGCCTTTTTCCTCATCGTCACCATAGGCATCATGATAATCGGCTACGCGTTCAACGCCCTCGGAGGGCTGTTCATATAATCGACTAGTCTGCAAGGCGTTTTAAGGGGGTAATCGGTTTGTCCAAGGGATGGTATCCGGTAATAGACTATTCGCTGTGCATAGAGTGCGGAACTTGCGTGGAGTTCTGCTGCCATTCGGTATATGACAAGGCCAAGGGGCCGACCCCTGTCGTAACCTATCCCGTGGGCTGCGTGCATGGCTGCCACGGCTGCGCGAGGCGCTGCCCGGTATCCGCCATAACCTACGTCGGGGATAAGGGAGGATCCGACGCCGGATGTTCCTGCGGGTGCGGAGG
>JAGOKM010000011.1 GCA_017994615.1 Bacillota bacterium | reverse complement strand
CCGGGCTAATCCTCATCTTAAGGGCTCTCTACGCCAAGGGCTTCTATAGATCCCTCGCGGAGCTGACGGCCAAGGACACCAAGATAATGGAGGCCGACGAAGATGGGACCGGCGCCAACAAGGGGCAGGGCGAAGCCATGAAGTCGGAGCCAGGATGGAAAAGGATATCCCTTACGATAGGATTGGCTGCAGTCTATGTCTTCCTCCTTCTGGGGAGGCTCCCCTACCTCCTCTCCACCGGGTTGTTCGTCTCGGTCTTCATTTTCGTATTCAGGGGCGGCGGGGTGATAAAGTCACTCTTGATAGGCGCCGCCACTTCCGTGGGCGTTTGGCTGGTGTTCGAGAAGGTATTCCTCGTAGTGTTACCGTAGCCGGGAAAGGGGGCAAGATAAATGAGCCTGTCTGCGTTCTTTTCGGAATTTTTCAAGCTTATGACGCCTGAAACGCTCTTCAACGCCTTCTGGGCCACCGGCTTCGGGATAATAATCGGCATGTTGCCCGGCCTTACCGCCACTATGGGCGTGGCTTTGCTTACCGGTTTGACATTCAGGTTCGCGACCGACCAGGTCATAGTGATACTCATCAGCGTCTATGTCGGGTCCATATATGGCGGCTCGAGGTCGGCAATCCTGCTGAACATACCCGGCACGCCGGCGAACGCTGCGACATGCCTCGACGGGAACCCCCTCGCAAGGCAGGGGAAAGCCGGATATGCGATAGGGCTTGCGACCGTAAGCTCGGCCATCGGCACGTTCTTCGGACTAATCTGCCTTGCAATCTTCTCGCCGATGCTCGGCGACATCGCATTGAGCTTCAAATCCTGGGAGTTCTTCGTCCTTGCGATATTCGGCATAGTCATCTGCGGAAACCTCACGGCGCCGAAAGACCCGCTCAAGGGATGGATCGCTGGCATCTTCGGTCTGCTGCTGTCCCAGATCGGCCAGGAATCGATCCAGGCATACGCCAGGTTCTCGTTCGGCGTGGTCGACATGACCGGCGGCCTTTCGCTGATCCCTGTGCTCGTCGGCGTATACGGGGTATCTGAGATCATCGGGGTCATGAAGCTGCCCGTCGACTACACGGTCAGGACCAAGGTGGCCAGGATCCTGCCCGAGATGAAGGACATCTTCAAATACTGGAAGACCATCATACGATCAGGGGTCATCGGCGTAATAGTAGGGGCCATACCAGGCGTCGGCGAGGATACCGCGGCCTGGATATCCTACGACTTCGCCAAGAGGGGCAGCAAGAAGCCCGAGGAGTTCGGGAAAGGCTCATACGAAGGGCTGATAGCATCAGAGACAGGCAACAACGCCTGCATCGGCGGGGCCATCATCCCGGTGCTGACGCTGGCCATCCCCGGTAGCGCCCCCGCTGCCGTGCTCCTGGCGGCGCTGTGGCTCCACGGCATAAGGCCGGGCCCGCTACTTCCGATAGAGCAGCCTCAGTTCATAGCCACAGTCACCGCCATATTCTTCCTTGCAACTCTCAGTATGACGATATTGGGCCTTTCGTTCGTAAGGCCGCTCGTGAAGGTCCTCCAGGTCCCAAGGAACATCCTCATGCCGATAATCTTCACGCTCTGCGCAGTGGGCTCGTTCGCAATCAACGGCAGGATGTTCGACGTGAAGCTCATGCTGCTGTTCGGAGTGATCGGCTATTTCATGCGCAGCAACGACTTCCCTGCGGCGCCTTTGGTGCTGGGCTTCATACTTGGGCCGATGGCGGACGAGAACCTAAGGAGGGCCCTCATCCTAAGGGGCGGGAGCATAGCGCCTTTCTTCACCAGGCCTATATGCCTGGTGCTATGGGCGTTTACGTTGCTGGTCATAATCTCGCGCAGCCCGCTGCCCGGCCTAATAGCGAGGCTCATAAGGAAAGGGACGAAGAAGGCAGCCTGATGCGAAACACCCTGACCGGAGGTTGAGATGTTCAAACGAGCAGTCATAACGGACGAGATCTCCCAGGACATGCCAAGGGCCATCAAGGTCATGAAGGAATACGGGATGGATGGCGCAGAGCTGCGCTCGGTATGGGGAAAGCCGCCGCACGAACTGGACGATGAGGAGCTTAGGACCATCAAATGGCAGCTCGACAGGGCAGGGCTTGAGATGCCCTGCATAGCGGCGCCCGTCTTCAAATGCAGGCTCTATTCCCAGTCCGATTTCGAATCCCACCTTGCCATACTGGACCATTGCATGGACATGTCGGACCTCTTCGGCTCGAAGCTCATAAGGGGCTTCACTTTCTGGGCTGAGGGGACGTTCGACGAGAGCGTCCCCGAGATCGTAAAGAAGCTCAGGATAGCGGAAAGGGCCATAGCCAAGCGGGGCAAGCTGCTTGTCATCGAATATGACCCGGCGACATCGGCAGGTACGACGCAGAAGCTCGAAGTCATCCTTAGACAAGTGGCTTCAGAGCACATACAGGCGCTCTTCGACCCAGGGAACAACATATACGACGCGGAAGGCGAAGCCCCCTTCCCGGACGGATACGAGAGGATCAGGCCCTGGATCCGCCATGTGCATGTCAAGGACGTGAAAAGGCGCGGAAAGGACGGCAAGCCCGAGGCCGCAATAGTCGGAGAGGGCGACGTTGGGTTCGCCTCGCTGTTCGAAAGGCTGGTAAAGGACGGATACAGGGGATGGGCGTCGCTGGAGACGCACTACAGGAGGGCCGCGGCCATATCTACCGAGCTTCTGCACAGGCCCATGGGCTATTCCTTCTCGGAGGGTGGCGAGGAGGCGTCGATAGATTGCCTCAAGGCATGGGACCGCATCCTCAAGGAGAGGGGGCTGACCTCTTGAAGTTCGCCCTCTGCAACGAGATGTTCGAAGGCTGGGCCTGGGAGCACGTCTGCAAGGTAGCAAAGGACCTCGGTTATGACGGAATAGAGATAGCCCCGTACACCTTCTCCGACGACGTAAGGGACATAAGCGCAGGCAAAAGGGCGAGGATAGCAAAAGCGGCTGAGGAATGCGGCCTGGAGGTCGTAGGAACCCATTGGCTGCTGGTTAAACCGTCAGGCATGGGGCTTTTCTCCCCGGACCCTGAGGTCAGGGAGTTCACCGCAGAATATCTTATTGACCAGGTGGATTTCTGTTCGGACATCGGCGGCAAGGTCCTTACTTTCGGCTCTCCTTCCCAAAGGAACGTCCCTTCGGGGAAACCGCGGGCCGAAGCCGAGTCGGAGCTCGTCGGCGTACTCAGGCGCATAGGCGACAGGGCCGTTGAGCGGGGAGTGAAGTTCTGCCTGGAGCCGCTGCCGCCGAGCATGACAAATCTGATGGAAACGGTGGAAGAGGCGGCAAGGATCGCCGAAGAGGTCGACAGCCCCGGCGTGGGCTTCATGTTGGATGTAAAAAGCATCTGCGCCCAGACTGACGACGTGGCTGGCATGGTGAGGAAATGTTCGGGCAGGTTCTGTCATTTCCACGCCAACGATTCCAACCTAAGGGGCCCGGGGACCGGAAACGTAGATTTTACACCAATAATGAAGGCTCTCGTCGATACAGGTTACGAAGGGTACGTGTCGGTAGAGGTCTTCGACTTCAAGCCGGATCCCGTGACAATCGCAAGGGACAGCATAGCCTATCTGCGAAGTCGCATGCCTTAAGGTAAATAGTGACACACAAGCGGAGGGGCTGCACAGATGCAGCCCCTCCTTTGTTCCGGCTTTAAGCTTACCAATGGCTATTTCTTCACCACAGTGAAGGTATAGGTGCTCGTCGTAGCATGGTCAGGCGCCACCACTTCGATTGTGATGACTGTCCCGTCTACGACGTCGACCACATTGGCCGACCTCTGCTCTATTGGCTTGCCGTTGAGCTTCATCGACGTTATCTTGTTGGACATCGCGGTGGGCGTGACCGTAATCTTGCTAACCGATGCCGGCACTTCGACCTTGTAGTCGTAAGTCCATGGGTCGAACTTGTCGGGCAGGGAGTTGGGAACGGTCATCTTCACCCCGCCCCATGTGAACTCGGCTCCGGGCGCCCTCCACGCAAGTGTGGTACCTACCAGGTCTCCGCCCTCGAATTCGATGTTGCTCAGCACCGAGTACTTCAGATGGCCGTCCTTGCCGTTATAGTTGATCGGAGACGCGGTAAGGTACTCGGAGTTGTCTCCCATGATGCCTATGAGCTTGAGGGACATCCAGTTGGTCCCGTCCTTCCACATGTCGCCTATGAGAGTAGTCCTGCTGTTGGGGGCGTCGTTGTTGCCGCGCAGCGTGGGGGAGCATCCTGCCTCCCCAAAGTCCACGACTTGCTGCAGCGCCGCCTCGAACAGCTTGAGGTTGATGTCGCCGAGCGGCGATTCGTCATGCCCTGTGAACAGCCATGTGGTCTTGCCGCCGTCCTTCTTGTAGCCGGAGTACACCTGCTGAGCCATCGACAGCAGCAAGTCCGCCTTCACCTGCTGGACCGCCACGTTGTCTGCCGAGCCTGCCCTGGTGCAGCCGTAGATGTCGGAAGCGAAGATCAGGCCGTTTACGGGATCCTGGATTATGATGTTGCAGTTGGCGTGGCCTGGAAGGGCAAACGTCCTGAAGGTGCAGTTGCCTAAGCTGAATACGTCGCCCTCGTCGATGTTCTTTATCTTCTGCTGGTCGGGAAGCAGCGACACGAGTGCCGGGCCCATCTGGGATGATGCGCCGATCGATGCCCAGCCCCTCTTGTTGACGTAGCACTCGACGCCGGCCTTTAGGAAATTGGGCAGCTGGGCAGCATGGTCTCCATGGGTATGGCCGACTATGAGTATGTAGGGCTTGGTCGCCATGTTCTTGTCTACGTACTCCTTCAGGTTCTTCTGCGTGACCGAAGTCTGGAGTGCGTCGAACACGATCCCGCTGTCCCTACCCTCTATGTACCATGCCATCGGACGGACAGACTCCGAGTCGTTGTAGATGCGGTACACCGCGGGGCTGGTAGCCGTCTTCTCCATTATCAGGTCGTGCTTGAATTCGTCTATGAAGGGCCTGTACAGCTTCCATATGAACGTCTGGACGGGGCTTACGACCATGCCGTCCTTCACCGCTATGGCCTTGTAGACTACGTCCCTCCTGGGAAGCTGCGCGCTGGACAGCATCTCGTTCCTGTGGCCCATGGTAGCTACAGTGTAGACGGGGCTGTCGACCGTCGGCACCGTCCCGTCGGTAGTATAGTGGATTACGGCACCAGGCGTCGGGCACCAGAGCTTCACGTAGCGCCTCGGGGCCACCGCGTTGGTCTTAGGGACCGCCTGCACCGGGGACACCCTGCTGCTGGTAATCCTCTTGAATACCGTATTCGCCTCGGCTTCCGTCATAGGGTCGTCAGGACCGTATACAGTGGGGGACTTTCCGATCATGTACCCCTGCGCGAAAAGGGCGTTGATGTAAGGCCTGGCTGATGTCTTGACGAGGTTGCCGTCGACGAAGCCTGCAACAGCGTCGTCCTCGACTAGGGGTACCTTGAACGCCTTTGCGAAGATTACAGCCGCATCCTGCCTTGTAATCAACGCTTCGGGATAGAAGTTGCCTGCGGCGTCAGGTTCAATCAGCTCCTCTTCGTATGCCACTTCTATCTGCTTGCCGAACTTGTCAGTCGTCTTGACGTCCTTGAACTGCTTCAGAGGCGCCTTCCATATGTCGTTGTAATCGGTCGGATGGGGCCATGCGAAATAGTTGGAGATCATGGCCACGAACTCGGCCCTTGTCAGCGCCCTGCTGGCGGCGAAGGCTCCGCTGCCGCCCATCGTCAGCAGCATTGCAAATAAAGCCATCAGCGCTACCCGTCTTATTAGGTTCCTGGACATTAGAGTTACCTCCCATCGAAATCTTTTTGGATCTCGGGCCTCCCCGGGGCGTAGCTTATATGCCCCGGGGTTCTGAATCCTTGGATCTTACTTCTCGATTACGGGCACTTGCACGGTTACGCTGTAGTAACGGATCCCGTCCTTCATCGACCAGTGTTCCAGGTAGTCCCACAGCATCGGGGATTCCGCCATGATGTTGTTGTGCGCGCGGTAGGCCGTGCGCCCCAGCTTCATAACCGGGAAGCCCTGTTCGTTTAGCCACGTATAAGTCGTGAACCTTCCGTTGACTTCTACGTTCGAGCCATCCCCTAATTCAAGGCCGTTTGCGTTCAGATGGTATGCCGCCCACTTGTCCAGGCCGTTTTGCTTATCGTCCCAAAGCGTGCCTGTGAAGTCAGCTATGTCTCCCTCGCCGATTATCGCGTATACGGGGACCATCTTGTTCTTGGCCCGCTCTGCGGGGACCGTGCCCATCCCGGTGCCTCCGGGGGAAGCAAGGCCTGAGGTGCTGGCTATGGCAGCGAAGTACTCAGGGTTGGTGATTGCAAAGCCCATGGCGGCCATAGACCCTGCCGACTGGCCTGTCGCATAGAACCTGGTCGGATCTACCTTGTAATATTTCTTCATCATGAGCGCCAGCTGCTCGTAGAACATGTCCGTGTCCTTGTGGCTGACGACCGTTGAGTTCGAGCTGTACTGCTCGCAGGGTATCACCAGTATGACGCCCTCGTCGTCGGCGACCTTCCACCACATGGTCGCATACCAGTAGACCTTGTCGGTCTGGCTGTTCCCTGCGAACACAAAGAGCACGGGAGCGCCATTCGGCCACAGCTTCGCGGCCGACTCGGGCACATAGACCATATATTCGCGCAGGAAGCCGTTGACCATCATTGTGTGGATCTCGCCGTAAGGCTTCCTTATTGCGAGCTGGTTTCCGTATGCCGAGGTGTTGTCGTAGCGGACATACTCCGTCAGGAAGCCGTATACTGTCTTGCTGAAGGAGGGGTCCAGTATTGCCGCTTTCGTCTGCAGCGTAGCAACTTTGGAGATCGGTCCGGTATAGTCAGTCTGCCATGCGTCTGAGGTCTCGGACTGCGGGAATACTGCGCTGCCGTACAAGTAGTTCGACTTGACGACCGAGTAATCGACACAGTCGTTTGCGCCCTTCCAGTACTTGACCGACTCCGCCACCTTGGAAAGGTCCTCGTTTATGAACCAGGTCGGTACCGGCACCTCGTTGTATGCGATGGCAATCTCCTTGGGTATCTCTATAGCAGTGTAGCCCGCATACTTGCCGTCGAAGAACTTCGAAGCGAACTGGGCGTAGAATTCTTTGCTCAGGCTTTCGGAATCGATGAAGACCTGGCTCGTCACAAACAGAGGGTTGGCTGCCGACCAGGCTTCCAAGGCCGCGCCCGCGCGGCCGTAGCCGACCAGGTAGTTCTCTCCGAATATGGAGAAGTACTTGTTAGACTTGTAGAAAGCTATGACCGCGTTGAGATATGCCTGTTCGTCCTCCGGCTTGCCCCATCCGGCCTTGCCGGGTTCGAACACAAGTAGGGCCTCCTCGTTCTTGTCCGCTATGTCCTTCCAGCCGGACTTGGTGAGGAACTCGGTCGTGTCGACGCCGTCCGGCACAGCGATGAGCGTGAAGAACGTCCTTATCGGGGCGTTTGGCGAGATGTATATCTTCGCCGTGCGCTTCACGCCGTTCACGTCGAAGGATTTCTCGAAATAGCCGGTGAGGGGAAGCTTGTTGGCGCGGGTGTAGTTATAGTCCGGAAAAGGAGCGTCGTCCAGGGTAGTAAATGTAGGGTATGCGCCCGCTCCCACGATGGATGCCAGCGCAAGCAGAAGGATCAGTGACAGTGAGACTGAAATCGACAGGGTCCTTTTCATGTTCCTACCTCCTCGTTATGCCTTACTAGAACAGCTTGTTCGCTCTTCAGCATTAGCTTTTACGGTTGGTAAGCATTCCGGCCGTTTCCTGCAGCCTCTCGCATCCCCTCCTTCTATATCGGTTTGTTCAGCCATACACATAAAACGCAAATAGGTGATAATATTAAGTAGGTATGCACTAAGACGCCGATTGCCATCGGCTCTTTAGCTGCTACTGCCAGTGGGCGCCCCCTTTCACATTGCAAGGGTCAGGGGGCGCTTGCTTTATACTTGTCTTATTTCATCCCGAATTCACGCCTCAGAGAAGCGCAGAGCCCTTCCCTCATCCACTTGGTAAGAGGGGCCTGAACCAAATCGTATCCGTGCGGCACCCTTGGGAGGACATAGAGCTCCGTCGGCACCATCGCCTCAAGGAGCCTCCTCGCGTAATCGATGCCGCCATCCCTCAGTGGATCGTACTCACATGCAACGACCGCAGTAGGTGGAAGTCCCGTCAGGTCACGGCAAAGCGCCGGCACTGCGTAATAGGAAGGCAGCTTCCCGTCGAACCCTCCCATGTAAAGGGCCCATATCTTGGACATGTTCTCTCCGTTTACGAGCGGCGCCCCTTCATAGAGCTGAAGTACTGACTTGGTCGTCGAGGTGTAATCGAATGCTCCGAAGTTCAGTATCTGCATCGCTATCCTGGGGCCTGCGATATCCCTAAGATAAAGGGTGAGCCCGGCTGTTATCGCAGCGCCTGCGCTGGTCCCTATCAAAGCTATCCTGTCTGGGTCTATTCCCAGCTCATCAGCGTTCTTAATAGCCCAGAGGATGCCGGCATAACAGTCCTCCAGCTGGGCCGGGAACGATGCACCGGGGGCCAGCCTGTAATCGACGGATATAACGGTACAGGGCACTCCGGCTGCGAATGCCGATGTCCTGTGGTTGTCTCGGTCACGGCTTCCTGATACGAATCCTCCTCCGTGTATGTTCACCAGAAGTGGCGCTTTCGTGGCCTTTGGGTCCCTGAAAACCCTGACAGGGATGTTTGGCGCGCCGTTGAGACCGGGTATATCCACATCGTAGATCTTCATGCCATTGGGCGCCTTGTAGTTTACAATCTTGGCCATCTTCTCATCGAAAGTGGCTCCCGCCTCGCCTTCGAGGTTCCACATTACCTCATAACCTGGGTGCGGTTTCATTTTCATCGAGGGTCACGCTCCGTTCGTCATAGAAGCAAATCAGGCCATCGGCCCGGGAAGGTCCCGGGCCGGCAGCGACAGATGCCTACTTCTTAGCTGCTTCGTACTCTGCCAGGAACTTTTCCACTATTTCGTTGCCCAGGTTCTTTCCTACCATTTCGATTACCACTTTGGCGGCTTCCTTCATCTTCGCGAAGTCCGCCGGTTTAAGTTCGATTATCTCCCTGCCGTAGTCTATGAGGGCTTTCTTGACCGTCGCTTCGGCTGCGATCCTCGTTTCGTTCTGGAAGACCGTGGCCTTCTTCATGGTGTCATTAACCAGCGTCTTGAGTTCGGCCGGCAGACTGTTCCACTGCTTGAGGTTCATGATTGTGGTGCCGACGAAGGTGATGTGATGGGTCATGATCAGATATTTCTGGACTTCGATGAACTTCGATGCCGTCATTACCTCTATCGGGTTCTCCTGCGCCTGGACGAGGCCCTGTTGCAGTGCTATGTACAGTTCTCCAAAGGCGAGGGGCGTCGGGTTGGCGCCGCAGGCTTTCCAGAACGCCATGTGGTACTGGTTCTCCATGGTCCTGAGCTTGAGGCCCTTGATGTCTTCGAAGGATCTTATCTCCTTGTTGCTGCTCAGCTCCCTGAAGCCGGAAGGGGCCATCCTGAGGAGCCTTACTCCCGCCTTTTCGTAGTACTTCTGCATATAATCGAAGAAGGGGCCTTGCAGGAACCTGATAGTCTGGTCGATGTCTGTAAGTACGCCCGGTATATCGAATACGCCGACTTCCTTTATGAAGCTGACCTGTGGGGATGTTGCCTGGTCGACCATGGCGATGGTTCCGGCCTGGCAGCTTTCCAGAAGTTCCCTGTCGCCTCCGAGTGAAGCGTCGCCGTATAGCTCCACCGCTATGCGCCCGTTTGAGCCTTTCTCAAGGCTCTCCTTGATGAAATTCATGACTTTCCCTGATGTACCTGCGCTGGCGGCAGCTGAAGCGAACTGTAGTGTAAACTCAGCCTTGGCTGCCGCAAATCCTCCGATGCTAACGGAACCGATGATCATCGCGCTGAGCAGAATGCATACTATGGTCGTCCTTCTCATTTCTAACCCTCCTTAACGTCTGCCTAAGAACAAGCTGATTTCCGGAATGAAAGTTATCAATGTCAAAGCGATGATGAACGCTACAATGAACGGATATGCTTTCTTCCCCACGGCAAACACCGGGGAACCCACCAGAGGAGCGGCAACGAACAGGTTGACGCCAAATGGGGGCGTCACGAAACCGATGGCAAGGTTGACGGTCATGATTATTCCGAAGTGTACCGGATCGATACCGAACCGGCTGATTACGCCCATGAACATCGGTGCCAGGATTGCGTTGACAGGGCCGACGTCCATTATCATTCCTACCAGGAGCAAAAGGACATTCAATGCAACCAGGAAGGTCACCTTTGTCTGGAAGGTTGCTGTAATGAACTCCGATATCTGCTGAGGGGCGCGCATGAGCGTAAGGACCCGGCCGAACGCGATGGCAAAGCCCATTAGCATTGTCAGCGGAGCATAAGACTTGATAGACGAGATTAATATCCCGGGCAGGTCCTTCAGCGGCAGGGATTTGTATATGAACACGCACACGAACAGAGAATAGAATACGGAGATGTTCGCCGCTTCAGTCGGGGTCACGACGCCGGAATAAATGCCGCCGAGTATGATCACGGGAGTAAGCAGCGCCCAGAAGCTGTCCTTGAATACGCGTATGAAACCCTGGTCCTTTAACATCTTGTAGTTTGCGCTAATCTTCTCTTTGTCCTCTCCGTACTTTCGGCAGTATATATAGGCATAGACCATGAGGCTGATACCAATCAAAATGCCGGGCATGATGCCCGCTGTGAACAATGCCCCGACGGATGTGCTGGTTACAAGCCCGTAGATGATGAAAGGAATGCTGGGAGGGATAATAACACCCAGGCCGCCAGAAGTGGCCACTAGTGCCGCAGCAAACACCTTGTCATACCCTAACGACACCATTATTGGTATGGTCATTGAACCCACAGCTGCCGTCGTCGCAATTCCGGAGCCCGAGATGGCTCCGTAGAATAAGCTAGTAATGATTACGGCAATAGGTATCCCTGCTGTCTTGTTGCCGAGGAAATAGGCGAACATATTGAATAGCTTCTTCGATATCCCGCCCCTCGCCATTATGGCACCGGACAGAATGAACAGCGGCACCGCCAGTATCGGTGTGCTATCTATCCCCGCCAGCGCTGTCCTTATTACGTACTGGGTGTTTGCTACGAATGACGGATTCAAGAGCGAGGGGAAGATCGTCGCCAAACCTATGGTGACACCGATGGGGATGCCGAGGATGAGGCACACGCCGAATGCAATCAATAACTGGTTAATCATTTGTGCCTCCTGCCGCGGTGCCTGCGGTCGGCTTCTTCATGAATGTCAGCGCTATGCTCTGTACCGACCTGATAGCCGCAAGGGCGAAGCCTGCCAGGAGAGATGCGTATACGTAAGACATCGGCAATCTGAGGGCTGGGCTTGTCTGCCCGCTGGAGATGACTTTCTTGAAGACGTCTATGGACATGACGAACATATAGGAGAAGAATACCAGCATGACTACTTGACTGAAGATGTCCAGGACCTTTTGCACTTTTTTGGGGAATAGTGAGAAGATTACGTCTATCTTAAGCATTAGTCCTCTCTTGATCGAGTATCCGATTCCGAGGAAGCCCGACCATACGAAGCAGTATCGTGTCAGTTCCTCGGGCCAAGGGAGCGAAGAGTTGAAAACGTACCTCATTACTATCTGGAGCATCATAACGCAGCTTATTACTACAAGAAGCACAGCAAGTATGTACTCCTCCAGGTGATCGTCCAGCCAGCGCAGCGCTTTCATCCTGTTACCCCACCTTCTGGTCTACGATACGGTTATTTATCATTAACTCGTCCGTCCCTTGTGCTCTTCGACTGTATTCCGTTAAAGCCAGGCCATCAAACTCAGACGAGATGGCCCGGCTTCCCCCTGGGTGCATCCCTTGCGATTACAGCTCGAACAGCACCTTCACGGCATTACCCTGCCTGTTGGCCTCCACGGCTTCTGCCGCCTGTTCAAGCTTGAACCTCTTGGTTATGATGGGCTCAGCGGACACCTTCCCGTATTCCACCCACCTGATAGCCCTCAGGAAGTGCTTCTGCAGCAGCGCCACGTCACCGAATATGGTCAACCCCTCGCGAATAATCTGTATCGGCCTTACAGTCGCCTCGGGGTACAGCCCGAACGTGGATATGCGGCCCTTGGAGGCAGCTAGTTCTATAGCAAGTGAAAATGCCGAAGGATGGGCGGCAGTCTCGATCACTATGTCGACGCCGAGGCCCTTCGTATATTCCTTGACCTTGGCTATCGGGTCTTCTTTACCGATTACGACTATGTGGTCGGCTCCCAGGGACTTGGCGATTTCGAACCTGTGCACGTCCTTCTCAATGCCCAGTACTATGACCTTCGCGCAACCTGCGGCCTTCAACGCCTGAAGATGCAGCAGCCCTATCGAACCCGGGCCGATTATGGCGGCAGTGTCGCCCACCATGGGCTTTACGTGCTCGATCGAGCGCACCGTCAGGCTTATGGGCTCGAGGAACGCGGCGTTTGCGAAGGAGACGTTATCCGGCAGCTTGTGGGCCAGCTCGGACTTGATTGCCAGGTATTCCGCGAAAGTCCCGTTGGTGGTTATCCCGTAATGGCCCCAGTCGGAGCACATGTTCTTGTTGCCGTTCCTGCAGTTTTCACATTTGCCGCATCCGAAGAGCACTTCGAATCCTATCCTGTCCCCTACGGCAAGGTCGGTGACTCCCGCTCCCAGCTCAGCGACTATTCCAGCGCCTTCATGCCCCATGATTACAGGATAAGGGACCGGCTTGCGCCCCTTGTACTTGCCGTCGAGTATCGAGATGTCGCTGTAGCATATGCCTGTAGCTTTGATTTGGACCAGGACCTCGCCCGGACCTGGTTTCGGCTTGGGCATGTCCATTACCCTCATGTCACCCGGCTCGGCGCTGTACTTTACAATCGCTTTCATCAAATCATCCCCCTCGTTTTGCTATACGTTGAACTCGAAGCGTCATCAAGGCGCAAATCCAAACAACCTAGGTAAGAACATGGTTATAGGCTCGATATATGTTACAAGGAACAGCACTACTATCTCTGCCGCAAGGAAAGGGAGTATTGCCTTTGACAGCTGTTCAAGTGACAATTTCGAAATGCCGCATGCGATGAAAAGGCATAATCCAAGGGGCGGAGTGATAAGGCCAATCATCAGGTTCAGGACTACTATGGCCCCTATCTGGAGCGGATTTATACCGGTGCCTTTGAGTATCGCCATTATTATCGGCACCGTTATAATCATCGCCGCCGTGCCCTCCATGAAGCAGCCCAGCAGCAAAAGAACCAGGTTTATTATCAGTAGAAGGGCCCAAGTGCTGGTCACGTTTGAAGTAAGCAGCGTGGCCAGTTTCTGCGGAATCTGCTCTGTCGCCATGAGCCAGTTGAAGACATTGGCCGCCGCCATGACTAGGAATACGGTCGCCGTGGTTTTTGCCGCCCTCATGAATATGGGGGGCAGATCTTTCAGTTTAAGGTTCTTCCAAACGAAGAAGCCGATAACCAAACCGTAAAGAACAGCTACTGCTGATGCCTCTGTGGCCGTAAATGCCCCGCTTAGTATCCCTCCGAGTATTATTACAGGCATAAGCAAAGGAACGATGGCTTTCACTAAAGCATCGAAGGCCTCCTTCAAGGTAGCTCTCTTGCTGCTTGGGTAATTCCTCCTCACAGAGATGATATAGGTCGGGACCATCAGTCCGAACCCCAAGAGAACGCCTGGAAGGAAGCCAGCCAGGAAGAGGCCTCCGACTGAAGCGCCGGTTATAAGCGAGAAGACGACCATCGGTATGCTTGGCGGTATTATCGGCCCGATGACCGAAGATGATGCTGTTACAGCTGCGCTGAAATCATTGTCGAAACCCTGCTCCACCATCGTCGGGATGAGCATCGAACCGATAGCTGAGGTATCAGCTACAGCTGAGCCAGTTATGCCGGCGAAGAACATGCTCACCACGATGTTCACATGTGCAAGGCCCCCCTTGAAGTGGCCTACAAGCACGTCGGAGAGCCTCACGAGCCTCTTAGTGATCCCCGTCCCATTCATGAGCTCGCCTGTAAGGATAAAGAAAGGTATCGCCATTATCGGGAAGGAGTCTATTCCGGTGAACATGCGCGAGGCGATCAACGAAAGGGACGCTCCTTTCGCCAGAAGCGCTGCAAGGGATCCCACACCGAGGCTGAAGCCTATGGGAATTCCGAACAACATGCTCAGGACGAAGGCAATGAAACCGTAAGTCATCTATTAAGTGCTCCTTCCCTCATATTAAACAGGCTTCTTGCCTGTCACATAGGCAAACAGAAGCACGAGGTTGTCTATGAACATCAGGGCTGCGCCGACGGTTACGGCCATATATGGAAATATCATCGGCAGGCCCAGGGCAGGGGATGTCTGTATCCTCAATATCCTCATGTACTTGACGGATTCCCTGAAAAGGACGGTAAGGAAGAACCCGATTACCAGCAGGCCCAGGACTTTGATAATTCTTCTGATTGCTGGAGGAAACCAGTTGACCATGAATGTAACTGAGATATTCCCTTCTTCCCTGATAACCATTCCCATCGCGAGATACGCCATCCATATCATCATGTACCTTGAAGCTTCCTCTACCCAGTGTATGGCGTTGTTCAACACGTACCGGGCGAAGACGCCCACAACAACGTCCAATACCATTAGGGCGACCGTCAGGACTATGAACGCTTCCACCAGCTTGTGCAGATTTTCATATAACCAGTTGAATACCCGCATGGCAAATACCTCACTTATCGGCGTATTTGCTGAAGACGGCAGCAGCCATCTTGCAAGCCGGGGAAGGCTAGCCCTTCCCCGGCTTATAATCTGTCAGCCTATTACTTGGATGCGTCCTCAACCGCCTTGAGGAGTTCGTCGATGAGCTTGGGGTCGACCTGGGTCTTGAGGTAGTCGATGACCGGCTGCTGGGTCGCCTTCTTGAAGAGGGCCATCTCAGCTGCGGTCGGCTGATAGATTTCCACGCCCGCCTTTAGGCAGGTCTCGAGGCCGGTCGATGACAGCAGCTGCTGAAGTCCGCGGCCGACCGTTGCCGATATCTTGGCTGCCTCCATTATTATGTCCTGGAGGTCCTTGTCTAGGCTCTTGAAGAACTTCTCGTTGATTACGAACCAGTCTACGCCATACACATGTCCGTCAAGGGTTAGGTACTTCTGTACTTCGTAGAGCTTCGCGAATACGATCGAGGAAATCGGGTTCTCCTGACCGTCGACGACCTTAGTCTGCAGTGCGGTGTAGGTCTCAGTCCATGCTATCGGCGTGGGGCTTCCGCCCATAGACCTGATGAGTGTCAGATATACTGGGGTTTCCTGCACCCTGATCTTAAGGCCTGCTATGTCGGCGGGCGACTTGATGGGCCTCTTGGAGTTCGTGAAGTGCCTGAAGCCGACCTCTGCGAAAGCCAGGTTCCTCATGCCGGTCTTGGCCAGGAACATCTCGGACATCTTGGCTCCGAACGGGCCGTCGAGGACCTTCCATGCTACTGTGGCGTTGGGGAACAGGTACGGGATGTCGGTGATCATCGACTCCTTGAAGAAGCTTCCGATGACGCCTGATGCGATACCGGCCTGTACGTTGCCTGCCATGACTGCTTCTACGTACTCGCGCTCGGCACCGAGTTGCCCTGCGCCGAACACCTGTACCTCGAGCCTGCCTCCGCTCTGGGCGTTGACAAGGTTGGCGAAGGTGATGCACTGGGCATGCTTCCTAGAGGTCGTGATGTCCGTAGCGTCGGCATGGGCCAGCTTCAGGACTATCTTTGTCGCTGCCATGCCTGTGCTGGAAAGCGCGAAGATTGCCAGGATCATGCTTACTACCAGGATCTTGATCATTAGGTTGCGCTTCATTCAGTTTCCCTCCTTGTTTATTGGTCTTTTAGCCTTCGTGATTTCCCGGAGAGTCGCTAAAGGCTTGCCTTTTTGACGTTTCTCTGAGGTGGAGGTTCTAACTGTGGCCTGTTCACTTTCCATTCATCAATCTAAGGTAGCTTTACTCCAAATACGTATAGAAACCCGTACTGTGTAATTAGAGTTGAAAGAACGGAGACTGCCGTTACTGTAACCCACTTGTTCTTCCCACCCATTGCAACAATTGAAGACGCGACATATACAGGCGTTGTAAACAGGAACCCCAATCGCGGCATAAGGATTACGTAAGCAGTGGTAGTGCATAAGAAAGCAACAAGGCTTCTCAATGCTGGGCCTGCCTTATCCTCCTCATCTCCGTCGTCAGTTTCCTTCTTAACCGGCTTAATCAGAAGCAGTAGCATGGAAAACACAAATATACCTGCTCCTAGCAAAATCGGAAACATAGCCGGCCCTGTTTCCCAGTTTCCATAGTTCGGGAATTTGCTCGCAACTGCCATAATCGCTATGGAAACCATGGCAAATACTATTGCTGCAATTCTATCGAATCTGGCATTGACGGACATGGGCAGTCCTCCATTGAGTCTTTGCTTTACGGCTTAGGTATATTGAACTCAGCCGGAGACTTTTGCGCAGCCCCTGCTTCGAATAGCAACCAAGAAGTAAATGAGCTCCAGTCTCTTGCATATTTCTCGGCAGCATCGCCGATTAGCGCCATCGGGTCATTACGCATTGATGTGACATAATCAGTCCATTCCTTCTGCGCGAGAACAATTCTCGCAGCATCCTGCAGCTTTTTCACGATCTCACTTGGTGTCCCCTTCTTAACCATGACGGCAATCCACTGGCCCCAAGGCAGGTAGGGTTTCATGGCAGGAAAGACCTGTCCTAAAGCCGGGACTCCCTCAAGGCCTTTTATCGGCTCATTAGAGAAAGTGCCCAGGAGTCTGAAATTGCCCCCCAGATACTGGTCCATATTCTCTGCTAAAGCCTGGAAATTGGCATCTATGTGCTTGCCGAGGGTAGCGGTAACTACAGGGCCGCCTCCTGAGAAAGGTATCATGTTGAACTTGGCGCCCGTGTACTTCTCAATGATAAAAGCGCATATCTGCCCCATGGTCGCTGGTCCTGAATATCCCACGCTTATTTTCCCCGGATTCTTCTTCGCTTCATCAATCAGCTCTTGGGCATTCTTCCATCTGGCGTCCTTGTGGACCGCAATGCTGGGCACGCCAAAACTGACGATAGCTATGGTTTCGAAGTCGTCCAAGCCAAGCTTCGTAAGGTTCATGACCTGGAATATGCCTGCTGGCTGGTACGAGGAAACCATTACTGTATAACCATCCGCTGGCTTGCTATAAACATATTCGGTTCCGACAGCTCCTGAAGCTCCGCCCATGTTCTTAAGGAAGGTTGTCCCACCTATTGCTTTCTCAAACAGAGGCTGGAAAGCCCTTGCCATATTATCGGTGGTCCCGCCTTGTGCCCATGGAACAAGGATCTCAATTGGTTTTGTCGGATAATCTGCGCCCAATGCCACAGCTGAGCCTAAAACCAAAGAAAGTCCAAAGGCGATTAGCATGAGTAGCGAACAGATTTGTCTTCCGGCTTTTCTCATCGGTTTCCTTTACCCCCTTCATAATTACCCAAGGAACCTGGGATCCTATCTGATGTTTTCAGCCTTCTTACTGCCGATAATTGATGCAGTAGCAAACTTCATCCGTTCCCTGAGCCTTTTATTGCTGAGAAGAAGTTGCGCAATAATCGCGATAATCAGGATAAGGCTGATGGGTCTCGTTAGGCTTTGTTGGATGAACTTCCCTTGGGCCAGCATAAGGGCACGCCTTAGTTCGCTGTCCGCCATCTGTCCCAATACAAAACCGATAACAATCGAAGATACGGGAAATCTCATCAACCTTAGCAAAAATCCCAAAACCCCGAAGAAGAGCATTACGAATATGTCGAACACATTTCCTTCTGTTGCATATGAACCTACGACGCAAAGGATGCCGATTACCGGTAAAAGCAGGTTTGCCTTGACCAGCAGGATTTTGGGAAACACCTTGCTGCCAAGTCTCACTAAGAAATATGCGGCGATCGCTGCAATTGTTCCCATAATGACAATGAACCAGAACAATGAGGGTTCAGACGACATGAACAGCGGTCCAGGCCTGATTCCGTGCATCATAAATGCTCCAAGCAATATTGCCGTCGTTGAATCCCCAGGTATGCCAAGAGCTAGCATGGGTATCAGTGCGCCTCCAATACATGCGTTATCGGCGACTTCAGGCGCAACGACACCCTCTATGGCTCCTTGCCCGAACGGGATTTTGGGGTTCTTCACTGTCCTCTTCGCTGCATCATAAGCAGCCAGAGTTGCTATTGTCTGTCCAATTCCGGGAAGCGCCCCAATCCAAATCCCAATTAGGGAGGATTGCAGTATAAGCCACTTCATCCTCCATAGCTCCGATAGTTTTATAACCTCCTTTTTTATCTCTTTCACCATCGGCATGTCTATATGTTTCTTTGATGCTTGGATAAGCAGCTCTGACATCCCCATCAGACCGATAAGGACCGCTACAAAGTTCAATCCCCTCATCAACTGGAAGTTTCCGAAGGTATATCTTGCGGTTCCCCAAATTGGATCCATTCCAACAATTGACAGGAACATCCCAAGTAGACCAGCAATCATGCCCTTTATAAAAGAGCCGCCTGAGAGGCTGCTTATCATGGTTAGCCCCATCAATATGAGGTAGAAGTACTCATACGGTCCGAACTTCAACGCAAAGTTTGCCACGATGGGCGCGACACCTGCTAGAAAAACCATCCCAATCAAGCTGCCGAATAATGATGCTGTCCTTGCCATGCCTATCGCAGTACCGGCTTCGCCTCTTTGCGCCATCGGGTATCCATCGAAAGTCGTGGCACACGCAGATGGCATCCCTGGGATATTCAGTAGAACGGCGGATATCGCCCCTCCGGACATCGAGCCGACGTATGCCCCCATAATAAGTGCCAAGGCATCCCATGTCGGCCAACCGTACGTCAATGATACAAGCAAAGCCGTAGTCATGGTTATTGTAAGTCCAGGTAACGCACCTATAGTTATGCCAAGCAGGGAACCTGCTGACACAAGAAGCAACGACTTGACCGTAAGAGCATTTTGTATTGCTTCGATGAACATTAATTGACCTCCGCCGCCTTAACTGCTATTTAATTCGCACAATAAGCGATTAGCTTGCCTTGCCCCCTCCTAAGACGGCCAGCCGAGTATGTAAAGATGCTTTCCGCCCTTCTCGGGTCCTTTGAGTATCTCCTTGATAAGCTCTTCATCCCTTTGGGTGACCATTTCTATCGGCGGCAGTACTCCGACCGGGAACTTAGCCATGATGTCGTCGTGCAGCTTGACCATGTAATCGCAGACCTTCTCGACCGCCGAGAACGCCTTCTTGGCATCGGCGAGCTTTGCCTTGCCGAGGACGCCCTCAGGGTACTCCACGCATTCGATTCCGCTGCAGCCAACCTGGCAGTGGCCGGGTATCGGGTTTCCGTATATGTCCCCGCCCCTGTCTACATGTCCGGGAGGCAGGAATCCTACGACGGTGGTGTTTTCCGCATGCTCCATGTCGCACAGCTCCGGGAACAGGGCCAACGACAACGAGGTCTCGGCTTCGTCAGCGTGCTGGAAAGGAGTCTCGAACGGACCGCCGTGCGCCTTGTCCATGAGCGTCTGGCCCATTACCCTAGGTAGATCGAGGAATATCAGCACTGCGGGCACCTGGAACTTCTTGCCCCACTCCTGCAATGCCGACGGGATTGCGTACTCCTGGCCGTGCAGGCTTATGAATATCTGCTTGCGGAAACCGGTGTTCCAGAAACCAGATATCATGGACCTGATGTAGGCGTTGAACACGTCGTCGGGGATTGCCACCGTACCCGGCTGGCCTATGTGCTTGAAAGGATGGGATCCGTACCACAGCGGTTCGGCCACGGTACAGCCTGTGCGCTCTGCAACCATCTCGGCCATCCTCGTCACAAGGAATGTGTCCTCGCCGTACGGTCCAGCCTTGCCGTGGTTCTCGGTGGAGCCGATCGGGACGATAAGTATGTCGTTGACCTTGAGCCTCTGCTCGATGTCATGCTTGGTCATCGTCTGGAAGTAGATCTTTGAAGGCCTGTCCATGTGCCCCTCAGTGCGCGGGAGCTTCCAATCGCCCATGAAATTCACCTCTATCTATCTTATTTTTTCCTATGGCTCTCAAGCTGCGGGGAGTAGATCCAGACGAACTTGAGCACTTCATCGCCGGTGTTGACTATCTTGTGTGTCTCTCCCGGCGGATTATAGATGCAGATGCCCTCATGCAGGTCTATTTCCCTGTCCTTCGTAATGAACTTCCCCTTCCCCGAAAGGAAGTACATCACTTCTTCCTCGGTATCGTGCTTATGCTCCGGCACCATGCCGCCTGGATAAGTCTCGTTGACCCCCATCGCAAGGTTCTGGGCCCCGACCGTCTGCTCGGAGACCAGTATCCACGACTTCCTCGGCGGATCGCGGAGTATCCCTTCGACGTCCCTGATATCCACCACTTTCAACCCTGCCATGTTATTCCTCCCGTCCATATCGTCATTTAATCTCGAATACTATCTCTTAACCCCTGATAAGTATCCCGCCGTTTACGTCGAGCGTGACTCCGGTGATCCAGGCCGACCTGTCTGAGGCTAGGAACACCACCGAATCCGCCACGTCCTCGGGAAGTCCGTCCTTCAAAATGGCCCTTCCGACGTTCCATGACGCGAACACCTCGGGTGGATATTGCTTGGTCTGTTCTGTAAGGATGGGGCCAGGGCAAATCGCGTTGACGTATATACCGTCCGGCCCGAGCTCCCTTGCCAGCGTCTGAGTTATCCCGATGACCGCAGACTTGGATGCGGCGTAGTTTATTCCGACCCCGGGCCTTCCCGTGCGCGCCCCTAGCGACGCGATGTTCACTATCTTGCCGAACTTCTGTGCCTTCATGACAGGGACCGCCGCCTTGCAGCACAGGAAAGTGCCTGTCACGTTGACCTTCATCACCCTTTCAAATATCTCTAGCGTCATGTCCTCGATCTTCTTGTGCTGCGAGATGCCGGCGTTGTTGACCAGCACGTCCACCCTCTTGAACGCCTTGACCGTCTTCGCCATGGCGTCGTTTACCGACTTCTCGTCCGTTATGTCCACGCCGAAGGCCTTGGCCTTCCTACCTGTCTTGTCCAGTTGCTTTGCGAGGGCCTTCACTCCGTCCTCGGCCACGTCCCATAGAGCCAACTTGGCGCCCTCGGCGAAGCACTTCTCGGCTATCGCCTTGCCCAGCCCCTTAGCCGATCCTGTCACAATCACCACGCGGTCCTTCAATTCCACCTTTATCCCACCTTTCAGAGTTAGGTCGATCACCCTTAGGACCATTCGTCGCGCTTCTGCTATATGTCGTTTTCACCCAGCACCACGTCCCAGACCTTGGTCAGGTCCTCCATGGGGATGTCGAACACTGCGTTGGTCGGAGGAAGCGGTTCGTCCTGCATGAACTCAGGAATGGGCCTGAACTCCTCGTTGACGCCCGCCCTTATGTTGAACTCCCTCTCGGTTGCAAGGCAGTCTTCTCCGATGCCGCGCGCATCCTTGATCTGATAGTCCTTCCCGTAACGCCCCTTGAGGATGTCCAGCAGCAGCTGCGGCTTCCTCTTTATCGGCGGCCTCGTGAAGAGGCACAGCCCCAGCGAGTCGAGCATCGCCGCCCTCACCTGCAGCATGCGCGAGGATTCCACCTGTTTCTCCCTGCCGGTCGGGTTGATCGTCGAAAGCGTCTCGAATGCGTTGCCCGCTGTGTGGTCCGCGCCCATTGGGGACGTGACGTAAGTCACTCCGTTGCCCTTCAGCGCCCTGGGGTCGTATGCCGGTATGGCCTGGCCCTTCACTGCAGGCACCCTGCGGACGCCCAGCAGCCTTCCTGTGATCACCGAACCGTGGCCGAGTATTCGCCCGAGGTAAGTGCCCTTGCCTATCTGCCTTATAAGGTCCTTGGCGCCCTCTGCGTCGCCGAAGCTAAGTACTCCCGCTTCCATGGCGACTCCGATGGCCGCACCTGTTTCGATGGCGTCCACGCCGACCTGGTTGCAGAGGTCGTTGAGCTCGGCTATATCGTCCATGTCTCCGATGCCGCAGTTGGATCCCAGCAGGCAGATGTTCTCATACTGCACGGATGCGCATATCTTCTTTCCCGTCTTGTCGGGCCATACGTTGCTGCACTGTATCACGCACCCTGCCACGCACGGGGTCCCTGAGCGGCCTTCGCCGCCCCTTGCCGCAATCGTCTGCCTGACGTATTCGCCGTTGATCTTGTCGGCGAGCTCGAACGACCCCTGGCTGAAGTTCCTCGTGGGGAAAAGGCCGGACCTGTTGGCCAGCTCCAGGATGGCCGGCGTCCCGTAGTTATGGCGGTTCTCGGTCTTGGGATCTGCCATGAGGTCGTCGATAAGGGCCTTTGATGCCTTCATCAGCAGGTCCCTGTCGGCGAACTGTGCTGGCTCAGCCCCTTGGTCGTTCACCACCACGGCTTTCACTCCCTTGGAACCCATCAGGGCTCCCAGGCCGCCCCTCGCGGCGTATCTAACCTGTATCTCGAAGTCGTCGGTGACGGCGATCCCCGCCCCGTACATCATCATCTCGCCGGCGGGCCCGATGCATATGAAGCCGGCCCCCTTGCCGTACCTGTCCCTCAAGGCCTTGAATGTGTCCCTAACCATCATGCCCTTCAGCTCCGGCGCATCGACGAGTTCCATTCTGTCCTTGCTGATGTAGAGGACCCTCGGCTCGGGCACCTTCGGGACATCTTCCAGTATCAGCGCCCTTATGCCCAGCCTGGCGAGCTTCTTTCCGGCGAAGCCGCCCGTGTTGCTCTCCTTCACGCCTCCGGTGAGGGGGCTTTTTCCGCCTATGGATAGCTGGCCTGTGGTAGTCACCGGCGTATCCGCTAGCAGGCCGTTTGATATGATGAGCTTGTTATGCCTGCCCAGGGGCTCGCAAGTCGGCGGCACCTCCCTTAAGAGCAGCTTGGCGATGAGAAGGCGGCCGCCCCAGCCCATCTCCTCCTCGGTGGCTTTCTGCCTTACGATCTCGCCTGTCCTTGTGTTAACCCTTACGAACCACTCCATCCCGATCAGCCTCCCAGGACCATGTCCGAGCCTGCCTTCTTGAGCAGCTCGTTTATAGTGGTTACGGCGGCATCGTCCATCTCG
>JAGOKM010000099.1 GCA_017994615.1 Bacillota bacterium | reverse complement strand
CTCGGATACCGCGTAGCGCACTCCGCGGTCGATGCAGCGCCCCTTGACTAGCTCAAGTGCCTCAGGGGTGTCGGTAGGGAACCTGTTGATCGCCACTACCACGGGAAGCCCGAAGTTGACCTTCAGGTTGTCGATGTGCGCATCCAGGTTCTCGCAGCCCTTGGCCAGCGCTTCGAGGTTCGTCTCGCCTACCTTGTCCTTGGGGACGCCGCCGTGCATGTTAAGGGCCCTGACCGATGCCACCAGCACCGCTACATCTGGTTTAAGGCCTGTCTGCCTGTGGACTATGTCGAAGAACTTCTCGGCGCCCAGGTCGGATGCGAAACCGCCCTCGGTGACGACGTAGTCGGCCAGCTTGAGGGCCAGCCTGGTCGCAATTATCGAGTTGTTCCCATGGGCGATGTTGGCGAACGGCCCGCCGTGGATGAACGCAGGCTGCCCTTCTGCGGTCTGCACCAGGTTGGGCTTGATTGCGTCCTTCAGGAGCACGGCCATCGAACCGACGGCCTTAATGTCGGCCGCGGTAACAGGTTTCCTGTCGTAGGTATAGGCAACGATGATCCTGCCGAGCCTCTCCTTGAGGTCATCTGTGCCCGAGGCCAGGCAGAGTATGGCCATCACCTCTGACGCCACCGTTATGTCGAAGCCGCTCTCCCTGGGCACGCCGTTGCCCAGGCCGCCAAGGCCGCATACTACGTTCCTCAGCTGCCTGTCATTCATGTCCATGACGCGCTTGACGACCACCCTCCTGGGGTCTATGCCCAGTGCGTTCCCCTGGAAGATGTGATTGTCAAGCATGGCCACCATCAGGTTGTGAGCCGCCGTTATGGCATGGATGTCGCCAGTGAAGTGGAGGTTGATGTCCTCCATGGGCAAAACCTGCGAATAGCCGCCGCCGGTCGCGCCGCCCTTGACTCCGAACACGGGGCCCAGGGAGGGCTCCCTTAATGCCACTGCCACTTTCTTGCCCATCTTGCCAAGAGCCTGTGTGAGGCCGATCGCCGTGCATGTCTTCCCCTCTCCGGCCGGTGTGGCGGTTATCGCCGTCGTGTATATCAGCTTGCCGTCCTTGTTGCCCTTGAACTTCTCAAGCAGGCTCAACGGAAGCTTGGCTTTGTACTTCCCGTAAAGTTCCAGTTCGTCAGCAGAAATCCCAACCGATTCGGCAATTTCGGAAACCGGCCTGAGTCTGGTTGACTGCGCTATCTCGATGTCGCTCGGTATCGGCATTGGGGCACCTCCATAATCTATTTTGAAGCGATGTACCTGTCTATAGCCCTTGCTGCTAGCTTGCCCGCACCCATCGCGGCGATTACCGTTGCCGCCCCCGTGACTATGTCGCCTCCGGCGAACACACCAGGCATGCTTGTCGTCCCGAATTCGTCCTTAACTACTATATGCCCGTGCTTGTTCAGTTCCAAGCCCTTTGTGTTCCTTGTCAGCACCGGATTGGGGCCCTGGCCTATAGCCACGACAACTGTATCGGCCTCAAGCTCGAAATCCGAATTCGGTATCGGCACAGGCCTGCGCCTTCCGCTCGAATCCGGCTCTCCCAGCTCCATGCGCTGGCATACCATCTTCTTCACCGTCCCGTCGTCGTCACCGACTATGGCAAGTGGGTTGGTGAGCAGGAAGAGCTTCACCCCCTCTTCCTCTGCGTTTTCTATCTCCTCGAACCTGGCGGGCATCTCCTGCCTGGACCTCCTGTAGACTATCGTCACCTCGTCGGCTCCCAGCCTCAGCGCCGTCCTGGCCGAGTCCATCGCCACGTTGCCGGCCCCGACCACTGCCACCTTCGCCCCGATCCGCACAGGGGTGCCGTAGCAGGGGAACTTGTACGCCTTCATCAGGTTGACCCTGGTCAGGAACTCGTTGGCGGAGTAAACCCCGTTGAGGTTCTCGCCCGGTATTCCCAGGAAATAGGGAAGGCCGGCACCAGTCCCGACGAATACGGCGCTGTAGCCCTCCTTGCCCAGAAGGTCCTCCAAAGTAAGGCTCATCCCTATCACGGCGTTGGTTATTATCCTTACCCCAAGGTCCTTCACATAGCTTACTTCCTTGTCCACGATGTCCTTCGGCAGCCTGAACTCCGGTATCCCGTAGCGCAGCACCCCGCCCGTCTCATGCAGGGATTCGTATATGTCCACCCTGTAGCCCATGAGCGCGAGGTCCGCGGCGCATGTCAAGCCAGACGGACCGGAGCCGACCACCGCCACCCTGGGGGAGTCCTTCCCTGACCTGACCTCTGCGCTGCTTTGCGAATGGGCCCTCTCGTAGTCGGAAACGAAGCGCTCCATCATGCCTATCGCCACCGGCTTGTACTTCTTTGCCAGCGTGCATACCTCTTCGCACTGCGTCTCCTGGGGGCAGACCCTACCGCAGATGGCAGGCAGGCTGTTCTTCTGCTTGATCTTCAGGGAAGCCTCGGTGAACTTCCCCTGGGCTGCCAGTTCGAGGAATTCCGGGATCGGCACCTCGACAGGGCAGCCGGCAACGCACGGCTTGTTCCTGCATTGCAGACAGCGCTTAGCCTCATTTATCGCCTGCTCTGGCGTAAGGCCCAAAGCCACCTCCTCGAAGTTGTGCCTGCGCACGGCAGGATCCTGCTTGGGCATCTCCGGCCTTGCCGAAAGGTCCTTCACCGGCATTTGCATCCCTCCCCCGACCTGTGCAGCTCCATGGCCTTGCGCTCCTCCTCGCGGAAGAACGTCTGGCGCTTGATGAGCTCGTCGAAGTCGACCTGGTGGGCGTCGAATTCCGGTCCGTCTACGCAGGAGAACTTAACGACTCCCCCTACGGTGACGCGGCAGCAGCCGCACATGCCCGTCCCGTCTAGCATCGTAGCGTTGAGGCTGACGGTTGTCTTTATCCCGTATTTCCTTGTGACCTCGGAGCATGCCTTCATCATCCTGACCGGGCCTATCGCTACGACTTCGTCGGCGGGCCTGCCGGATTTTATGTACTCCTCGAGGGCCTGGGTTACGAAGCCGTGGAAGCCACAGCTTCCGTCGTCTGTGCAGAGTATCATCTCGCTGGAGACCATTGTGGCCGTGTCCTTAAGCACATATAGGTTCTCGGTCCTTGCCCCCAGTATGGTTACGACCTTGTTCCCCACCCTCATGTGTTCCCTTATCTGCGGTATGAGTGGGGCTATGCCGATTCCTCCGGCCACTGCGATCACCGTGCCGACCTTCTCGATGCTGGTCGGTTTCCCGCACGGCCCAAGGACGTCCTGGAAGCTCTCCCCTTCCTCGAAAAGGCACATCTTGGTGGTCGATGCGCCTACCTGCTGGACTACTATCGTTATGATCCCCTTCGACCCGTCGTGGTCTACGATCGTAAGCGGGACCCTTTCGCCGCGCTCGTCCGCCCTTACCATCACGAAGTTGCCCGGTTTGGCCGCCCTTGCCACCAGGGGGGCCTCAAGCACGAATTCGTATACAGAAGGGGCGAGGAGCCTTTTACCAAGTATCCTGTGCATTATATGCTTCCCTCTACCATTTGTGGCACTTGACGCAGTCGGTCTCGAACCAGTCGCCGTGGCAGCCCTCGCAAGACGCGTGGCTCAATCCTTGCCCGGCAGGGACCGCCTTGTCACCGTGACAGGTCTCGCAGCCGAAGCCTATGTGAGCGCCGTGCGGTATCGTGTACTCATCCGTCTCGGTGAACTCAAGGTTGATGTGGCAGCTTCCGCAGCTAGGAGACTTGGCGTTGAACCAGTCTTCGTGGCAGCCGATGCATGTGTCATGGCCGATTTCGCCTTCCTTGCCCTCCACGTACTCGACGTGGCAGGCGTCGCAGCTGTAGAAGCTGTGGACCTCATGGGGTATCCTGAGCTTGTCTGTTGTCTCTATATCGGCCTTGATGTGGCACTTGGCGCAGTCAGCGGTACCTTCGGCGAACCAGTCGTAATGGCAGGATATGCACTTGTCGTGGCTTATGCCCTGCGGCATGGCGCCGCCTATGCCGTGCACCTGCCCTTCGTGGCATTCGTTGCATGTGATGCCCAGCCCGGCAGAATGGATCGTGTGCGGAGCGGATATCACCTCGGTCCCTGCCGATCCCTTCGCACCTGAGTGGCATCTGATGCAGTATTCGTCTGCGACCTCAAAGTCGGCGAAACTGGTGGCGCCTCCCGCCTTCTCGACCTTTCTCATCCTGGCTATCGCGAACCTGTTGTTGAACCAGCCTTTGAAGCCGGCCTCCATATGGCATTCGGCGCAGCCCACCTCGGAATGGCTGCTCTCCGCCCAGGTTGCGGCCATCGGCTGCATCGAGTGGCAGGAGCTGCAGTATTTGTCCGTCTCGGTGTAGCTTGCGGCGGCGATCGTGCCTCCGATCGCTATTAGCAGCACCAGGAGAATCACTCCCTGTGCCTTTCCTCTTGAGAACAATGACCTGCCGGACATTTAAGTCTACCCCCTTGAATTGCCTTGGTAACGCTCATGCATAGAAAGAGAGGCTCTGCAGCGATACGGTGACGTCCGCGTTGCTGACCTTGACGTTCTCCGGTACTATCAGGGTCGTCGTGGAGAAGTTCAGTATTGCCCTGACCCCGGCCTGGATACATATATCGGCCATCTTCTGGGCGGCGTCTGCAGGCACGGTCAGTACGGCTATCTTTATGCCCTCCTGGGTTATCACGTCCTTAAGCATGTCTATGTGGTATGCCGGCACCCCGTCGTACGGGCCAGCTTCCAGCGTCGCCTTGTCCACGTTGAAGCCAGCCTCTATGACCAGGTTCTCGTATCCGCTGTTGCGCTGGCCGGTATCCCGCTTGTAGGCATTGAAGTGGAT
>JAGOKM010000098.1 GCA_017994615.1 Bacillota bacterium | reverse complement strand
CCGACGTTATTGGTGTCGCGCACCAGTGCAAGGCCTATGCCGCATATCTTCGCCTTCTCGATGGCAGTCTCCATCGCAAGCGTCGCCGCTGCGGGTCCGAGGCCGTTGTTGCCGTCTATGAGCGCAGTGCCGGCGGATTCCCTTATTATCCTAGCATTGGTGGGGACGTTGAGCATCTTTGCGGAGGCCCTGTCGCACACCATCTTGAGGAGATACGTGCCATGCGTGCTCACACCGGTCATGTCGGCATATACCAGGCATTCCGCTACGGCCACCGCCGCCTTCGGATCCTCCCCGAGGCTGATGAGAACCTGGGCTGCGGCCTTTTCCAGCTCCATGGCGTTTACTCTCATGGCTTACTCCTCCACCAAGCCGAGCTGCTCGAACAGCACGTCAAGCTTGTTGTTCTTCACGCTGGAGACGCCGGTCTGCAGCACCTGGGCCTTAAGTATCTCGTTCTCGGTCCTCTTGATCGACTTCTCGAGGGTATCCTTCACGTCCTTTAAGGCCACGCAGACCATGCCGTCCTCGTCTCCGACTATCAGGTCCCCCGGATTGACCATGTGGCCCCCGAAGACTATCGGGTAGTTTACGAGGCCGAGCGTCTCCTTCACCGTGCCCCTTATCGCGTATCCGCGGCTGAAGACGTTGAAGCCCATGGCGGCGATGTCGTCCGTGTCCCTTACGCAGCCGTCTATGGCCAGGCCTCCGACTTTCCTTGCCATCGCGGACACGGCCATCAGGTCCCCGAAGTAACCGTACTGGTAGCCCCCTCCAACCGAGGCGACGATTATGTCGCCGGGCTGGGCCTTCTCCAATGCCTTATGGAGCATCAGGTTGTCTCCCGGCGCGCATAGGACCGTGAAGGCAGGGCCGCAGATCCTCATGCCTTTCGCTATGGGCCTGATGTTCGAATCGATGTAGCCCTTGCGGCCTCCGGCTTCATGTATGGTCGCGGTCGGTATGCCCCTGTAAGCTTCGATTATCTCCTGTGGCGGCCTTTCGATCTTTGTGCGGACATGGATCATCACATGAGTATCCCCCTTCAGTGCCCCGCCGCTTGCGTCGTGCGTAGGCCCCATATTCTTCACCCCGGCTCGGAGGAACCCGAGCCCGTGGTCCAAAGCCCGGCTCTGGATCCTATACGGCGCACGCCATAAGTGCGCGCGGACTTGCGTCTACCTGTTGTATGATATGAAGCCTTCCATCATCCTGAGCTTCGCTGCGACTATATGCTCCTTGAGCAGCTGGACCGCCTCTTCCTTTCGGCCCTGCTCTATTAGCTCTACTATCTTCTCGTGCTGCCCTGTCGCTATATCGCTGCCGTGGCCTATGCTCTTTGAGCATACAAGGTATTTTGCCCTTACGGTCTTTACGATGTCTGTAAGGTAAGGGTTGTTGAAGGCGTCGAAGAAGACCCTGTGGAACCTCTCGTCCTCTTTCAGGTACTCCTTGATGTTCTTCTGCGAAAGGTACAGCTTCTGCTTTCTGATGCAGTCCTTGAGGATGTCCACGTCAGGCTTGGCGAGAAGGTCGAAAGCTCCTTCGAAGACATAGGGCTCGACGCACTCGCGCGCCTGGTAGATGCGCATCAGATCCTGTATGTCCATCTTGGGGACGAAATAGCCGACATTGGGTTCGAGCTCGAGCAGGCCCTCGTTCTTGAGCTTCTGGAATGCTTCCCTGACCGGCGTGTAGCTCATGCCGAACTGTTGGGCGACGTCCCTCATGCTGAGGTAATGCCCCTTCTCGCATGTCGCTATCATTTCTTTTACCATGTGGTATGCCTTTTCGCTCAGGGAGTTGTATTGCATGGAATATCCCTCGCTTTCAGATTGTGAAGCCTGGGATATATTTGCGGTGTATCAGCGATATATCAGGTGCGATTCAAATATAAGGCTTGCGCAGTAGGCTTGTCAATACATATCAGCAGACACATTGTCCCTGTTAGATGCCAGTATAAAAGGAGGTTGCGCCTATGATTAGGCGCAGCCTCCGGATAATATTCCCGTCGGACGAACTATCTCTTTCCGGCCATTCCCCTCATCAGGCAGTCGTTCTTCGTCTTCTCCACGAACTCGGCATCCTTGATGCCGTTGAGGTTGGTAAGTACGTTCTGCCATGCGCCCTCAAGCGACGCCCTGGCGCTCAGTTCAGCCACGTTCAGGTCGCTGTCGCAGTTGGGGTTTATCCTGCCTTTGATTCTGCCAATTATATCCAGGCAGGCCTGGGCCCTCTGCATGGTCTCAAGCGGTATGTTGGTGGCCATCTTGAGGGCATGCTGTATTGCCGACGACCGTTCTGCCCTTTCCTCGTCCGTCGCCTTGGGCATGCGGTATGCCGCTGTGACGTTGTCATAGGCCTCAGTGTCCAGGTCCGTAAGGTCCAGGAACTGGGTGCGAAGCCTGTATGCCTCCTCGAGGGATGCTGTCATTAGAGCCTCATGTTCTTTGAACTTATCCTTGCCGAGGGTGAGCCTTGAGACCATCTCGACCAGGGACGCCGCCAAAGCGCCCTGCACTGCCGCGACACTGCCCCCGCCCGGTGTCGGGCAGTCAGATGCCACCATTTCTAGGAAGTCTGCAACGCTCAGTTCAACGAGCTTCTTCAATTCAATACCTCCAAATCAGTCAGTGTCCGTGGCCGTCGTGCAGGCCGTGCACCTTCCCGGCCTTCACCACGGCTGTGACCATGTTGGTGCCGTAGCGGTAGAGCAGGTAATCGAGGTCGGGTGCTTCCCAGACAACCAGGTCGCCTGACTTGCCGACCTCTATGCTGCCGTGGCTTCCGGCAAGTCCGATGGCTGCAGCCGCGTTCAATGTCACAGCGGTGAGGACCTCCTCGGGAAGCATCCTGTATTTCAGCAAGGCGATGGTCATGGCAGTCTGAAGGTTGAGGTTCGGAGTCGACCCGGGGTTGAAATCGGTGGCCACGGCGACGGGTATGCCCAGCTCAATCATCTTCCTCGCGTCGGCGTAATCCTCGTTCAGGTAGAAGGATGTGCATGGAAGCAGCACCGCTATCGTGCCCGCCTCGGCCATCGACATAAGTCCAGGTTCTGCGGCGTGTATCAGGTGCTCTGCAGTGATGGCGCCGAGCCTTGCCGCAAGGCCTGCAGCCCCAGTGTCGTTTATCTCGTCTGCGTGGACCTTCCCCCCCAGCCCGAAGGACTTCGCCTTCTCGATTATCCTCTCCGTCTCCTGCGGGGTGAACGCCCCTTTCTCGCAGAAGACGTCGCAGTAGGCCGCAAGCCCCCTGGCCGCCGCTTCGGGTATCATCTTCTCGCAGACGAGGTCCACGTAAGCATCCCTGTCCTCTATGTATTCCTGAGGCACGGCGTGTGCCCCCATGAAGGTGGGCACCATGTCCACTTCATGCTCGCCTGCCATCTGGGCCAGCGCCTCAAGCTGCTTCATCTCGTCTTCGACGGACAGCCCGTAGCCGCTCTTGGCTTCTACTGTGGTAGTCCCGTGTGCCAGCATCTGGTCCAGGACCCAAAGTCCTTTCTGCACGAGCGATCCGACCGACGCGGCCCTCGTCGCCCTCACCGTGCTGAGTATCCCGCCGCCGCCCTTGAGTATTTCCAGATATGGGACGCCCTTCAGCTTAAGGGCCAGCTCCTTATGCCTCCAGCCCCCGAAGGCGAGGTGGGTGTGCGAGTCGACCAGGCCAGGGGTTACGAGCAGGCCGTTGGCGTTTACTACCTGTTGGGCCAGCTCCTCCGCCTTGCCCCTTCCGTCGTCCATCCCGCCGATCTCGGTTATCACCCCGTCCTTGATGCCGACCCATGCGTTCCTTATTACCCTGACTTCGGACTGCGCCGCGCCTGCCTTAGGTTTACTGCCTGTCGGCGTGACCAGCGTCCCTATGTTGAGCACCACAAGGTCGAACGCCTTGTCGCCGCCTCCGTGGGGATAGCTTGCGTCGTGTACATGCCCCGGTTCGCCGTGGAGGGGATGCCCGCATCCTGGGCCATGGACATGCCCGTCCCCTTCGTGCCCATGCCCGCATCCCGGCCCGTGTACGTGCCCCTTGCCGTTTTCTTCCGTCATCTCTTACCCAGCCTTTCCATGACCAGGGCATGCACGACACCGGGGTCCGCCACGTAAGGTATCGTAATATGGCCCGAGCCGCTGTACTTCTCGTTGTATTCCACAGATGTGGAGATCGACGCGGGGTTCCTGGCCCATGCCCTCCTCGCCACGCCCCCCATGACGTCCCACATGATGGCAGATTCTATGACCTTGTCCGTCCTTGTGCTGCCGTCCAGGACCAGCCCGAAGCCCCCGTTTATGGCCTTGCCCACTCCTACGCCGCCTCCGTTGTGCAGCGCAACCAGGCTCATCCCCCTTGCAGCGTTGCCGGCGAAGCACTGCGTCGCCATGTCGGCCATCACGTTGCTGCCGTCCTTGATGTTGGAAGTCTCCCTGAACGGGGAGTCGGTACCGCCGGTGTCGTGGTGGTCCCGCCCCAGCATGATGGGCCCGACTTCGCCCTTTCTGACCATATCGTTGAACCTGAGCGCTATCTTCTTCCTGCCTTCGGCGTCCTGGTAGAGTATCCTCGCCTTCGTGCCTACGACAAGCCTGTTTTTCCCGGCATCCCTTATCCAGATGTAGTTGTCCCTGTCCTGGCCGCGCCTCGTCGGGTCGATGCATCCCATCGCGGCCTCGTCCGTCTTCCTCAGGTCCTCGTCCCTGCCGGACAGGCATACCCACCTGAAGGGGCCGTTGCCGTAGTCGAAGAGCATAGGGCCCATGATGTCCTCCACGTACGAGGGGAAGCTGAAGCCGTCCTTCTCG
>JAGOKM010000097.1 GCA_017994615.1 Bacillota bacterium | reverse complement strand
CAGGGAAGGCCCATAGACAAGCCGTTCTACTCGTTCAGCGAGCACACCAGGACGCCCAGGACCACCAGGGTCAACCCGGCAGGAGTAATCATAGTCGACGGGATCCTGGTGCTCGAGGACGAGAGGGTGAGGGCGCTCATGGACATGAAGGTTTATGTGGACACCGACGCCGACGTGCGCTTCATAAGGCGACTGGTCAGGGACACGAGGGACAGGGGAAGGACGATGGAGTCCGTCATAAGGCAGTACCTCGACACTGTAAGGCCGATGAACAACCAGTTCGTCGAGCCTACGAAGAAATATGCGGACGTCATAGTGCCCGAAGGCGGGTTCAACACTGTAGCGATCGATATGCTGATCGCAAGCATCAGGACCAGGATGGGACGATAGCATGCCATTTTTGAAGCCCGACTTCTCGGTTATCAGGGTTACCGACCTTGACCTGGACGCGCTCAAGGCGTCGGGGATAAAGGGCCTGCTGCTCGACGCCGACAACACGCTGCTTCCCTACGCCGGCACGGCGCTCCCCGAAGGGTACAGGCAATGGCTGGATAAGGCGGCATCCAAAGGATTCAGGATCGTGGTGTTCACCAACAACTTCAAAAGCAGGGCAGGGAAGATAGAGCAGGCGCTTTCGCTTCCTCTTGTATACGGCTGGGTGAAGCCCTGGCCATGGGGCATGGCCCGCGCGGTAAGGAAGATAGGGCTCCCGAAGGAGAGCATCCTGCTGGTCGGGGACCAGCTTTTCACCGACATACTCGGCGCAAGGCTGGCAGGGCTTGCTTCGGCCCTGGTGGAGCCGCTGACCAAGAAGGACCACGCATGGACCGCGTTCATGAGGAAGCTGGAGAGGCTGGCAGGAAGGCGAGGATGAGCCCCCTTTACGCCCAGGTGGCGGTCGATATAGTACACAGGCAGCTGGACCAGCTGTTCGACTATGAGATACCCGAAGGCCTGGAAGTCAGGGTCGGCTCCAGGGTGAATGTCCCCTTCCGCAACAGGACCGTGGACGGCTTCGTGTTCGGCATTTCGGATACAACCCAGCTCAGGAGCGTGAAGAAGGTCATAGCCCCGAAGGCGGGCATATTGAGCGCGCCGCAGGGCATGATGGAGCTGGCCGACTGGATGTCCCGAGAATACCTTTGCCTGAGGACAGAGGCAGCGAAACTGATGTTCCCGCCGGGAAACGTGCCGCTGGCACCGGGACTTAAACCTTCGGACCTGTTCTTCTCCGACCCTCAAGCCGCCAGGGCCAGGCTCAAAAGGAGCCCCGTGAGGCTCAGGCTGCTGGACTGGGTCGCCTCAAACAGCGACCGTTCTACCGCGGCCCCCCTGGCAGACGCACTCAGAATGGTCGCAGCCAGCCAGTCTGCGGTGGCGTCGCTGGTGAAGGAAGGAATCCTCACAAGGTCGTACGTGACCAGGAAACCCCCTGTCGAATCCTCGAAGGCGGTCATCAGGGATCTCGTGCTGAACCCCAGCCAGTCTGCGGCCCTCGAAGCGATAGAGGGCGCCATGGGGCGCGGCGGGACCGTGCTTTTAAGCGGCGTGACCGGTTCAGGCAAGACGGAAGTCTACATGAGGGCGCTGAAGAAGGCGGTCTCGGACGGCAGGCAGGGCATCCTGCTTGTGCCGGACATAGCGCTGACGCCGCAGGTCTCGGACATCGTAAGGGCCAACTTCGGCGACAGGGTGGCGGTCCTTCACAGCGGCCTTACGGACTCGGAGAGGGCCTATCACTGGTACATGGCGGCGCAAGGCGAGGTAGACGTCGTAGTGGGCGCAAGGTCGGCAGTGTTCGCACCGCTCGGGAACCTGGGCATCATCATAATCGACGAGGAGCATGACAGCTCTTACAAGCAGGAGGACAGCCCGAGGTACCACGCAAGGGAAGTGGCGGAGCAAAGGGCGCGCTCTGCCGGAGCGGCCCTGGTGTTGGGATCTGCCACGCCATCGCTTGAAAGCTACAGCAGGGCGAAGTCAAACTCGATAGCGCTATGCCGCCTGCCGGAGAGGGTGGACGGAAAGCCGTTGCCCCAGATGGTGATCATAGACAGAAGGGAAGAGCTTAAATCCGGCAACTACTCCTTCCTGAGCAGAAGGCTCAGATCCGAGATGGACGCGGCCCTGTCGAAGGGCGGAAGGGTCATGCTCTTCTTGAACCGGCGGGGCCATTCGCCTCTGGTCCTGTGCCGCGACTGCGGCTATACCATGAAGTGCCCAGGCTGCGACGTATCCCTTGTCTATCACGCCGATACGAGGGACGCAAGGTGCCACTACTGCTCCCACGGGGAGAAGGTCCCGGCGAAGTGCCCTTCGTGCGGTGGAGCCAGGCTTAAGCTTTACGGCGTAGGCACCCAGAAGGTAGAAGAGGAGCTGGGGAAGCTCTTCCCGGGGACTGGCATAGCGAGGATGGACGTCGACAGCACGAAGGGCAGGGGCTCGCACAGGAGGATATTACAGGACTTCAGGTCCGGGAAGTCCCCCATACTGGTGGGGACGCAGATGATAGCCAAGGGCCTCGACATACCGGAGGTGACCCTGGTTGGGATAATCGCCGCCGACATGTCGCTCAAGTTCCCTGACTTCAGGGCGGCAGAAAGGACCTACCAGCTGGTGACCCAGGTGGCGGGGAGGGCCGGCAGGGGTGACGAGCCGGGGCTGGTGATAATCCAGACGTTCAACCCAGACCATTACAGCCTGAAAGCGGCCGCCGAGGGAGACTACGAGAGCTTCTACAAGATTGAGGCGAGGTCAAGGGAGGCGCTGGGATACCCGCCCTTCGCCGAGATGGCCAGGATCCTCGTGACGTCGGCATCTGAGAAGCAGGCCGAGGAGACGGCAAGGCAGATAGCGAAGGACCTCAAGGAGGGGCATGCAGGGATGAAAGTCCTTGGCCCTTCCCCCGCCCCGCTGTCCAGGGTTGAAGGAAAGAGCCGTTGGCATATACTATTGTTGGGAAAAGACCCTGCCTTGTTGAGGAGCGCCCTCAAAAGCGTTCCATCATGGAGGGACGACACCGAGGGAGCGTCGGTCAGGCTGGATCTGAACCCTCAGAGCACCCTTTGACGGAGGTTAAAAGATGATGCTCGAAATCAGGAAAGACGGCGACCCTGTCCTGAGGAAGGTAGCAAAGCCCGTCGAGAAGATCGACGACAAGCTGCTTGACCTGGCCTCGGAGATGATAAAGGCCATGTACGAAGCCGACGGGGTGGGCCTTGCAGCACCTCAGGTGGGGGAATCCATAAGGCTTGTCGTATACGACGTAGGAGACGGGCCTGTGACCATGATAAACCCGGTCATAACCAGGTCGGAGGGCGAGCTCAGGTGCGAGGAGAGGTGCCTTTCGGTCCCGGGCAAGTACGCCTATGTCACAAGGCCGGACTATGTAGAGGTAAAATACCTGGACAGGGCCGGAAGGCTCAAGAAGGTCGAGGGCGACGGCTTTTTGGCCAGGTGCATCCAGCACGAGCTTGACCACCTCGACGGGAAGCTCTACACAGACCTTGCGGACCAGGTCTTCGTCGACCCGAAGCCCAAAGAGGAGAAAGAGGCTAGCCGTTGAGGGTAGTATACATGGGCACGCCGGCGATAGCCGTCCCCCCGATGAAGGCCATAAAGGACGCGGGGCATGAGGTCGTGGCCGTGGTCAGCCAGCCCGACAGGCCAAAGGGCAGGGGCAGGGCATTGGCAGCCAGCGAGGTGAAAGAGGCAGCCCTCGCGATGGGCCTTTTTGTGATCCAGCCTGAGAAGGCATCTGATGAGGGATTCTTCGAGCAGCTGCGCGCCCTTTCGCCGGATGTCGCCGTCGTGATGGCCTATGGACAGAAGATCCCCTCGAGGATGCTGGCAGTCCCCAAGCACGGCTTCATAAACATACACGCGTCTGTCCTGCCGGAATACAGGGGCGCCGCCCCGGTGCAGAGGGCGATAATGGACGGCAGGGACATGACGGGCGTGACGATAATGTACATGAGCGAGGGCATGGACGAAGGTGACATCGGGCTCGTCCGCCGAATACCCATACTGCCAGAGGACGACGCAGGCTCGGTGCTGGACAAGGTTTCTTCGGCAGGCGCAGAACTAGTAGTCGAGATGTTGCGTTTACTGGATATGGGGAAAGCCCCGAGGGTGCCGCAGGACCACAGGTTTGCTAGCCTTGCAAGGAAGATAACAAGGAAGGACGAATCCATTGACTGGGGCTGGAGCAGCAAAAGGGTGGTCGACCACGTGAGGGCCCTTTCGCCTTCGCCAGGAGCGCGGCTTACCCTTTTCGGCAACGAGATCAAGGTCTGCAAGGCAAGGCAGGTGGATGCGGCCGAGGCGGCAGGGCTGGGGCTCCCCGATCCGGATCCCGGGGCAGCGGTTGCCCTGGAGGACTGCTCAGTATATGTGGCTGCGGCAGACGGCTGGGTGGAGCTGGTGTCTGTCAGGCCCGCCGGGGGAAGGACGATGGAATGCAGGGCCTTCTCCAGGGGCAGGAGGCTGGTTGGCAATACGAGGGTCGAATGAAGGCCCGTTGATTGAGGTGATAGCATGTATTTCGGTTTCGACTGGACGATGATCCTGGTTATCCCCGCTATGATATTCGCAATGTACGCGCAGTCGAAGGTTAGCGGCACTTTCCAGAGGTATCTGAGGGTGAGGGCCAGCAGGGGCTATACAGGTTACGAGGTGGCGAAGAGCATACTGGACGCAAGCGGCGCTTCCAACATCACGCTGGATATGGTGGAAGGCCAGCTGACCGACCATTTCGACCCCAGGAACAACAAGCTCGGGCTTTCAAGGGAGGTCTATTCCGGAAGCTCTGTGGCGTCCCTTGCCGT
>JAGOKM010000096.1 GCA_017994615.1 Bacillota bacterium | reverse complement strand
ATGCAAAGGTCGAGGCTGTCCAGCGCGCTGTAGTACTTCTGAGTATAGCCGAAGAGCTTCGCCTTCTCGAAGTTGAGCACCTTCATCGGGTACGTCTTCGAGAAGCCCAGTGATTTTATGCTCTCAGACAGGGTGTCGGACGATATCGACGCGTCGTGGTTGGACGACATGTGGTCCGCGCCGAAGGGATTGAGCGAATAGGCGAGGGCCAGCGACCCCTTGGCCGTCGGCATGTGGGCCGGGAACTCCTGCTTCTTGCAGCATATCGCGAACTTCTGCGCGCCCTTGCCGATCTTTTCGGCCGCGCGGTAGGCCCCCTCGGCGAGCGTATCGCCAATCCCCTTCCTGTACGCTATCAGCTCAAGCAGCTTCAGGAGAGCTTCGGAGCTTCCGAACCTGACTTCGAGGCCATCCGTGTCGTCCTTGTTTATGAGCCCTTTCTCGAAGCACTCCATGGCGAACGCTATGGTGCCCCCGGCGGAGATCGTATCGATTCCGAGCCTGTTGCAGACCTCTGCTGCCTTGGCGACTGCCGGGAGGTCTCCAACCCCGACATAGGACCCAAGGGCGCTCATCGTCTCGTATTCCGGCCCTCCGTACTGCGGGTCGATCTCGTATGGCTCCTTCGCCTCGACGACCCTCTTGCACCTGACGGCGCATGCCCAGCAGGCCTCGTTCTTCTTGAGTATGGTCCTGGTCATCTCCTGCCCCGATATCTGCTCGGCCAGCTCGAATGACCCAGACGTCCAGTTCCTCGTAGGAAGGCCGCCGATCGACTGGCTGGTCAGTATGGTGCGCGCCGTGCCGTGCTCCCTCAGGGTCTTTGTGGAAGGGTGGTCTATGGACCTCTTGGCCCCGGCCTGGGCGAAGGCGATAATTGCATCCCTGTCCGCGAACTCCGGCGCATTGCTTCCTTTTACGGCGATGGCCTTCAGGTTCTTGGACCCCATGACGGCGCCCATGCCGTTACGGCCGTTATAGTGCCTGAGCTCGTTGGCGATGCAGGCGAAGCGGACGAGGTTCTCGCCGGCAGGGCCTATTAGGGCGACGCGCGCCCTGGGCTCGCCGACGGCTTTGCGCACCGCATCCTGTGCGGGGCCGGTTTCCATGCCCCATATGCCGGAGGCGTCCCTTAACTCGCATTCCCCGTCGTGTATCCAAAGGAAGCTTGGCTTTGGGGCCCTTCCGGTTATTACGACAGCGTCGAAACCCGCATATTTCAGCTCGGTCCCCCAGAAGCCGCCCGCCTGGCTGTCGCCCAGGCCGCCTGTAAGCGGGGACTTGGCGTTGACGTTGAAGCGGGAGGCTCCGCTTACGGGAGCCCCTGTCGTGGCCGAGGTCGCAAATACCAGGACGTTGCCGGGGTCGAAGGCGTCGATGCCGGGCTCTATCATCTTTAGGCAATAGTATGCGCCGACCGCGCTCCCGCCCATGTACTTCCTGTAGAAGGCCTCATCGGGCGTCTCTACCTCGAAATGCCCGTCTGTCAGGTCGACGTGCAGCACTTTGCCGCAATAGCCCTTCATGCGCCATCCTCCTGTCCATAACCTGATAATCTGTCGTTGTTAATATAATAATTCATCTGCGGGGTCTTTTTCCCTTCAAGCATGAAATCGGCAGCATTACCCCGCCCTTTTCTTAAGTCAGGCGGGAAGGAATAATATTTCACTCATTGAATATTGCTATTAGCATGCCTGTCTCGTTAGTAGAAATGTTCATTGCCAGGAAAGGAGGCTAGAGGATGCATAAAAGGCTTCTGCTGGTCATATTGGCAATCGTAGTGGCGATCCCTCTGCAAGGATGCGAAAAGGCAAAAGTTTGGTATGTGGACTTCACCACTGTCACGAACCTGGACGAATGGCTGATCGAGGAAGACGCGCCGTACATTTCGACCCATGACGCCGAGGGGCTGTACATCGACGGGAACAAGCTGACGGCGCCGAAAGGTTTCACTGGCGATTTCGTTCTGACGGTGGTTTTCACCCTGGATCCTCCGGTTGGCAAGTATGTAAACAACTTTTCTATTTCGCTTACTGACGGGACGACTTCGCCTAACGAGGAAAGAATCAAAGCCGCCTTCATGAACGTCGGTGATGATGCAATAGAGCACTACTCCCTCATCGAGGAGGATCCCTATGCTGAACTTGCCAGCGGGACGGGTATTGCCGGAATCAACAGGACAGGGACAAACACTTTCATCATGACAAAAGAGGGCAACAACCTGAAGTTGCACATGAACACCACCCAGATCTGCTCGGTTTTCTGCTCCAGTTACTCAAATATCTATTCTTTCCCGGTGCTGTATATAAACGACCAGATGGATGAGCGCATAATACTAATAAAGAGCATCAAGGTGGAATACGAGGGGGAGATGTTTAACAGGCCTGTCTAGAAAACAAAAAAATGTAAAACCATTTTGACAACAGCTTTTAAGCAGTATTAAGCACACAAATAGATGGAAGGGAGCTCCCTTTGAAGGGCTCCCTTCACTACTTCTGTTAAAATCTGCTATCTATTTGCTGCTATCGCAATCCAGCCCCCGCCGGGCACTTTCAAGTATATAGACATTGTCCCTTACTAGCATCTGCGGCTACCTCGGTTCATTACATGATTGAACCCAATCATGTCAGCTCTAATTGAAAGAGCCTCAAATCCTTTTCCCATTTCTTATGAATATATGCTCACCCGGGGCAGGCAATAAAGCCCTGTTTGCTGCGTTTGATATATGGGCGAACACATCTAGCGGATCCCCGCTGTGAGCCCCTTTATCAGGCTTGTCATATGTCCCGTAATGCAAGGGTATGATGAGCGCATCCGGGTTGTTGTTCGCAAGAAGTATTGCGGCTGGGTGGTTGAGGTGGTAAGCGCACATCGAAACATCAAGGGCCAGTACATCGATATCCTTAATCTTGAGATGCTCCTCCATTATCCTAGTATCACCAGGAAAGTAAATTCTTCCATCGGGTGTATTGAGGATGAAGCCACAGCAATCTCCCTTTCGAAACGGTTTCCCGCATTTAGCAGGATCTTGTAGCTGCCATGGATGGTCTGCCGGAGTTACTTCGACAACCACCTGCCCAATATTGAAAGGGTCGCCCTCTCTGCATACTTCCACCAACTGAGGGTCTATCCCGAATTTCGTCAGTTTATAGTAGACCGGGTGGGGCCCTATGAACATGGGTTTCAATCTCGCCAATGCTTTTGCCGTCATCGGTCCCATGTGGTCGATGTCAGAGTGCGTATACAGTACGTAGTCGGCCTTCGGAACACTGTCAGCGGATATAGGGTAGGCTACTTTCAGCTTCATCCCTATCTCGCTTACGCCAGGATTGCCCTGCTCTGTCATCAACACAGGGTCGATGAATATGACAGTGCCTCTGCAATTTATCAAAAAGCCTGCGCCTGCAAGCCATGTTATCGAAGTGCAATCAATAATGCCGAAAGATTCCTTTCTAATTGGTTGAGGATCCTTTGCGACGACCTGCTTGAAAAAAATCATTTGGTCCACCTCTAAACTTTGAAAGGGGAGGTTTGCCCTCCCCTTATCTTAAATCACTTTGCTTTCGCGATTTCAGCCAAGAAGGGGTCCACTATTGCAGCGCCCAGATCAGCCCTAATCCTGTCATACACCGGTTGCGCCAACTCCCGCATTTTTGCAAGAGTAGCATCGCTCAATTCTATGTACTCCAAACCAGCTGCTATAAGCTTGTTCTTGAACTCGGCGTCCTTTGTTACTATTACCTGCGAAGTCGTGTACTCGGTCGCATCGGCAAAGCACTCCTCCAGGAATTTCTTGTAGTCTGCAGGCAGGCCGTTCCATGTGTTTAAGTTCATGACTACCGTTGCGACGAACACGTGATGCTTCGAGTTGATGATGTACTTCTGTTGTTCGTATATCTTCGAGTTGAATATGACGTCCATAGGATTCTCCTGGGCGTCGACCAGCTTCTGCTGCAGCGCTATATACACTTCAGTCCAAGCCAGCGGGGTCGGTTTTGCACCTAGCGCCTCCCAATAAGCGAGATGGTATTTATTCTCCATCGTCCTTATCTTGAGCCCCTTGAAGTCTTCTATCGTCCTGACCGGCTTACTGCTAGACATATGGCGGAACACAGTCGGGAAAAGGGTCATAAGTTTGAGCTGAGCCTTCGCATAGTGCGGTTCCATTGTAGGCTTGAAACCACTTAATACGGAAACTGCCGTCTTCATGTCCTTGAAGGCGTTGGGCAAGTCGAATATTGCTAGGGCTGGTACAAAGGATACTTGTGGCGCTGTCGCCCCTATGACCATGGTGACCGATCCCATCTGGCAACCCTCCAGAAGCTCGCGGTCCGAACCTAGTTGTGCCGCCGGGAAGACGTTCATCGTTATCCTCCCGTTCGAGCGCTCCTGTATTATCTTGGCGAGATATTTCATGGAGATGTCGAGTATGGCCCCTTCAGCAGCCGATGTGGCGATGCTGAAAGTATACTTGGGTCCATTGGCTGGCAGCACGGTAGCCGCCCCTGCAGTTACCGACGACGAAAAGACCGTCAAAGCAAGCAAGATCGAAAGTGCCGATAGCAGTCTGACTTTCTTCATTTTCTTCCCTCCGTTGTCTGTTAATTTAAGCAGTTTTCTGCTTATTGCCTAAACTTGACGTTACAGAAGCACAAGAGATAACCACGGGATGAAGGTAATCACCAACAGAGCCAAAGTATAGGACAGGATATAAGGCAACGATTTCTTGCCCAACTCCATGACTGGGGCGTCGATCATAGAGCTTGCTACGAACAGGTTGAGACCAAAAGGTGGAGTAGAAAGCCCTATCGTCAGGTTGACTACGATTATAATGCCCAGATGTACTGGGT
>JAGOKM010000095.1 GCA_017994615.1 Bacillota bacterium | reverse complement strand
TTGAATATGCCTTCCTCCGACCAGCCGTGCTCGTCGTCTCCTATCAGCATCCTCTGCGGGTCGGCCGAAAGGGTGGTCTTGCCTGTGCCGGAGAGGCCGAAGAACAGCGCCGTGTCGCCGGATTTCCCCATGTTGGCGGAACAATGCATGGGGAGCACTCCTGCCTTCGGCATGAGGTAGTTCATGGCCGAGAATATGGATTTCTTGATTTCGCCAGCGTACTGAGAACCAGCGATGAGGACTATCCTCCTTTTGAAGTTGAGCACGATAGCAGCTTCTGATCTGGTGCCGTCGCGCTCGGGGTCGCAAAGGAAACCCGGCGCCGCAATAACAGTGAAGCCCGGCATGAAATCCGCCAGCTGCTGCTTGTTCGGCCTTATGAACAGCTGCTCTACGAACAGGTTCTGCCATGCCAGCTCGTTGACTATGCGGACCGACAGGGTGTACTTGGGGTCTGCGCCGCAGAAGCAGTCGTTAATGTAGACGTTCTTGTCTGAGAGGTAGTCTTCGACCCTCTCAAGGAGGGCCTCGAACTTCTCCTCGCTAAAAGGGGCGTTGATCTTGCCCCACGCGATCTCGTGCCCGGTCGTCTCCTCCTGCACCGTGAACTTGTCGTTGGGGGACCTGCCCGTATACTTCCCCGTGCGAGCTACTAGTGAACCGGTCGTCGCCAAATAAGCTTCCCTGTTGGCCAGCGCATGCTCGACCAGCAGCGGTACTGGTAGGTTTACGAACATCTGCTTGCATCTGATCTTGCTAAGGCTAGAATCGTAAGCCCCTGGCATTCTAACGCCTCCCTATTTGTATTCTGTATACACATAGATTATATCCAAGCTGATTTTTTTGCGAAAGTGCGATTATAATAATATATAGCGTCAGGACAAGGCATTTGTCCGATGTCCGCAGATAAGTACAATGCGTGAGGTGGCACATGCTGAGGACCAACAGGGACAGGGTAGTAATGCTGAGCGTGATGGGGGCTGTGGCGCCTCCGGTAAGAAGGTTGGATTTCAGGGTTTCCGCCGACGGTGAGCCCTTCGTCCTTCCGGGCACGGGAGGGATAACCTATAACGTACTGGTAGGGGACCCATGCTTCGGATGGGCCGGGGACCACGTTGAACCGGGGGTTTCCACCTGCGCAGACACCGAGAGGCGCTCCGAGGGGAAGAACGCAGGTTACAACACTTACGCCTGCATAGGAAACAGAGCAAGGGTGGTAACGGGCGAAGCCAAGGGCGCAGAAGGGGTGGTCGTCGGGCATCACGGCGGCATAGAACATGTGATGGTCGACTTCGATCCTTCTGACATGGAGAAGATGCTCATAGACGACAAGATACTTGTCAAAGGATACGGGCAGGGCCTCAAGCTGCTCGACTACCCGGAGGTCAGGTTGATGAACCTGGACCCTGACCTGCTCGAGAAGATGGGGATCGTTGAGAAGGACGGTTTGCTGCACGTCCCTGTGGCTATGGAGATACCAGCCAAGCTGATGGGTTCAGGGCTGGGCATGGGCAACTGCTACAGCGGCGACTATGACATCACAACGACGGACAGGGCGCTCATCGCCGAGCTGGGCATAGACAAGCTTAGGTTCGGGGACATAGTCGCAATCACCGATGCCGACAACAGGTTCGGCAGGTCATACCTGACAGGAGCAGTATCTATAGCCGTCATCGTCCACAGCGACTGCCTCATCGCAGGCCACGGTCCAGGGGCAGCCACTATAATGACCGACGTCTCTGGTGTGGTCAAGCCCGTAGTGAACGGAAAGGCCAACGTAGGGGAGTACCTGAGCGCAGGAAGGTTCCGTAAATAGGGGAGGAGTACCCATGAGCAAAAGGCTTCTGGCCGGAATCCTGTTAGCCGCGTCCCTTGTGGCGGCCCTTTCAGCTTACGCCGCCACAAGATACTTCTATCTGAGCGACGATCTCAACACCGAGATTACGATCAGCAAGGGAGAGCTCGCCGCGCTGCAGCTTACGGCGTACTACAACAATACCGGGGCCCTGACGTCGAAGCTTGTAAGGCAGAGCCTGAGGGCGATGCTGGGCCCGATGTCGCTTGATGTGATCGTCGACACGCTCGCCCAGGAGAGCTGGCCCGCACATAAGGGCGGGTCCCAGTTCAGCGTGTCCGACGGGGAGGTAATGCTGGCCTACATGGAGGCAGGGGATACAGTGCTGACCTGGGTGAACAGGTATTTCCCGAACATAAACCCGAGGGCGGTCAACATAGTGTTTACAATCAAAGGATTCATGGTGGGCACATACCAACAGGGGAAGTTCACGCTTCAGCCTAAGTAAAAGGCTCCAATGCCGGATAACCTGCATGCGGAGGTGGTCATATGAGGTTCATCGACCTTAACAGCGACGTGGGCGAATCGTTCGGCGCTTTCGAAAAGGGATGCGACAGGAGCGTGCTTGGCTCTGTTACCAGCGCAAATATTGCCTGTGGCTTCCATGCCGGAGATCCGGGCGTAATGAAAAGGACCATGACAGCCTGCAAGGAGCTGGGGGTACACCCGGGAGCCCATCCCGGATACCCTGACATGCAGGGCTTCGGCAGGAGGGACATGGCAGCTTCCCCGGAAGAGATAGAAGATTACGTACTGTACCAGACGGGTGCGCTCGACGCCTTCGCACGCGCTGCGGGGCTGGCTCTAAAGCATGTGAAACCGCATGGGGCCCTGTATAACAGGGCCGCCAAAGACGAGGCGGCGGCAAGGGCGATAGCCAAAGCCATATACATGTACGACCCGGGGTTGATCCTGGTGGGGCTTGCGAACTCGAAGATGATCCGCATAGCTGCGGAGATGGGATTGAGGGTCGCAGCAGAGGGCTTCGCAGACAGGGCTTACATGCCTGACGGTTCCCTTGTCCCGAGGACAGTCCAGGGGTCGGTGATACATGATGAGGCGGAGGTCGTCTCAAGGGCGGTCAGGATGGCTTCTGAAGGCATAGTGCTGGGCGTTGACGGCACACCGATCAAACTCGATATAGACACGATCTGCCTTCACGGGGACACGGAAGGCGCAGCGGTCCTTGCCAGGAAGATCAAAGAGGCCATAACGGCCGCGGGAGTCGGCATAGCTCCGCTAGATTCCATCATCGGAGGAGGTATCGGCAAGTGAGGGATTATTCAAGGGCCACTCCGGCCGAAGTCAGGCTCGCCGCCAGGAAAGGCCTGCTTGCCAGACAGACATCAGGGATGGCTGAGGGCTTCGTCCAGGCGAACCTCGCCGTTCTGCCGGGTAACCTGGCTTACGACTTCCTGCTTTTCTGTACGAGGAACCCTAAGCCATGCCCCCTTCTAGAGGTGGGAGGAAAAGGGGATTACCTCACCAGGTTCATAGCCGACGGGGCTGACATCAGGACCGACATACCGAAATACAGGATATACAGGAACGGGACATTGACAGAAGAGCCGCTCGACCTGATGGACGTATGGCAGGACGACTTCGTATTCTTCCTCATCGGGTGCAGCTTCTCATTCGAGACCAGGCTGATGGCCGCAGGTGTGCCGATAAGGCACATCGAGGCCGGGTCAAACGTCCCGATGTACATAACTGATGTCCAGTGCCGTCCGGCAGGAGTTTTCCACGGTCCGCTCGTAGTCAGCATGAGGCCGATACCAGGCAGGCTGGTGGCAAAGGCCGTCGAGATCACGTCCGCCCTCCCCGCAGTCCACGGATCTCCGGTGCATATCGGGGATCCCTCGGCAATAGGGATCAGGGACATATCAAGGCCTGACTTCGGAGATCCGGTCGAGATCAAACCCGGCGAGATCCCTGTCTTCTGGGCTTGCGGAGTCACACCACAGGCTGCGGCATTGGCGACGAAGCCGGAGATCATGATAACCCACAGCCCGGGGCACATGTTCGTAGGAGACATAGAAGATTCGAGGATACAGGAGTTCATATACGGCATGTAGGTGGCAAGATGGACTACCGGCTGATAACGAACGCATCGGATGATTCCGTCCTCGTGAGATTCGAAGAGCGCATAGACCCGGAGATAGCCGGAAAAGTCAGGCAGGCCGGCCTTTTGGTGTCGAGGGCCCGTCTGCCTTGGGTAACTGACATCGTCCCGGCGTACAACGAGCTGCTGGTCGTCTTCAGGCCGGGCTCGGTGAAGCCTTCCGAAGCGCTCTTAGCCGTGAAAGAGGCCATCGACATGGCCTCTGAAGCGGAAGGATATAAACCCAGGCTGAAAAGGATACCTGTCTGCTACGGCGGGGCATTCGGCCCTGACCTGCCGGAGGTGAGCCGACATACCGGTCTGGATCCGGAGCAGGTGATCATGCTGCATTCATCGGCTAGGTACCTGATCTATATGATTGGCTTCACCATAGGCTTTCCCTATCTGGGCGGCATGGACCACAGGCTTGAAACGCCGAGGCTGACGGTTCCGAGGCCGAAGGTGCCTCGAGGTTCGGTAGGCATAGGAGGAAAGCAGACCGGCATCTACCCTCTTGATGTGCCAGGCGGCTGGCAGATCATAGGCAGGAGCCCCGTTAACCTCGTCGACACCGCCATGATGCCCCCGGTGCTTCTTTCTGCCGGCGATTACGTTGAGTTCTTCCCGATAGACGAGGGAGAGTATTCGAGGATACAAGAAGCGGTCGAGGCCGGAAGATATAGCATCGAGGACTTGGAGTTGGGAGGCTCGCAATGACAGGCTGCGTCAGGGTGATCAAACCGGGGCCCCTCTCGAGCGTGCAGGACCTGGGCAGGCCTGGCGCGATGGCCTGGGGCTTCCCGCATTCGGGCGCAGTGGACGCAGTTTCCTTACGTATCGCCAACCACCTTGTGGCCAACGGCCAGGAGGCCGCAGCGCTGGAAACGCCCATCGGC
>JAGOKM010000094.1 GCA_017994615.1 Bacillota bacterium | reverse complement strand
GATCTTGCCTAGGTAGCCATCGGCTTCGCCCTCGAAGACGCCGTTGGTGTAGGCGAGTACCGCAGCGCATGACAATGCGACGATCAGTGCCGCAACCAACAGAGATGACAGTTTGCGCATTTCTTAGCCCTCCTATTGTGAAATATGGTCGCTTTATTGTGAATTGTACCACTAGGCTGGTTCCTATTCAATTCTTTCTATCTGTCGATGACCTGAGGCAACTGCCCGTTAAGCCGACAGAGCCTCCATCATCAGGGCACTTTTCTTTGCGGAGCCATGGTCTCCTCCGTCTTTCAGCATTCATTATCCTGCAACTGATATAATGGTATTGCTCGATTGGGGGGCTGCGTTTGGATAAAAGGACGTTCAGGGGCTATCTTCTGCTTGCCTTCTACATATTCCTCATGGGCGCGGCGCTCGTAAAGCTCGACGCAATCCTTTCCATTGCCGCAAAGTCGTTCAGGGTCATGAGCCCCCTGTTCATAGGCATTGCCATAGCGTTCATCCTGGACGGGCTGTTCGAGACGATACGGAAAGGTTTGAGAAGGGTCTTCGCATCTACAAGGGCGGAGAAGGCGGTCAGGTTCGCATCGGTTCTGATCGCCCACCTGTTCTTCATGCTGACAGTGTTCGCCATATTCTATTACATGGTCCCCCAGTTCATAGAAAGCACAAAGCAGTTTTCCAGCAATTACGCGGCTTACAGGGGGCATGTGCTGGATTTCGTGGCGAAGGCGGCAGAATACCTGGAAATCCAGTCCTTCGACTTCTCACAGCTTGACGAGTTCATCAGGCAGCTGCCTGAAAGGATCACGGCGCTGTTGGGGAGCATTTTCCCCAGGGTTTTCACAATAACGACAAGCGTAATAAGCTCAATGGTTCGCATTGTCTTGGGCTTCGTGCTATCAATATACATACTATCGGACAAGTCCAGGATAGAATCCCAGCTCAGAAGGTTCGTAGCGGCATATTTCCCCAGGTCTGCCGGGAGGATAGGCCATATCGCCTCAGTGACTTCGGTCACTTTCAAGAAGTTCATCTACGGGCAGCTGACAGAGGCCCTTATACTGGCGGTACTGTGTTTCTTCGGGATGCTGGCATTCGGCTTCCCATACGCCCTCCCTATAAGCATGCTCATCGGCGTAAGCAACCTTGTGCCTATAGTGGGCCCCATAATCGGCACTATACCGGGCTTTTTCATATTGTTGATGGTGGATCCAGTAAAGTCTCTCTGGTTCGTCCTTTTCATAGTGGTGCTCCAGCAGATAGAGGGGAACCTGATCTACCCCAGGGTGATGGGGCAGACCATCGGCCTACCCCAGCTATGGCTCCTTCTTACGGTCATACTGGCAGGCGGCATCTTCGGAGTCCTGGGCCTCGTCATCGGGGTGCCAACCGTGACTGTGCTGTACCGCCTGATCGGCCAGGACGTAAGGTCCAGGCTCGGCGGGGACGTGAAATAGAAGATCCGGCCGGACTCGAAGTCTCAGCCGGATTATAAAGGTCATGTCAGCCTAAAGGCCGGTATGGCAGCCTTATGAGTTCATAAGCTGGCAAAGCCCTTGAACCATGACTTCGTGCCGTTTGCAATCCTGACCAGCATGAGCATGACAGGCACTTCTACCAGCACCCCTACTACTGTCGCAAGGGTGGCCCCCGAACCCAGCCCGAACAACGATATCGCAACGGCTACCGCCAGCTCGAAGAAGTTGGATGCCCCTATCATGCCGGCCGGGGCGCTGATGTCGTGCGGCAGCTTCCAGGCCCTCGCCCACAGGTATGCTATGAAGAATATCAGGAACGTCTGGATGATAAGAGGAACTGCGATGAGCATTATGCTCAACGGATTCTCGATTATCGTCCGCCCCTGGAATGAGAAGATTATGACCAGGGTCAGAAGAAGGCCCGTTATGGTGACATTTCCGAACTTCGGTATGAATACTTTCTCGAAATATTCCAGCCCTCTGCTTTTAGTGATAGTGACCCTTGAAAGCCAGCCGGCCCCCAGTGGTATCACTACGAAGAGCACAACCGACAGGAAAAGCGTATCCCATGGTATGGCAATCTCGCTTATGCCCAGTAGGAAGCCCACTATTGGCACGAAAGCCGCGAGTATTATCAGGTCGTTCGTCGCGACCTGCACCAGGGTATAGGCGGGGTTGCCGTCGGTCAGGTGGCTCCACACGAACACCATCGCAGTGCACGGGGCCGCGCCCAGCAGGACGGCGCCGGCAAGGTACTCCTTGGCCTTTGCGGGGTCGATAAGGCCTTTGAAGACAAAGTAGAAGAAGAACAGGGCAATCGCGTACATTGTGAACGGTTTTATAAGCCAGTTAGTCACCCATGTTACGATAAGTCCCCTAGGGTTATCCCTAACCCTTAGTATGCTGTGGAAGTCAACCTTCAGCATCATAGGGTAGATCATAAGCCAGATGAGTATGGCCACCGGCATGGACACATTGGCGTACTCGAAACGGCTTAGAAAGTCCGGAACCTGGGGCAGATATATCCCGATGAGGACTCCGGCCGCCATGCACAGCGCCACCCATACGGTCAGATACTTCTCGAAGAAGCCTATGCCACGCTTGTCCTCTTTCATTCCGATCCTCCGTCCTTGTCCTTTTTAACTGCTTATATAGATACTCGTCAATATTATCGGCAACATTCCATAAGCTGTCAAGCTAGCTTAATATATGTACTAGGGAGGAAACGGCAGGAATGAAGGAGAATGCCAGCCGTTGACAGAATTCCTATGTGTAAAGGTCTTATCATCAGGCGATGCGCCTTGAGCGCCGCCATGACCCAAATGAGAATCGGTCAAAATAGTTATTAAGGGCTCAGCCCATGCAGAGGGAAGTGGTCATATGAGATTTGAAGGCAAAGTAGTCGTGGCTCAGGGCGGGGGCCCTACTGCCGTAATCAACCAGTCTCTGGTTGGCGCAGTCCTAGAATCAAGGAAGTTCAGCCAGGTTACCAAGGTATACGGCGCTATGAACGGAGTGCACGGCATAGTGAACGAGGATTTCCTGGACCTTACGCAGGAGACCACCAATAACCTTGAAAGGGTGGCCATGACCCCGTCTTCGGCGCTGCTGTCCACAAGGGACAAGCCGGATGAAGCGTATTGCAAGGAAATCTTCAATGTATTCAGGGCGCACGACGTTAGGTACTTCTTCTACATCGGTGGAAACGACTCTTCCGACACCGTCAGGATCGTCAATGCACAGGCCGAGAAGTCGAATTACCAGCTGAGGGCCATCCACATCCCTAAGACCATCGACAACGACCTCGTGCTGAACGACCATGCGCCGGGCTACGGCTCGGCGGCGAGGTTCGTCGCCCAGTCGTTCATAGGGCTGAACCTGGACAACAAAGCTCTCCCCGGCGTCCATATAGGAGTGGTCATGGGAAGGCATGCTGGCTTCCTGACGGCGGCGTCGTCCATAGCGCACAAATACCCCGACGACGGGCCGCACCTCATCTACATGCCTGAAAGGCCCTTCAAGGTGGCAGAATTCATTGAGGATGTAAAGAAGGTGTATGCGAAGTATGGAAGATGCCTGGTAGCCGTATCGGAGGGCATCAGCGACGAGAACGGGACGCCCATAGTCACGAAGCTCGGGCAGTTCGGCAAGGACGCCCATGGGAATGTCCAGCTATCCGGCACCGGGCTGCTTGGCGACCTCCTGACAAGCTATATAAGGGACAATACGGAAATCAAGAGGGTACGTTCCGACACCTTCGGCTACCTGCAGAGGTCTTTCATCGGCTGCGTTTCGGACGTAGACCAGAGGGAGGCGCGCGAAGTCGGCGAGAAGGCCGCCCAGTTCGCCCTTTGGCATGATACCGATGGTTCGGTCACGATTAACAGGACAGGATATTACTCCGTCGATTACGTGCTGCAGCCGCTAGCCGCAATAGCGGGGAAAACCAAGCTCATGCCCGACGAATTCATCAACGAGCGGGGCAACAACGTGACAGATGCCTTCAAGTACTACCTTACGCCCCTTCTCGGGTCGAACATGCCCTCGGCAAGCACGTTGAGGGCGCCCAGGGTCGAGAAGATACTGAAAAAAGACAGCTAGTCCGCTTATCGTCAGGGGCGGCCGGCATGGCCGCCCCTGTGCTTCCGGTCGGTATGGCACTGCATTCTTATGCTACAGTCCCCGGCGGTCGACATGTCGCTCCGATTAGAGGAATCAAGCCCGGATGGTTGAACTATAGATACAATCTGCCGATGGCGGTCGAATGGAACTTTCGGGAAGGTGAGAATGTGAAGACGAGGCTGTTGGTATCTTTGCTGGTAGTCGCCCTGGCTTTCTCCATGATGGGAGGATGCCTGACGAAAAAGGAGTCCAAGGCCCCTGTAGTGGTGGCGACGATGCTTGATTCTGAAGGTGGTGTGCTGGGCAAGGCGATAGTCCTTCTTCTTCGGGCGAAGAAGATAGAAGTCACCGACAAGGTCAACTTCGGCACGCCCGACATACTGAGGAAAGCCCTCGAGAACAAGGAGGTCGACCTTGTGGTGGACTATACGGGCTCCGGCCAATATTATCACCCTGAGGACGCTACAGACGCGACCATATGGAACGATCCCGTCAGAGGTTATGAATTCACCGCCAAACTGGACAAGGACAAGAACGACATCATCTGGCTTGCCCCTGCTCCGGCGAACAACACCGAGATGATAGCCGTCACCCGCAAGTTTTCCGAGGAGAACAACGTCAAGGACATGCGGGCGTTCGCTGATTACGTGAATTCAGGCAAACCTGTGAAGCTCATCTGCGCCGCGGGTTTCGTGGAGAACCCCATGGGGTTGATAGGCTACGAGGCGGCCTATGGCTTCAAGCTGACCAACGAACAGCTCATAATACTGTCTTCGGGCAACACGGCGGAGATGCTCAAGGCCCTCTACGAGGGCACCAGCGCGGTGAACGCGTCATTGGTCTACGGCACGGACGGGGCTCTGGACCAGATGGACCTTGTTGTCTTGGACGATCCGGAAC
>JAGOKM010000093.1 GCA_017994615.1 Bacillota bacterium | reverse complement strand
CCCTTCCGACACCCGTTCCCTCAGCCTGGAATATAACATGAGGAGAACCCCGGAGCCCTGGTATCCCGGCTCGCAGAACTGCAGCAGCACCCTGACGCCCCTGATCTTCTTCCTAGCGCCCATCGCATGGATCCATCCGAACGGGAACAGCCTGCCCCCGATCTTCTTGAGGATTTCGCTCCAGTTCGGAAGGGCAGCCACGAATGCGACCGGTTCCCCGTTGTCCGTCCTCCTGGCGATCAGGACCAGCTTGTCGTCTGCCAGCTTGGCCAGCCTTTCGGCCTCGGGCTTGAACTGCTCCCACGTAGGGGAGGGCAGGTCCGGATTGCCGCCGACTGCCGCCAGCATGACCTTGTGGATGTCCCTCAAGTCCCGCTCCAAATCTCGCCTGTTGAGCCCGGTTATCGAAATCTTCGCCCTTTTCTCCGCCAGCCCTATAAGGTGCTCGATCCTCGGCCCCCCGCCGGGGTATCTATCCAGCGAGTAGGATATGAAGTCGACCAGCTTGCCATATCCTTTCTTTTCGAACACCTCTTTATACCAGGGCTTGTTGTAAGATCCCATTAGCGACGGAGGCCCGGTGAACCCCGCCACAAGGAGCCCCTTCTCGTCGTCAGAGTCGGTAGGAGACCATGGCCCTATCATCCCTTTCAGGCCTTCGGCCCTTGCCCATCCCTCGGCTGCGTCGATCAGCCGCCCCAGCGTCCCCTCGTCGTCTGCCGCAGGCATCGAGAAGTAGGCCTTTCCGTCGGCGTCCTTCCTCATGCCCTCATAACGCCCCACCAGGATCCTGCCGCAGGCGTGGCCGCCCTTGTAGGCCATGAGGAACGCGTGCTTGGTCGACGAAAGGAAATGGCTGCCTCCTCTGAGCAGCTTCAACTGCTCGCCGATAAGAGGCGCCACCCAGTACGGGTCCCCAGAGTACAACCGGAAGGGGAGCTTCACGAACTCCGCCAGGCGGTCATCTCCTATTTCACATATGCTTACATCGGCCATAGGACCCTCCATCGGCGGTGCTCAACAAATGAAACCCATGTCAGATCTGCTTGCTGTACCACCTGTAAAGCCTGTACTGCCTTCCGCCGATCGCCTCTATAGGCCTTCTGGAGTTTAAGTTGTCCACATTGATTATCCCGGCTTCACCGTACTTGTACCCCGCCTTTACGGCCTCTTCGAAGATCCTGGCGTACATCACCGCCATGATCCCGGACCCCCTGTATTCGGGCAGGCAGAACTGCATGAGGGCCCTCATGCCCTTTATCCGCCTCTTCGCCCCCAACACGTGTACCCAGCCGAACGGGAACAACCTGCCTCTCACCTTCTGCAGCACTTCGCTCCAGTTGGGCATGCATACGACGAAAGCGATGGGCTTGCCGGTGTCCTTCTTCCTTGCGATGAGTATAAGCCTCTCGTCTGCCAGCTTGGCAAGGTAGCGGACCTCGTTCATGAACTGCTCCCACGTGGGATCTGGGAAAAGGGGCTCCTCCTGGGCACAGACCTTGAGGATGTCGAACATAGCCTTAGCGTCATCATGCATGTCCTTGATGTTAACATGCCTGATCTCGGCCTTGCTCCTAAGAAGGGCCAGTTCGAGCGCCCTGCTGATCCTCGCGTCGATTTCGGCCTTGCCGGTCATAAGGAAAGTGCACAGGTCCATCTCCTTGGTATAGCCGAGCCTTTCCATCGCATCTGGATACCATCTCTGGTTATAAGTCCCCATCAGGGTGGGAGGCCCCTCGAATCCCTCAACCAGGAAGCATCTGTCGTCCTCTCCGTCGGTCGGCGACCAGGGGCCGATGAGCTTCGAAAGCCGCATCTTGCTGGCCCATCCCTCGGCGGCGCCGAAGATTGCCTTGAAGGATTCCTCGTCCCTGGCCTCGGGAAGCGAGAAGTAGCAGCATCCGACGAGGTTCTTCTTCATGCCGGCATAGCGCCCGACCAGGATCCTTGCGCAGGGGACGCCGCCTTTGTAAGCCACAAGGAAGGCGTGTTCAGCGGCCGCTATGAACTTGCTGCCGCCCTTCAGCTGCTTAGCCTGGTCCCGGATCAAGGGGGCGACCCAGTTGCGGTCCCCTTTGTATATCGAAAACGGCAGCATGATGAAATCTTTCAGGTCGCCCTCGCCTAGTTGCCTGACCTCTATACTGCTCATCCTATCTTCTCCTCGATTTCGACGGCTTCCGTCCTGCCGATTTTGAACCCGCGGGCGATAAGCACCCCGATTACTGACAGGACGGCGGGGGCGATGCTGACCAGCAAAAGGATTGCGATTATCGCGGAGCGCCTCTGGTCCTCAACCCCGGCCACATAGCCCGCCGCTTCGAGGATTATCCCCATAGCGAATGCCGCAAGCGCGGCTGATATCTTGTGCGCGAAGGTCACGACGCCGTTCCAGATGCCCTCTGAGGCGGGATAACCCTCAGCGATCGCAGCGTCTATCGCCTCCGGGATTATGGCTACAGGCATGATGTGGAGGGCTGATACGCCAAGGCCCATCACGATCGAGTAGGGTATCAGTATCCTCATCATGACCGAAGGAGGCAGCAGCAGTATCAGGATGAACGAAGCCAGCGTGAGAAGGCCTATGATATAGGCGCGCCTCTTGTCGAGCCTCTTTGTGACGTAGTTCCAGAAGAATAGCGCCACCACGCTTGCTATCATCATGAGCCCCATCGACAGCTCGAAGTATTTTGGCTGCTTGAGGTAGTAGTTGAAGTAGTAGATGATCGAGGCCATCAGGAGCCTCAAGGGCAGCATGGCGCAGACATACATGAAAAGCGCCTTGAGGAAAGGGTTGAACCTGAGGCTGCTCTTGAGGCTCTCGACGAACCCCGGCCCCTTGACTTTCGGCTTCCTTTCGCGGCCAGCTAATACTACCAAGGCGGCCAGGGGAAGCATGCATGCCCCCAGGATCCAGCCCATGGCCATGAACCCCGTCTTCTCATCCGGAAGCATGTCGACCAGGACCTTCGGAAGGACGGTTGCGGGAAGCGCCAGGCCGATGCTGAACACCATCCTCCACATCGCAAGCTGGTTCCTCTCGTCGTAGTCGGAAGTAAGCTCCATGGCCAGGGTGGTGTATGGGACCATGTAGGCCGTGATCATGAATATGTACATCATGAAGGCAAGGGTGGCGTAAATGAACGAGGCCAGCTGGCTCCCTCCGGCGGGCACCGTCCATATCATTGCGAACGAGATGGCAAATGGGATGGTGGAGCCCAAAATCCACACCCTGCGCCTTCCGAACTTGTTGTCGCTCTTGTCGGAAAGCCATCCCACGAACGGGTCGGTGACGGCGTCCCAGACGTTTCCTAGGAGCACTACTAGCCCCGCAAGCGACGGGCGTATCCCGACGACGTCCGTCAGGAAGTAAAGGTAGAACATGCCTACTGCCGTGGTGGCAAAAGTGGAGGCTCCCTCCCCGCAACCGTAAAAGAACTTTTGCAGGCCTGTCATGCTGCCGTTTCCGCGAAGCTTCCCGTCCATAGATATCATTCCATTCATATGAATTGGATTATGTACGATGAAGGAAGTATTATTATGCTGTGCTATAAGCAAAGTATAGTTTGAGCCGCGCGTATGGTCAAACTTCCGGCAGAAAGCGTCGGCGCAGGCGATCATCGACGGAGGTCGGCTATGGAGGAGACCAGGACAATAGGGATACTCGGTGGGATGGGGCCGCTTGCGACCGCCTACTTCCTGACCAGGTTCGTGCAGCTCACGGACGCGGACAAGGACCAGGACCACCTGCATATAATCGTGGACGACTATGCCATGATCCCGGACCGCACCGCTCATATTGAGGGCAAGGGGCCCGATCCGCTGCCGTACATGATAGAGGCGGGATTAAGGCTCAGGAACGCGGGGGCAGAGATCATCGCCATGCCTTGCAATATGGCACACCACTACTTCGAGCCTCTGAAAAGGGCGGTCGGGGTCGATTTCGTGCACATGCCCAGGACAGCTGCGGAAGATGCGGCGCGGCTGGTGAGCCCCGGGGGCAAGGTCGGGGTTCTCGCGACCGTCGGCACGATATCAAACGGAATATACAGAAGGGAGCTGGAGGCGTTGGGCTATGAGGAGGTCGTTCCGGACGCCGAAGGCCAGGGCATCGTTACCAGGGCGATTTACGACGGGGTAAAAGCCGGCAAGGGACCCGAATCGGCATCGGAGTTCATGTATGCGGTCGAAGAGCTCCGAGGGAAGGGGGCCGAGGCGATAATCCTCGGATGCACGGAACTCTCGGTAATTGGATCATGGCTGGGCTTGAAGGACGGCTTCATCGACGCTATGGACTCAACCGCCGTAAAAGTCATAAGGATGGCCGGCGGCAAAGCGAAGCCGTTATGACAATACCGAAGGCGGCACTATATGCCGCCCCTGCTTGTTAAATGATGTATTCGCACTCTTAGGGCATTCTCTCTTCTATTCGCCTGCAGATTTCGTGGTATACGACCTGCTGCCTCGACTGAATTTCCGCCGCGCCGGAACCTCCCGTCACCAGGCCGACATCTGCGATGTCCGACAGCTCGGAGACGGCGCCTGTCAGCGAAATCACCTTCATGCCGACAGCCTTGCCCGTTACTGCTGCGTTTATCACGTTCTCTGACCTGCCCGAGGTCGAGATGCAGAGGAGCACGTCGCCTGACCTGCCAAGAGATGCCACTTGCTGCGCGAAGACGGCTTCCTGGCCGATGTCGTTTGCTATGGCGCTCATGACAGCGCCGTCAGACGCCAGCGAAATGGCCTGGAAGCCCCCTTCCAGCATCTTTGCCAAGCGCAGCCCGCGCTCACCTGACGATTTAAGGTCCTCCGAAATCGACCTGGCCAAAGGGCGCTTCTTCTCGAATGATTTGACCAGCTCTCCGGCGATATGAGAGGAATCTGCCGCGCTGCCTCCGTTGCCGCAGACGAGGAGCTTGCATCCGGCGCGGAAAGCTTCGCACACCGACTTCACCGCTTCTTCTACCTTGGCTTCCAGGGCCCGGTCTTTCAGGATCGGCGCCTTCATATGTTCACCTCTGTCCGATCTTGGTACGGCTCTATCCATTCCTTGTGACTATAGGGTGTGCGACATCAGAAGAGAAGGTTATCCCTACCT
>JAGOKM010000092.1 GCA_017994615.1 Bacillota bacterium | reverse complement strand
GGGTCACATGGCGAAGGATACGTCAAAGGGACTGAGGAGCAGCTTCACATATCAGATCTTTGTGAGGGACTATTCCAAATCGGGCGACTTCAAGGGAGTGACCAGGGACCTTGGCAGGATAAAGGGCCTGGGCGCCGACATAATCCACCTGCTTCCCATCCATCCTATTGGCAAAGTCAACAGAAAGGGCAGCATGGGCTCCCCTTATGCGATAAAGGACTATACCAGGGTAGATCCTGCCTACGGGGGAGAGGAAGACCTGGCCGAGCTGCTCGACAAAGCGCATTCCCTGGGCATCAAGGTGCTGATGGACGTGGTTTACAACCACACTTCACCCGATTCCGAGCTGGCCCGGCTCCACCCGGAATGGTTCTATATCAAGGACGGCAAGCCATGCAACAAGGTCGGAGACTGGTGGGACGTGATCGACCTAGACTACTCAAAGGGAGGCAAGCCGCTTGAGGAGTACCTGATAGGCAACCTGGTTAAATGGGCGCTTTTCGGGTTCGACGGCTTCAGGTGCGATGTGGCATCTCTCGTCCCTGTGGACTTCTGGACAAAGGCAAGGAAAAGGGTCGCGGAGGCCAAGCCGGGGTGCATCTGGCTTGCCGAATCGGTACACGGGGATTTCGTCGTGCTGAACAGGAGGCACGGTTACGAGGCCGCAAGCGACAGCCAGCTTTTCGAAGCCTTCGACATCTGCTACGACTACGACATCCACGGCAGGTTCCACGACTATGCTCTCGGCAAAGGCAGCCTGAGGCAGTATCTGCAGGCGCTGCGCTCCCAGGAGTACATATATCCGGAAAACTATGTAAAGGTACGTTTCTTGGGCAACCACGACCAGGAAAGGCCCGCAGCCCTGTTCAAGGACAGGCAAGTGCTTGAGGCTTGGACGGCCTTCTCCTTCTTCAACAAGGGTGCCGCACTGGTTTATATGGGCGATGAGACCCTCACGGACCACAGGCCCAGCCTTTTCGAAAAGGAGGACATCGACTGGGGGAAGCTTGACGTCGGCTTCTCAGACCTCATAAGAAACCTTGCCTCATTGAAAAAGCTCGATTATTTCATAAAATCGCCTTACTTCGAAGTAGACGAGAATGAGGAAGAAGCGATCGTGGCTTTCTATGAACTAGGCGGCAAGAGGCTGTACGGTATATTCAAGGTGGGAGGACACGACGCCAGCCCCGGCATCGCCATCCCAGATGGGACATACCGGCCCCTTCTAGGATGCGACGTAAAGGTGGCAAACGGGAAAGCCATGCTAGAAAAAAGCTTCGCCATATTAGAGGCATGATAAAAGCCTTGTAATAAGCATATATTAATACATGCGCATAAGCGGATATGAATAGCCTGGTTGAAGAGACCGGGCTTTTTTGTCGGGTTAGCAGGAATCGGCGAAATCATGTCATATAATAATATACGAATATATGGATTAAGGAGTGAATGATGAAGAAACTGACTGCCGCAATAAAGGCCATGGCCGATGAGCCGAGGCTCAGCATCCTGATGGTCCTGGCATTAAGGGGGGCCGTATGTGTGAGCCATCTGCAGGAAGCTATGAAGACCCCGCAGCCGACGGTCTCGAGGTACCTTGCGATACTGAGGAATGCGGGTCTCCTTGAAGCAGAGAGGAAGGGGCAGTGGGTATATTACAGGCTTAACGAGGAAGATGAAGGGCTTGCGCTGGAGATAGTGAGGAAATACGCCCTGCTGCTTAAGGATTCCTCAAAGATCAAAAAGATAATGGACCGCCTGGACAAGATCGAGCAGCAGCCATCCCTGACTGCGGACGTAATAATAGAAGAGCCGGAGAGTAAAAGACGGCCAAGGGCGACCAAACCACACAAGCGAGACAAAAGTAGCCCCGTTGCTAATAAAGCCGCCATAGCTGATGGGCCTGAGAAGCAAGCCATAATCCAGCCTGAAAAAGACGAAGCCGGCGCCGCGACTGAGAAAGCCGCCGCAGCCGAGCACATGGACACTGTCCCCATAGCCGCGGATGTGGAAACTTATGCCCAGACCGGACAGACGAAAGCGCAGGAGCCAGTCGTTGAGGAGCTTGAGCCGGACCTTGGGCCTTACGTCAAGGAGAAGAAAGGAAAGCGTGCGAAGAAGCCGCAACCGCCCAGCCTGTTCGACTTCTAGGGCTTGATGGCGTATATCCCCGAAAAATCCCTGTAAGTATGGATAAGCGGCTCACCAGCGGCCGATCTCCATCCTGCGAATTGCTGCGGCCTGTATAACTCCGTCTTGACCGGGCGGACCAAAGGCAGGACCACGGACCTGTTGATAAGCAGCCCTTCAAGTTCCTCGGCCGCCTTTTTCATATCGTCGAACGATTTCGGGGCTTTCAGCCTCTTTAATATGGATGCCGCATCGGATTTGATGTACTCCTGCATAAGCCCCCCGTCCGCCAGATTATCCAATAGCCCTGTAAAACCCGGCCTAAGCCATACGGTTGCGACAATGGCGTCGTAATCGCCGGCTTCTAGCCTCGCCCTGGCATTAAGCTTGTCTGAGGGAAGGTTCAGGCTCACAAGAGCCCCATCTGCCTCCCACCAGGCCTTTACCATCATTGAACATAGCATTTCGAGGGAATCGAGCCTGTCGGACTTGCTTATCAGCCTTATTGCCTTCCCGTCCATTGCAATCGAGCCTGAAGTCGAAGGGTTGCTGGAGAAATATAGGCCTGTCGATTGGATCGCCCTGCCCGGGATTGTCCTTAGCACGATATAGGGCCTGTCTATAAGGTTGAGAGCGGACGATCTGGCTTGGGCCTCGCTGAAGGCAGCAGAACCCGGGTTGAGCACAAGTACGACCGCAGCTTCCGGGGATGACTGCCAATTCGGGCCCTTAAGCTGGGCAGAAGACCTGCTCAAATCGGTTGAGCAATAATCGATTGCACCCTCTGTGAAGGCCTGTATCATGGATACCTGGTCTTTATAGCCCCGAAGTAGAACTGGAAGAGAAACCCCGCCGTTTGGATGAAGCACGACGCCTCCCGATTCGATTGTGCCGAATCTGCATGCGGGATCCCCTGCCCCGACAGGGCATCCGTCCGCGGAGACGGCATAAACGGGGACGAAGGCGAAAAGGTCCCAGAACAGGCTTGCATCGGAGGTGAAACGGAAAACCAGCGAATTGCCAGCCTCGTCCGCCTGAACTGTGGCCCCTGACGCCGACGGGACGCGCGATTGGAGCGCCGAGGCTACAGCCTGAAGGCCGAACAGACCAGAACCCGACGGATCGATCCCGCTGCGGACCTTGACTTTAACCGATTTCCCGTCAGCTGCGAAATCGGGCCATCCTTCTGCAAGCATGGGGGATACCGACCTATCTGGTATCGAGTATGAGAACAGCGAATCTGCGACCATCGACATGACAAGGTTTGATGTCACACCGCCGTCAGTCAAGTCGGCAAGCGATGACAACCTTCCGACGAGTCCGACCCTCAAGACCGTCGCATCCTGCAAAGTGGCGGATAAGATAGGGGAGGCTACAGCGAGCGATGCCAAGAGCATCGCGGTGCAGGCTGCAATTATGCGAAGGGAAGTCCTCATTGCCATCCTTCACAGCTTGTTTCCACAGCGTTTCCAGCTTTCGCGTTCTTTGTAGAATAGCCGCCGCTAGAGTAGAATATAACACATACAGATTTCTGGAGGTCAACAGATGAGCAAGGTGAGCTGGAAACCGGGGACCATGTTATGGCCTTTGCCTGCAGTTATGGTGTCCTGCAAGGGCAAGGGGCCTGAAGGGAAGGACAATATCCTGACCCTTTCATGGGTGGGCACCGTCAACTCCGATCCGCCCATGATTTCGATATCCGTAAGGCCGGAGAGGCATTCGTACCAGCTGATTGAATCGTCGGGGGAGTTTGTGGTGAACATCCCGACGATAGATCAGGCTAAAGCAGCGGACTACTGCGGCTGCACCTCGGGCAGGAACATCGATAAATGGGCAGTCACGGGGCTGAGCAGAGGAAAGGCAGAGAAACTGGCCTGCCCGACCATCGAGGAATGCCCGGTCAGCATTGAGTGCAAGGTGCGCAGCAAGGCCAAGCTGGGATCACACGTCATGTTCGTCGCAGAGGTCGTCTCAGTCCAGGTAGACGAAAGCCTCATGAACGAGAACGACAGGTTCGCACTTGAGAAGGCCGGCCTTTTCTCGTATGTCCACGGGCACTACTATGCGATAGGAAAGAAGCTAGGCAGGTTCGGCTTCTCGGTCCGCAAGAAGCCGGTGCGCAAAGGCGCCCGCAGCGCTACGAGGACCTCGCCGAAGGCGAAATAGGTAAGTAAGCGAGCACCGCCCTTACCGGCGCACCGTCGTCTGCCTGCAAGGACAGCGGCAGTGCGATGAGGAAGGCAGGACCTTCCTGGACAGCTTCAAGCGTCAACCCCTCTATAACGGCTACGCCCGAACCCAACAGCAGCCTGTGTACTATCAGGCTGCTTCCTTCCTCTATGCTGGGCAGTTCCACCCCTACCAGCCTGATGCCATGCCTTACTAATGCCTCGGCGTCTTCGACAGCAAGCGGGGCGGGGCCCTTTATTAGGAGCCTGGGGCCCACCGGACTTCCGTCTGCCAGCAAAAGGCGCAGGCTGGAGCCTTCCAAGACGTTGCATGGGCCGATAAGCACGTCAAATCCGGGTGGCGTCCGATTCAAATGGAGATGCATCGGGTAATCTATATGGGTACCTGTGTGGGTGCCGAAATGGACGGAACTGACCGACGGATCGGCCGGATTCCCGCTTACAACCCTAGTTATATGTACCAGGGGATCGCCTGGCCAGGCTTCGATTGAGTTGGTCAGCCTTCTGGTTATATCGACGTATCTGGTGAACACTGCTGCCTCCGGGGCATCCGACTACTTTATGATGCCCTTTCTGTAAAAGTTGGGCTGCGTATGCTTTAATAAATATTGTTCCACATCATTTTCTACAAACCTTCAGGAGGTAAGAAATGGGCTTGCTTGAGCTGAAGAATTACGCCGAGATGTCCTGCGAGGTGCAGAAGGCAGTCTCTGAAGGCTTGCCTGTATGTGCCCTCGAGACGACGATTTTGAGCCACGGCCTTCCGAAGCCTTTCAACCTCGAAGTCGCCCACAGGGTTGAACCTGG
>JAGOKM010000091.1 GCA_017994615.1 Bacillota bacterium | reverse complement strand
GTACAATTCACAATAAAGCGACCATATTTCACAATAGGAGGGATAAGAAATGCGCAAACTGTCATCTCTGTTGGTTGCGGCACTGATCGTCGCATTGTCATGCGCTGCGGTACTCGCCTACACCAACGGCGTCTTCGAGGGCGAAGCCGATGGCTACCTAGGCAAGATCAAGCTTGCGGTAACTATCGAAAACGGCGCGATAAAGGGCCTTAAGGTCCTTGAGACGCACGACACAGACGGAATCTTCGGACCCGCTTTCGAGGAGCTTTCGGCCAAGATCGTCAAGGCCAACGGCGTAGCGGGAGTGGATACCGTTTCCGGAGCGACCTATTCGTCGAAGGGCATCCTCGCAGCAGCCACGGCAGCTCTCAACAAGGCCGGCGCAGGCATCGCGGTAGTTGAGGCAAAGCCGGTCGAAGTAGCGAAGACAGTCATCCCCGAAGGCACTAAGGTCATATACAAGGGCCTCGGCAAGTCCGTTATCTTCAGGGTAGGCCCGGGCTCAGACTCAGAGAAAGTGCCGGTATACAGCTTCAACCTCGTAATGGCAAGCGCCTTGTTCGATGAGCAGGGACGCATACTCGATTGCTTCGTAGATATGTACGAGGTGAGCACGCCCAACTACGACGGGGCGAGCATGCCTCATTTCTCAGGCTGGCCAGGAACGCCCGGATACAATTACACGGACCATGACCTCGAGAAAGTAACCGGAAAGACGGAGAACACCGTAGAGAAGATCTCCGCAGAGGTGAACGGCTGGCTAACCAAGCGCCAGCGCGGCGACGCATACGGGATGAACGCCGCCAACGAATGGTACAAGCAGATGGATGCCTACCAGGAGTTCTTCAAAGGGCAGACGGTTGCCGACCTCATAAGGTTCTTCGTGAAGTACTGCTCCGACCGCAACGGCCGCCCGATAAAGGCTAACACCACGAACGCGGCTGACCTAGCGAAGTTCAACCTTCTGAACGACACCGAGAAGGCGTACCTGGCAGACGTGGTGGCTAAGGCAACCATGAGCTTGAACGACGCCCACGGCAACATACTGGCGGCACTTCTGGATGCCTACAACAACCGGAGGGAAATAATTATAGGAAAGTAACCGCACCTATTCATGTGCCGGCGCCTTCGACGGGCGCCGGCTTTTCTTTTCCTTAAGGGCAATGAACGGAAACCGAAACAATGGAACAACCAAGAACAGCAGGCGCGTCTTAATGGTGAAAAATATCTCAAACCTCTGCTGTGCTGGAGTTTGTGAAGAAAGATATAAAAGTTCTAAAACAGGTACAATATAAGGCAAGCTATAATATTTATGGTCTTGAATGCATGTGATATTATGAACTACGTAAGCACGTAATCTGCGAATTCAATCATATTTCGGGGAGGAAAGACAATGAAGAAAGTCATGTTGGCAGTACTCGCAATAATGCTGATGGCAGCAGTCGCAGTGACCGCGGCCGACGCGCCGATAGCCCTGTTGGGGCTCGGGCATGTTATCAGCATAAAGAGCTCCAAGGATGCGACTGATACGGCGACTGCGGTAGGACAGGTTGACACCGTCATGGCAGCGGTAGCATTCGACATCACCGGCAAGGTCGTGAAGGTCAGCATCGACAACGCCCAGACAAAGGTGAATTTCGACAAGGACATGAAGGTATCTTCCGACGTAACCGTCGCCCCTAAGACTAAAGTAGAGCTTAAAGAGGGCTACGGCATGGCCAAGGTATCCACTATAAAGCTCGAGTGGTATCAGCAGATAGCAAACTTCGAGAAGTGGATGGTAGGCAAGAACATCAACGAGATCAAGGCCCTGAAGGTCAAGACCCGTGACGCCTCCCATACCCACGTGCCGGACGTCCCTGAGCTGACCTCCCTTGTAACCATAACCGTCCAGGACTACATTGCCGCTGTCGAGGACGCATGGAATAACGCAGTGGCCGTGAAGGCCGGCGCGGTGAAGCTCGGACTCGGAAACATCGTATCGATAAAGAGCTCCAAGAGCGCGACCGACACCGTAGCCCCCGTAGCCCAGGTCGACTGCGTAATGGCAGCCGCGCTGTTCGACGCCGACGGCAAAGTGGTCGAGGCCATCATCGACAACGGCCAGACCAAGGTCAACTTCGATAAGGCCGGCAAGGTCACCTCCGACAAGACAGCAGAATTCAAGACGAAGAAGGAGCTCAAGGAAGCCTACGGAATGGCCAAGGCCTCCGCAATAAAGCGGGAGTGGTACCAGCAGATGGAGAGCTTCGAAGCATGGATGGCCGGCAAGACCGTAGACCAGATCCAGGCTCTGAAGGTCAAGACCCGTGACGCCTCCCACACCAACGTACCGGACGTGCCGGAGCTCACCTCGCTCGTAACCATAACGGTCCAGGATTACATCGCCGCAGTCGCCGAGGCATTTGCCAACGCGAAGTAATAGGAAGAACAAGGAAATATGTAGGGCCTCTCGCAAAGAGAGGCCCTTTTCATGCGGAACTTGCAATATACCGGCCAAGCAAATAACATAGCTAAAGGTGATGCAAATGAGAAGGCGAGACGCGTTAATCGCATTATTGGCGGCAGTAGCAGTAATTGCCGCCGGCATCGGAGGATATTTCCTCACCCGGCAGAAGTACGAGAAGTATTCCCAGAGCATGCTGGATGTATTCGACACGGTCATCACGCTGGTCGCCTACACGAAAGACGAAGCCGAGTTCGACCGTTATTACGACTATGCCTACGATAGGTTTCACGAACTGCACAGGCTATACGATTTCTACAATACCTACGAGGGCGTAAACAACATAATGACGATCAACGAAAACGCAGGCATGGCCCCAGTCCAGGTAGAGCAGGAGATCATCGACATGCTGAGGTTCTCCAAACAGCTCTACGATAAGACCGCCGGGCGGACCAACATAGCCATGGGGGCGATGCTGGGAATCTGGCACGAATACAGGGAAGAGGGTATAAACGACCCCGAAAACGCTAAAATCCCGGACATGAAGGCGCTCGTCGCGGCATCTGCCCACTCTGACATAAACTCGATCATAATCGACGAAGAAAAGAAGACGGTATACCTTGCAGATCCACTGATGCGCCTGGATGTGGGCGCCATCGCCAAAGGATATGCCACCGAGCTGGTCGCGAAAGAACTGATAGGGATGGGCATGACATCGGGCATAATCAGCTCCGGCGGGAACATCAGGGCAGTTGGCAAACCCATGGACGGGGTGCGGGAACGCTGGGGAGTGGGGATACAGAACCCTGATAAGTCCGTATTCGTAGAGAACGACGAAGACCTGCTTGACGTCATCTTCGTAAATGACGCCGCCGTCGCAAGCAGCGGGGACTACCAGCGCTACTATTATGTAGGCGACACCAGGCTCCATCACATAATCGACCCGGACACCTTTATGCCCGGAACATATTTCAGGGCCGTCACGGTCCTGACGGACGACGCCGGCCTTGCAGACTATATGTCGACGGTGCTGTTCCTGTTGCCCCTGTCCGAGGGCAAGAAGCTTGTAAATAGCATGGGGAACGTGGAAGCTTTCTGGGTGCTGCCAAACGGCAGGCTCGATGCCACCGACGGCATGCTCAGGCTTCTCAGGAGCAGGGGGGCATCGGGGGCGGACAAGAAGTAGGCACCGTGGCGCCTACCATATGAATGAGCCATCAAGGAAAAGCTCGCCCCGATGCTTACCTTCTTTTTGCGGGCTGCGATTCAATGGCGGTCCTTTCACTTTGGCTTCGCACTCCTTTTCGCAAATCCGTTTCGAATTATGCAAGGTTTCATAGCGGTAAGCATATTCATGGATTACTATCCGTGCAATGCGCGCTTTTCGCCAAATGCATAAAAAATCTCTATTGAGCTGGGATAGAATATCCTTGGCCGGGTTTTCCGGCCAATAGAGAAAGAGGAGGGAGAACATGAGGAAGAGCTTCTTATCCAGCTTCGCGGTGATTGCGATTATTGCTGCATTCACAGCGACTGCGGTGGCTTGCACGTCGATTCCCGTATCCAAGGGCGCATCGGCTGGCGGCTATGTAATGACCACGTGGACCGACGACTCTGGATCTGACAATACCAGGATAAACGTAGTGCCGGCCAAGGACTGGCCGGCAGGCACGATGAGGACAGTATTGCGCAATACCGACTACGGTCAGTTCGAGAACATCAACAACCCGATATTCTCGCCCGGCGTCATCCCCCAGGTAGCCCACACTTACCAGTACATCAACGCATCTTACTCTTTCATGAACGAGAACGGCGTCGGCATGGGTGAGACGACTATCGGCGGGGATTCCCGAATGAGGAACGCAAAGGGCTGGTTCGACATCGTCGAACTTCAAAGGATCGCGCTTGAGAGATCCAAGACAGCGCGAGAGGCCGTGCAGATCATGGGCGATCTCGCCGAGAAGTACGGATATGGCATAGGCGGCGAATGCCTCACCGTCGTCGACAAGGACGAAGCGTGGCAGTTCGAGGTCTTCGGGCCCGGCCCTCTGTGGGAGTACGGCTCCGGTGAACCGGGCGCCGTTTGGGCAGCCGTCAGGATACCTGAGGGCTATGTCGGCGTATCGGCCAACAGGAGCAGGATCGGCGAGGTGAACCCCGCCGACACGGCCAACTACATGTGTTCCAAGCATATATTCTCCCTGGCAGAGTCTATGGGGCTCTGGGATCCCAAGTCAGGCAAGCCGTTCAAGGTATACGAGACCTATGGCAAGAAGGCATATTCCCCCTACAACGCGCGCCGCGAGTGGAGGGTGTTCAGCCTCCTGGCGCCGTCCATGAACCTTGACCCGTGGCTTGAGCAGTACCCGTTCGCGATAAAGCCGGACAAGCCGGTGACTCCTCAGATGCTCATGGCGATCTGCCGCGACCACTACGAGGGCACGGAGTTCGACCTCACCAAGGGGCTTGATGCAGGACCTTTTGGCACACCCGACAGGTGGCCCACCCCATCCAGCCTTAATCCGAAGAACAGCGCCGGCTGGGAGCGAGCCATATCATTGTTCAGGACGAACTTCTCTGTTGTGTTCCAGATGAGGGCGGACATGCCGGCAGCGATAGGCGGCCTGGTGTGGATCGCATATGACAAGCCTGGCACATCCTGCTACATACCGATCTACG
>JAGOKM010000090.1 GCA_017994615.1 Bacillota bacterium | reverse complement strand
ATACTGCCGAGGCGCCGTAGGCAGCAATCATTTGTGCATATAAGCAAATCCCCCTTATCCGAAGCCGCTTGTCGGGCAAATGGCCGTGAATATTTATACCGCCTTCGGAGGTATTACGGCACAGCCTAAGAAATCTAAAGTAGCCCCAAATCAAACCGGAGGTGTCAACGATGAAAAGAGGCTTCAAGCTCACGCTCATCAGCACCGTGGCGTTGGCGGTCGTCCTTTTGGCCGCTTCGCCCTTCATGGCATGCACATCGATCTGCGTGGACAAGGCAGCGACTGCCGACGGATCGGTAATGACGGCGCACACATGCGACGGCTGGTACGACGCAAGGACCTGGGTGGTGCCGGGGGCGAAACACGCGCTCGGCGACACGTTCAAGGTCGTATCAGGGCTCCTGCACTCGGACAGGGCGGAACCGAAGCTGCTCGGGGAGATACCGGAAGTCCCCGAAACCTATACCTACTTCTACGCCGGATATCCCTACATGAACGAGCACGGCGTGATAATGGGCGAGACTACCATCGGACAGCGCAACGAACTCAGGACGACGGAAGGCATATTCTACATCGAAATCCTGCAGATACTCGGGCTTCAAAGGGCGAAGACCGCGCGCGAGGCGATTAAAGTGATGGGCTCCCTCGCCGAGAAGTACGGCTACCGCGACGGCGGCGAGTGCCTCACCGTGGGGGACCAGAACGAGATGTGGTTCTTCGAGATCATGCCGGCCGGCCCGCTCGAGAAGGGGGCAATATGGGCGGCGGTCAGGATTCCCGAAGGGCACGTCGGTGTCTCTGCCAACAGGTCCAGGATCGACATCCTCAAGGAGAACGATCCGGACAACTACATGTTCTCTCCCAACGTGTTCAGCTTCGCGATCGAGAACGGATGGTGGGACCCCAAGAGCGGAAAGCCCTTCCTGTTCTACGAAGCCTACGGCGACAAGACGTCCATGGGCAGCAGGAGGCGCGAGTGGAGGGTCCTTTCGACCTTCGCGCCTTCCCTTAACCTCGATCCCAACGCATCGCGCTTCCCGTTTACAGTAAAGGCCGAGAAGAAGATAACCGTTCAGGATTACTTTGCAATCTACAAGGACACTTATCAGGGGACTACTTTCGACAAGGCGAATGTGAACGACTGGTATGTGCCCGACAGCAAGGGGGTATTCGTGAAGAGCCCGTTTGCCACCCCGCACATGAGCAGCGATTTCCTTAAGCTGGTGGACGCCGCCGCCGAGCGCAACATAGCCATCCCGGGCTGCTCATACTTCACCGTCCTGCAGTCCAGGAGCTGGATGGACCCCAGGCTGGGGACCCTCTGCTGGTTCGGCCTCAACAACCCCGACACGTCGGTGCACGTGCCGATCTACGCCGGGGTCAGCTCGCTTCCTACAAGTTATGCCATAAACGACAGGACCAAGTTCAGCATGACGGACAGGGTGTCCGCCTGGTGGGCGTTCGACTTCGTAGACCAGCTGGTCAACCAGCGCTACCAGGACTGCTACAAGGACCTTGCGGCGGTGCGCGACCCGTTCGAGAAGGAGCAGTTCGACTTGCAGCCGACCATAGAGAAAGTTGCGGCCGAGCTACTGAAGAAGGATCCGGCGCTTGCCGTGAAGTTCCTTACGGACTACACCAACACAAGGTGCAACATGGCAGTGGACATGTACTGGAAGCTTGCGGAAGCCCTGATAGTAAAGTACGACGACAAGTGGTTCTAGCAAGCGCAGTAAAGGAATCAGAAGGCCTCCGGTCCGACCGGAGGCCTGTCCATTTGGTCATCCCTTCTGCATCAATGCCTTCTTCAGCATCTGGGTCCCCCTTGCGCCCTTCATCGGCAGCGTTATCTCCCCGACCTTCCTGAAGCCGAGGTTAGTATAGAAATCCATGCCCCTGTGGTTACCCTCGGTAACCCCGACCTTCAACGGCCTGTCACCCGCCTTTTTTATGAGCCACCTTAGAGCGAGGGTCCCTATGCCTCGGCCTGCGAACTCTGGGTGCACCTCGATATGACGAAGGTGGACTGCTTCCCATTCCTCGAAGGAGAGGAAGCCCGCATCGCGTCCGTCGTAGGTGAGGATGAAGAACGGGGCGTCAGCCATCTCCCTCTGCAAGTATGCCGCCTCCGCCTTGCTGTCCCAGCCCCTGCCCTGCTCTATGAGCAGGCCGAAGTTAGCCCTGTACACTCCCAGCACGAAATCCAGGTCGTCTGCCAAAGCGGGCCTCGTCGACAGCTTGCCTATCGAGAAAAGCCCGCTCATGTGCGCTTGTCCTTCGGCATCATGAGCCCGGATGCTATGGCCAGGACCACAGCCCCCAATGCGATCATGAAGCCGGTGCGGTATGCCGATGCCGAGTACAGGCGCACCCCTTCGGTGAAGTACTCCCCGTTCCAGCCCATGTCCATCACCGCGCTTACCAGCGCCTGCAGTATAATCGCGCCTATGAAGCCGGACGCGTTGTTCAATCCCTGCGCCATGCTGGAGACCTCAGGCTTGTTGGCGTTCCTCATCACGACGAAAGCGGGCAGGAAAGACGAGTTGCTGGCCCCCATGAGCACCAGCGCCACGGCCAGGGCGGGCATTATGCCCGGCTTTCCTGCATTGCCTATGCTCCAGAGAACCACAAGCCATGCGACGACCTGAAGGCTCGCCAATGCGCAGAACATGAGCTTGGGCTTGCCGCTCCTGTCTGTGAGCCATCCTACGAAGACGGCGGCAGTAGCCGCGCCCGCCGTGGTCAGCATAAGAAGCGACCCTGCCGTAGACTGCGATATGCCGTGTACCTGCATGAGGAAGGGCGTACCCCACAGCCCGGTGAAAGTCATCAGGCCGCCGAACACCAGAAGGAAGCCGAAGAACGGCGGCATGGACCCCTTGTTCTTCACTATCTCAAGGAATCCCTGGTAGACGGTCCTAAGCGTGGCGGCGAGGCCCGGCCTCGGAAGCTTCTCGTAATTAGGCCCTTCGTCCCTTACGAAGAGCCAGACAAAAAGCGCGAGCGTAAGCGTGAAGGCTCCGACTATGTACGAGGACTGCCTCCAGCCGGCTGCGTTGACAAGCAACACGAACGGGAACATCGCAGTAGCCACCCCGAGGTTTCCGAAGAAGGTGCTTATGCCGGTCAGGGTCCCGAACTTGTCGGCTGGGAACCACAGCTGTATCGATTTAAGAAGGCCGAGGAATATGCCTGCCAGGCCGAAACCTGCAAGCAGCCTTGCAAGCGACGCCACCGCGAGGGTCTGCGCCGAGCCGAACAGGAGCCATCCGATGCCTCCGATCAGGAGCCCCGAGGACAGCAGCTTCCTGGGCCCGAGCGTATCGGCAAGGGCGCCAGCCGGTACCTGCATTATCGAATAGGTATAGTAATAAATGCTGGAAAGGGCGGCCACTCCGACGCCAGTTGTGTTGAACTCCGCCATAAGCTGCGGGAACATCTGCCCTGCGGCCACCCTGTTGAACATCACCGTGTAATGCGATGCCGCGCCAAGTGCGAATATCAGCCACGCCTTCGCGTTGCCCTGGTTGTTGGCCATGAAAGCGCCTCCGGGGTAAGGATAGTTATAATTTACCATACTCGACATCACCTTTCCCCAAGCGCCGAGCACAAATAGTTTGTGCAATAGCGGACTAATCGTATTATCTTATAATTACGCGTGCGAAGGGAGGGCTACGATGGCAAGCGCCATAGAAGTCAACGGGCTCGTGAAGGACTACGGCAAGCTCAGGGCGGTCGACGACATAAGTTTCGACGTCGAGCAGGGCAAGCTCTTCGCGTTCCTGGGGCCGAACGGGGCCGGCAAGTCCACGACCATTAACATAATCTGCACGATACTCGCTGCGACCTCAGGGAGCGTCAAGGTGTTCGGGCATAGGGTAGGCGCGGAAGACGAGGAGGTGCGTTCGGAAATCGGCGTTGTCTTCCAGGGCACGGTCCTGGACGACCTGCTGTCTGTCAGGGAGAACCTGGCCGTCAGGGGCTCGTTCTACGGGTGGGGCCCGAATGAGGTCGGAAGGAGGATTGCCTATGTTGCAGCGGCCACGGGCCTGAACGACTACCTGGACCGGCCGTTCGGCAAGCTTTCTGGCGGGCAGAAGAGGCGCGCCGACATCGCAAGGGCCCTCATGAACACCCCTAAGGTGCTCTTCCTGGACGAGCCGACCACAGGCCTCGACCCACAGACAAGGGCGAAGATATGGGACACGATCGGCAACATGAAGAAGGACGGCACCACGGTGTTCCTGACGACCAATTACATGGAGGAGGCCGCCATCGCCGACGATGTGGCAATAATCGACCACGGCAAGATCGTGGCAAGGGGCACCCCGGACGAGCTGAGGCTCAAGTTCAGCAAGGACAGGCTCCGGATAATGCCCGCCGATGTCGCGGCAGTCTCCGGCTGGCTCAAGGAAAAGGGCCATGCGTACGAGGCCAGGAACGACGTGATCGAGCTCAAGGTCAAGGACAGCCTGGAGGCCCTGCAGATACTGAAGGCCCTCGAGGGACATATAAGGGGATTCGAAGTCATAAAGGGCGACATGGACGATGTCTTCCTCGCGGTTACCGGAAGGAAGATAAGAGGGGAGGAGGAAAAGCTATGAACGTCGTGCTCAAGATAGCAGGCAGGAACATCCGCCTGTTCTTCAGGGACAAGACCTCCGTCTTCTTCTCCTTCCTGTCCGTGATAATTATAATCGGCCTCTACGTGCTTTTCCTCGGGGACACCACCATACAGTCGCTTGCAAACCGCGTGTCAGACCCGCGGAAGGCCAAGTTCTTCGCGGACACCTGGATCATGGCCGGAGTCCTCGTGGCCAATGCGATAACCTCCACCCTTGGTGCCCTTGAGGTGCTGGTAAACGACGAGCACAAGGGGATAGTCAAGGATTTCATGGTCTCCCCTGTCAAAAGATGGCAGCTGGTGCTCGGCTACGTCCTTTCCACATGGGTGGTGGGCGCCGCGACCGGCCTTGTGATGTTCGCCATATCCCAGGCCTATATTGTGCTAAGGGGCGGGGACATGATCACCCTCGCCAACGCGGCAAGGGCGGTCGGCCTCATTCTGCTCAACGTACTTGCGTTCTCTTCGTTCAATTTCCTCATAGTTTCGTTCATCAAGACCAATGCGGCCTTTTCGACCTTCAGCACCCTGGTAGGCACACTGATCGGGT
>JAGOKM010000010.1 GCA_017994615.1 Bacillota bacterium | reverse complement strand
GTCATATGGCATCTGTCTGCCCATCGTGCTTCAATATGAGCGTGCCCAGCGGGGGCACCCTCAGTTCAAGGGCCCATTCCAAGCCGTTGACAGCGGCTTTCCTTGCCTTCAGCAGCCCGGTGTTGGTGACGCCTGAGCCGCCGAAGCGTTCTTCGTCTGACGATAGAAGCTGCCTGTATGTGCCCTTTTCGTTTACCCCCACGAGGTAGCCCTCGTAGGCGGCGGGGGTGAAGTTATGGACGCAGAGCAGGTAATCCCCGGAGCGGGACCTCCTGGCGAAGGAAATCACGCTCTGCTCTGCATTGTTAACGTCGACCCAGCTGAAACCCTCGTTGTATGAGTCTAGCTCCCAGAGGGCGGGCTCGGTCAGGTATATGTGGTTGAGCTCCCTTACGAAGGCGAGGTGCTTCCTGTGGGGCTCGTAGGCGAGAACCGACCTGTCCAGCTCCTCGTAGTCCCTCCATTCCAGGAACTGTGCGTATTCGCCCCCCATGAACAGGAGCTTCTTCCCCGGATGGCTCATCATGAAGGCCATGGCCAGCCTGAGGTTCGCGAACTTCTGCCAGTAGTCGCCGGGCATCTTACCTATCAGCGAGCCCTTCCCGTGCACGACCTCGTCATGGGAGAGGGGGAGTATGAACTTCTCCGAATAGTGGTACCACATGGCAAAAGTAAGGAGGTTGTGGTGGTGCTTCCTGTAGATCGGGTCCTCCGCCATGTATCTCAGGAAGTCGTTCATCCAGCCCATGTTCCACTTGTACTTGAAGCCGAGCCCCCCTTCGGAGGCGGGCCAGCTCACCTTGGGCCATGCGGTGGACTCCTCGGCGATGATGAGCTTGTCCGACGCCTCCGAGGCGACCGACGAACTGAGCTGCCTTAGGAATGCCACGGCTTCCAGGTTCTCCCTGCCGCCGTACCTGTTGGGCTCCCATTCTCCCGGCTTCCTGGAATAGTCCAGGTAGAGCATGCTTGCCACGGCGTCGATCCTGAGGCCGTCGAACCCGAACTCGTTCAGCCAGTAGAGCGCGTTGGAGATGAGGAAGGACCGGACCTCGCCCTTCGTAAGGTCGAACTCCATCGTCCCCCATTCGGCATGCTCCTTGACGCCGTAGAGCTTCGATCCGTCGAAGTCGTTCAGGCCGTGGGCGTCCTTGCAGAAATGCGCAGGAACCCAGTCGAGGATGACACCTATGCCGTTGTCGTGCATGTGCTGCACGAAGTACTTCAGCCCCTGGGGGTCTCCGTGCCTGCTTGTGGGCGAGAAGAGCCCGGTGGACTGATAGCCCCACGACTGGTCCAAAGGATGCTCGTTGACGGGCATGAGCTCCACATGCGTGTAGGACATCTCCTTGAGGAAGGGCGCCATCCTGTCCGCCAGCTCCCCGTACGACATGAAGGAGCCGTCGAAGTGCCTCATCCATGTCCCCAGATGCACCTCGTATATGTTCACCGGGTCTTCGAAATATGGCCTGCCCGAGGGCTTAAGGGGCGAGGGAGGGGCTTTGAGCACCTTCCTGCGGTCTATCACCATGGAGGCTGTGGCGGGCCTGACTTCGGAATAGAAGGCGCACGGGTCGGCCTTTAAGCCGGAGCCTGAGTTCCATTCGACCAGGTACTTATAGGTTGAATACTCTACGGCGCCCTCTACGAAACCGCCCCAGATGCCGGTGAAGTTGCCTCTGCTGTCAAGGATGCGAGATAGAGGCGACCTCTTCCCGTCCCAGGAATTGAAAGGGCCCGCTACGCATACCGAAGTCGCGTTGGGCGCCCAGACCGAGAACCTTCCTCCGGCCCTGCCGCCTTCATTGCACGGCTCCGAGCCAAGGAACTCGTACGCCTTCGTATGGGTGCCCTCCCTGAAAAGGTAGATGTCGTAATCTGTCGGGACCCTCAACAGCCCCGCGGAGCCCTTCTCGGACATCATTCGCATCTCCCTCCGGCTTTGGCGAGCGCAAGCATCCTCTCGGAAAGCTCCTCGCCCAGCATGTCACGCCTTGCCCTCCATCCCCAGTTGCCCTCCGCCACGGAAGGCGTGTTCATCCTCGCTTCGGCCCCCAGGCAGAGCAGGTCCTGCAGGGGTGCAATCGCCCAGCTGTAAGGCGAATCGTACAGGCTGTTGAGCATCCTGTCCACAAATGCAGCCTCTTCGCCGTCCGCTTCGCCCTTGTTCTGGTCTATGCCCTTGATGGTCCTATACCTCTGAAGGAGCGTCTCGTTGTCATGCGTGCCCGTGTAGGCGACCCAGTGCGCGTCGTCGCTTTTAGACCTCGAGGGCACCCAGTCCATGAACTGCAGCACCTTCATGCCGGGGAAGCCCAGCGCCTGCCTCAAGTCGACGACATCCGGGGTTATGACGCCAAGGTCCTCGACGATGATGGGAAGGCCGCCCCTTCCTTCGGCAACGGCTTCGAACAGGGCAAGGCCGGGCCCTTCGAGCCACCTTCCGTGCTCGGCGGTAGCGTTCCCTCCGGGCACGGCGTAATAGCCTGCGAAGCCACGGAAATGGTCAATCCTCGTGTAGTCGAAGTCCTCGAACGACTTGTCCATTCGGGCCTTCCACCATCCGTAGCCGTCAGCCGCCAGGCGGTCCCATCTGTAAACAGGATGGCCCCACAGCTGCCCGGTCGCGCTGAAGCTGTCCGGGGGCACTCCGGATACGAGCTTGGGGGAGCCGTCCTTGGCAAGGTAGAACATGTCCTTGTTGGCCCAGACGTCGCTGCTGTCCCCGGAGACGTAGATCGCCATGTCCCCGACCAAGGACAATCCAAGCGAATTGGCGTGGGCCTTAAGCGACTTCCACTGCCTGTCGTAAAGGTACTGAAGGAAGTCGTGATACCGGCACTCGTCTGCGTTTTCTTCGAAGAGCCTGGACAGGGCTTCAGGGTCGCGTGACTTAAGCTCGTCTGGCCAGTCCTGCCATGGACGTCCGCCGTAAAGGCCTTTTATCACCATGAAGAGGGAGTAATCGTGCAGCCATCCCGAATTCCTCCGCCTGAACTCCTCGAAACCCGATTTGTCGTGAGATTCCATGAACCTTCTGTAAGCAGCCCTGAAAAGGCTGTGCTTGTAGGCGGAGACCGCCTCGAAGTCCACCCTGTCCTCGTCGAAGCAAGGACGCACTCCGGCCTCATGCTCAGTAAGCAGCCCCTCGCGTTCCAGCAGCTCTGGGCTGATGAACAGCGGATTCCCGGCCATTGCGGAGAAGCACATGTAGGGCGAGTTGCCGAGCGACGGGGGGTTCATCGGAAGCACCTGCCAGATCCGCTGACCCGACTTCGCCAGGAGCTCTGCGAACCTGTGCGCCTCTGGCCCGAAATCGCCTATGCCGTATGGCGACGGCAGTGAAGATATGTGCAGCAGCACGCCGGCGCACCTTTCCATCGGCAGCCTGCCGAAGAGCGGCTTTGACTGGAGGGTGCAGGAATACCCGAGGGCCGACACGGCAGGCACTGTCAGTTCCAGGACGCCTTCCCTCGAAACCAGCGTCCCCGGCCCGAAGAACAGGTCCTGGAACAGCGCCTCACCGCAGCCCAGGAAGCTTACGTCCAGCTTCAGCGCCACCTGCTCGCCGGATGGGTTCACCACGGCGAGGACGACGTCCTGGCCGGACCTCCTCAAGAATGCGAGGGCCGGCGACGGCGACTTTGATTCGAGTATCCTTGTCTCCCCGGACTTCAGCGCCCTGTGGGCCGCCCTTGCCTCTCCAAGGTGCTTGAACCACGACAGGAGCTCCCTGTCCTCCTTGCCCCAAGGGTAGGCTCCCCTGTTGTAGGGGTCGGAATAGCCCTGCATCCCCGCCTCGTCGCCGTAGTAGACCATCGGTATGCCAGGCAGGAGGAATTGAAGCATTCCAGCCAGCATGAGCCTCTTTTTGGCGATCGCCAGGTTTGCCTCGGGGAGGCGGTATGATTCCTTGGCCTCCTGTCCGAGCGATGATTCGTCCGGGGCGTCGCCGAGGGCGGTCAGGACCCTCGTCACGTCGTGCGACCCGAGTATGTTCAGGTTTGTCCTGAGATGGTCGGGAGGGTAATTCTCCGCAAGCCTCATGAAGGAGGATACGAAGGATCTGGCATCGGACTTGCCGGTCGCGAAGTTTATGATTGCCTCTCTCAGCGGGTATCCGGTCACTGAATCCAGCTCGCGCCCCAGGAGGTACTCCCGCCTTACGGAATAGCTGACCTTGTTGGATGCGTCGTCCCAGACCTCGCCTATCAATATGGCGTCGGGGTTCTCCTCCTTGACCACCTTCCTGAGCCTCTGTATGAATTCCCCGGGCAGTTCGTCCGCCACGTCCAGGCGCCACCCGCTTATCCCAGAACGCATCCATTTCCTTACGATGCTGTCCCTGCCTTCGACCATGAAATCAAGATAAGAGGGGTTCAGCTCGTTTACGTTGGGAAGCCCCTTGAAACCCCACCAGCATTCATATTCCTCAGGGTAGTCCTTGAAGGTATACCAGCTGTAGTACGGAGAGGAGGGTGACTGGTACGCTCCGGGCCCCTCATAGGTGCCTTCCTTGTTGAAATAGACGCTGTCGCTGCCCGTATGGCTGAAGACGCCGTCTAGGATCACTTTAATGCCCCATTCGGAGGCTTGCTCGCACAGCCGCCTCAAAGAGCCCTCGTCGCCGAAACCTGGGTCAATCCTGCTGTAATCCGCGGTGTCGTACTTATGGCTGCTCGGGGATTCGAAGATAGGGTTCAAGTATATGGCGTTTACGCCCAGCTCCCAAAGGTAGGGGAGCTTCTCCTCGACCCCGGCGAGGTCTCCGCCGAAGAAGGTCCAGCGCTTTATCGAGCCGTCCTTGCATGCCCTTACGTAGAACGGGGTGTCATCCCAGCTGGCGTGCAGGAGCGCGCCTTTTCTCAACTGTGGTATACCGACGCCCGATTTCCTGAACCTGTCCACGAATATCTGATAGAATGCCCCTTCTCCGGCCCATGAGGGCATCCTCTGCCTCTCATACACCGTCAGCTGGAAGGGCCTCGGATGATGGAGGACCGTCCTTCCTGGACCTCCTTCTCCTTCGAGCGCCCCCACGAAATGGTCCTTGCCGTTGACCTTCACTGAGAACCAGTACCAAACCAGCCCTGCCTTGGAGGGCGAGAACTCGGCAGAGTAATGCACCTTCCCGCCTTCAGCGGCCGTAGCCTGCATGGGTATTGAAGCCCTGAAATCCGGCCCTGACAGCTCAAGGCTTGCTTCGGTCTGCTTTTCGTCCGAGCTTGCGACTATGCGGAAATGTACCTTGGTTCCGGGCTCCACCGCCCCGAACGGGTCCTTATAGAATGTATCCCTGCTGTTGTATTCGATGATAAAACTGTCCAAGTAGGGACCTCCATATCACTTTCAGGTGAAAAGGGACAGCCCTGACGGGCTGCCCCTATGATGATGCGAAAAGCGGGTCAATTCACGATCACTTGCTCTGTCGCCTTGTCGAAGATGTTGATCCTCGACGCGTCGACGGCGAACTTCATGGTCTCTCCGACCTTTGCGGGGGACTTGGGTTCGACCCTGGCAGTGATCTTCTGCCCGTCGGACACCAGGTATAGATATGTATCCGAGCCAAGGGGCTCCACTACGTCCACATCTGCTTCTATGATGCTCTGGGAGTGTTCGGCGATCTTGGCCGGGTCGTCGAACACGAACTCGGGCCTGATGCCCATGACGACCTCCTTGCCCGCGTAAGGCATGCATGCGGCCGCCTTGTCCCTGGGCAGAAGGATGGAGTTCTTCCCGTACCTCGCATATAGCCTTCCGTCCTCCTCCACCAGCCCGACATTGAGGAAGTTCATCTGGGGGGAGCCGATGAAACCGGCCACGAAGAGGTTCCTGGGCCTGTCATACAGGTTGTTCGGCGTATCTACCTGCTGGATGACGCCGTCTTTCATGACTACGATCCTCGTGCCCATCGTCATCGCCTCGACCTGGTCATGGGTGACGTACACGAAGGTGGTGCCCATCTGCATGTGAAGCTTCGAAATCTCTGTGCGCATCTGAGCCCTGAGCTTTGCGTCAAGGTTCGAAAGGGGTTCGTCGAAGAGGAACACCTTGGGGTCCCTGACGATGGCCCTGCCCACGGCCGCCCTCTGCCTCTGGCCGCCGGACAGCTCCTTCGGCTTCCTGTCCAGCAGATGAACCAGGTCGAGTATCCTGGCCGCCGCTTCTACCTGCTGCTTCCTCTTGTCGGCCGGCACTTTCCTGAGCCTCAGCGAGAAGCCCATGTTCTCCGAGACGGACATGTGTGGATACAGCGCGTAGTTCTGGAAGACCATCGCTATGTCCCTGTCCTTGGGGTGGATGTCGTTGACGACTTTGCCGTCTATCTCGAGCGTCCCGTCCGTTATCTCCTCAAGGCCCGCAATCATCCTCAGGACCGTCGATTTCCCGCACCCGGATGGCCCGACCAGGATTATGAACTCCTTGTCGTCGATGTCAAGGTTGAAATCGGTGACCGCCTGCACCCCGCCAGGGTATACCTTCGTTATCCCCTTCAAGGATAGTTTTGCCATGCGACGCCCTCCAATCGTTTTCGAAGCTTATTCGCACGATTTATACATCACCATTTTATACATCCTGGGCCTGAATTGGCAACATAAAGCGCCTTGCAGGATGGCAGGGACGCCCCTTCGTAAGCTCCCGCATATAATCGTCTTTTCTTGACTTAGCAGCATAAGAATGTAAAATTAAGTTAGTGGAGCATACGTGGTTGAATATTCAACCAGAAATAAAAGGAGGCAATGTCATGAAGAGGATCCTAGTACTGTCGATGCTGCTAGTGGTATTCGCATCCCTGGCCGTCAACGCAGCGACTACCAAGCTCATGTTCTGGGAGCAGGACGATCCGTCTGCACAGGTGGTGATGGACCAGCTTATCGCCAAGTTCGAGAAGGCATACCCCGATGTGAAGGTCGAGCGGTCGCACTTCGAGACCGAGGACCTCAGGAAGAACTTCATAGCGACAGCGATAGGCAGCGAGGGCCCGGACGTGGTCTTCGGACCCAACGACAACCTCGGCGTGTTCGTTCCCGGCGGTTTCGTGCTTTCCATGGAGAAGGTCTACGGAAAGGCGTTCCTCGAGAAGAAGTTCGACGCCAACGCGCTTGAAGCGTCCAAGTACGAAGGCGAGATATTCCTCCTGCCCGACCGCAACGGCAACGAGCTTTGCCTGATCTACAACAAGAAGCTGATACCCACCGCCCCCAAGACGATGGAGGAGCTCATAGCGACCACCAAGAAGCTCCAGGCTGAGAAGAAGGTCGATTTCGGAGTGGCGTTCAACACCGTCGAGCCGTTCTTCACCGTTCCTTTCCTCGGCGCATTCGATACCTTCGTGCTCTCCAACCCGTCGTCCGAGAAGCTTGCCAAGCCTACCCTCGACCTGCCCGGCGTAGGTAAGATGTTCGCATACCTCAAGGGCCTCATGGACGACAAGATTGCACCCCGCGGCGTGGACTATGGCGCGGCCGAAGGCCTCTTCAAAGAGGGCAAGGTGGCATGCCTCATCAACGGGCCCTGGTCGTTCGCAGGATATGTCGACGCGGGCATGAGCATCGGCGTCGCCCGCATACCGTCGATAGCAGGCAAATACCCCACCAGCTGGACCGCAGTGAAGGGCTACTGCATATCCGCAGGCACCAAGAAGCTCGACCTGGCGAAGAAGTTCGTGGACTTCATGACCAGCACCGAGTCCCAGATCCTGCTCGTGCCGGCCCACAACCAGATACCGACCACGCCCGAGGCCATGGAGAGCCCCGTCGTCAAGAACAACGTGCTTCTCGCTTCCCAGGCCGAGCCCGTCAAGTACGGCGTCCCGATGCCTATAGTCCCTCAGATGAGGGCCTGCTGGGACGCATTGAAGGCTGTCCAGGCCGACGTGTTCTCCAATGCGATAAAGCCGGAGGAGGCTCCCGCCAAGGCTCAGAAGCTAGCCCTGGACGCCCTCAAGCAGATGGGCATCAACATAAAGTAGCGCTTCCTCTTAAGGCCTAAGAAATGGGCTATAATGGGAGAGGGGGTATTTACCGTGGCCCCTTCTCCCATTCGCACGTAATGCCTAGGGGGTATTGAGGATGCAGTACAAGAGGAAGGGCAAGTCCTTCGAGCTGGCCAGGCCGAGATGGTACGTACCGGTGCTGTTCCTTCTGCCTGCCATAGCGATCCTTCTGGCGATGGTCGCCTTCCCGCTCTATTACGAGGTAAACATATCATTCAGGCAGGTGTCGCTATATAACCTCAGAAGCGGCATCTATCCGTGGATCGGGCTGGAGAACTACAAGGACATGTTCCAGGACCCGATGTTCTATTCCACCCTGGTCCGCACTATCGTATGGACCTTCGTAAACGTCGTGGCCCATGTGACTGGAGGCTTCTTCCTGGCATTGCTGCTCAACCGGAAACTGCCCGGCAAGGCCATAATCAGGGTCCTTCTGATACTCCCGTGGGCAGTACCGCAGTACATAGCCGCGATTGCCATGAGGAACCTCTTCAATGAAACGTACGGGCCTGTGAACCTGGTGCTTAAGGCGCTGTTCGGCGAAGGGGCCATGATAATGTGGCTCAGCAAACCCAGCAACGCATTCATAGCTGCAATCATAACTAACATCTGGCTGGGGATACCCTTCATGATGATGACCTGCCTGGGCGGCCTGCAGTCGATACCGCAGGAGCTTTACGAGGCAGCCGACATCGACGGCGCCGGCTGGTGGCAGAAGACGAGAAACGTGATACTGCCACTTATGAAGCCGGTGCTCACACCTGCGATTGTGCTCGGAACGATATGGACTTTCAACATGGTCAACGTGATATACATCCTTACTTACGGCTCCACGCATGAAGCTGCGCAGATATTGGTCTCCATGATCTACAAGAGGGCCTTCGAGTTCTTCCGCTACGGCTATGCCGCCGCCATGTCGGTGGTGGTCTTCGTACTACTGATTAGCTTCTCGAGCGTGTTCATACGCGCCCAGAAGCTGGAAGACTAGGGGGTGTCGACATGGCCCAGCCGAAGGTAAGGCTAAAGGAATATTTCGAGAAGAACGATTCCTGGCCCAAGATAATTGCCATATACCTTTTCCTGCTGCTCTGCTGCTTCATCACGGTGTATCCGATAAGCTTCATATTCACTGTGTCGCTGAGGCCGGGCAACCAGCTCTTCTCCACGTCGCTGAAACTTATACCGGACAATGCGACCTTCAAGAACTACGTCGACGCCTTCACCAAGTACCCGATGGCGCGATGGATGATGAACAGCCTGTTCGTCTCCACTATAACTGCCGTGTTTGCGGTGATCATCTCGGTGAATGCGGGCTACGCATTCTCGCGCTACAGGTTCTTCGGAAGGAAGTTCGGGATGACGATGCTGCTAGTAACGCAGATGTTCCCGGCCCCGATGCTGCTGCTGCCGGTGTACCTGATGCTGGCCAGGTTCAAGCTGACCGGAAGCTACATAGGCCTCATATTGTGGTACGTCTCAACGTCGATACCTTTCAACATCTGGCTCATGAAGGGCTATTTCGACACCATACCGAGGTCACTGGAGGAGAGCGCGTTCATCGACGGGGCAAGCATAGTCAGGACCTACTGGTCCATAATATTGCCCCTGGCCAAACCCGGCATAGCGCTGTGCGCCCTGTTCGCGTTCATGGGGGCTTGGTCCGAGTTCATAGTGGCAAGGATACTCATAACCAGCAAGAACATGCTGACGCTCCCGGTCGGGTTGATTGCGCTCCAGGGCTCGTTCTCGACTGAGTGGGGCATCTACTCAGCTGCGGCGCTTGTAACTGCGATACCGGTCACGGTGCTGTTCATCACACTATCTAAGTACCTGGTGGGCGGACTTACCATGGGCAGCGTTAAAGGCTAATAAGCAGGACCGATAGCGAAAGACCGCCCCGTCGGGCGGTCTTTTGATTCATCTGCTCCGATTGTATCATTCCAGGCTGCAGTCCATTCAATCTGGGAAGCCTAACCCCTATACGAACCCAGATGTGCACCGAACCAGAAGGGATCCTTCGTCCTCACGGCCTGCACGAACCATTGAACCTCAAGGGTCCTGGCGTAAAATATCGCCCTTTCCAAAGTATCCTCAAGGTAAGGATAGGTATCCATCGACTCGACGAAAGGCAGGCCAAGGTTATAGATCAGGCAGCTGATATCAGTAGCCGGATCGCCTATGCCTGCCTCGCCGAAGTCGATCAGCCCGGAGATCTTTGAGTTGGAAAGGTCCGCCTTAACATGGTAGGGGGCCAGATCGCCATGGATGAGCCTCGGTCGATATTCGAGCGAGAGGCTTCCGTCAATAATGGGAGCGAAGACGGATTCGATGAATTCGACAGCGGTCGATATCAGGCGGGGGAAGTAGAGCTCTGCTTCTTTATAGAACTGCAGCCAGTCCTCTCGCGATCGTTTTGCCCCGCTGCTTGATATGCCCTCTGTCGGGAAGGAATGGAGCTCTCCGAGTATCCTGCCCATGTCCCTGGCAAGGGAAAGGCGCCCCGTTTCAGTAGTGTGCTTGAGTGCAAGGTTTGAAAGGTTGACGCCCTCGATGTATGAGAATACGCCATATCCTTCATTTTCGTATTTGCACTCGCCCACAGACAGCATGCCGTGGCTTCTCAAGCGTCCTATAAGCCTAATCTCGTTTTTAAGCATGGGCAGAGCCCAATCGGCCCTGGGAAAACGGAAGACGTCGCTTCTGTTGATCACGACGACCCTGTTGCACAGGCCCTCTTCATGGAAAGAGACGTCGAACCCATCCAAGTCGGCTCGACCGTAGTATGCCGATATCGTATCCAGAATCTGCTTGTCGATCACCGCTGCATCCACTCGCCGGTTCCCTCCATTACATAAGGCTCCCTGTCCCAGCCTCTTCAATTCATGTGAAATCCGTTGTTATTTCAGCTTGAAGATGAAGAAAGACTTCGCAGGCGCCTCGAAGACGATCGCCCCGTCCTTCAGGTCACCCTTCACATCCCCTGCGTAAAGGTCCTCATATGACTTGAAAGCCCCTGCTTCAGGGAGCCTTACGGTGAATTCCCTGGCTTGTGAATCTAGGTTGAGCACAAGGACTGATGACTGCCCCTCGTAAGTCCTCTGGTATGAGAAACCGTAAGTACCGAGGTTGATGAGGGATATGTCCCCGTGCACGAACTCGGGGTTCTCCTTTCGGATCGAAGTAAGCTTCCTCACCGCATCGGTCACTTCGTTCTCCTCGAAGACCATGTCCCTCCTGTTGTCGGGGTCGTTGCCGCCGTCTAAGGCGATCTCCGTGCCGTAGTAGACGATGGGTATGCCGGTGTAGGTCATGACTACGGCAAGAGCCTGCTTCAGCCTCTTCTGGGGCTCGTCCAGCCTGTATACGAACCTCTGCACGTCATGGTTGTCCAGGAAGGTCCCCATGAGCTGGCGGTTGGAGTACTGCCTGCCTGCCGTGACGGCGTTCCAGAGGTTGATAGAGCCCTTGTCCCTGCCGATGGCGTCGTTTATTCCGTAATACATTGGAAAATCGAGGAATCCGTCGATGCCGGTGGCGCTGTAGCCCTCGATGAAGCCGGCCCTCCCGTCGAAAATCTCCCCTATAAGGTAGAAGTCGGGATATTCCTCCTTTATGCGGGATACATACTCAGCCAGGTACTCCTTCTGGACATGCTTTACGGTGTCGAGGCGGAAGCCGTCTATCCCGGTTTCCTTTATCCAGAACTTGGACATGTCGACCAGGTAGTCCATGACAGCAGGGTTCCCCTGGTCGAAGTCGGGGAGTCCGGCCAGCCAGCCGTTTTCTACCTGTTTCTGGTCGTTCCAGTCATTGATGGACACCCTTGGATGGAACCAGTCGGGCTTGTCGTACACATAAGGATGCAGTGACCCGGTGTGGTTTATGACGATGTCCATTATCACCTTCATGTCCCTTGCGTGAGCTTCGTTCACAAGCCTTTTTAGGTCTTCCATCGTGCCCAGGTGCTCGTCCACCGCATAGAAGTCGGTGGCCCAGTAGCCGTGGTACCCGCCGGACTGGTTGTCGACCACGGGGGTGATCCAGATAGCCGTGAACCCCAGGGACTTGATGTAGTCGAGCTTGTCGATTATCCCCAGGAAGTCGCCTCCGTGGTAGCCGGATATGTCTTTCTTGTTGACGTAGTGCTCGTTGGGAGCCGCGTCGTTGAACCTGTCGGTCATGATGAAATAAATGAGGTCCTGCGGGCCGACGGGTTCCACCGCAGCGGCGGGAAATGATAGAATCGCGATGGCCAGCAAAGCTACGGCGAGCTTGAGGATTCGCTTCGAGAACATGGGATCACCTCCGTATTCCTGATGTGATTATAACATCATGAATAAACGGAAGGCACAGGAGGTATGGGCATGAGAAGGAAGGACAGGGAGATGACGGACAGGTCCGAGATGGAGGGCATACTTCTCAAGGAGGAGACTGGATACCTAGCGACCTGCGGGGAGGACGGCCAGCCGATGGCCACCCCCGTCAACTACATATACAAGGGCGGAAGGATTATAATGCACTGCGCCCTGGCGGGAAGGAAGCTCGACAACATCGCGAAGAACCCAAAAGTGGGCTTCACGGTTGTCACGGACGTATCCATCGACCGAGTCAACATGACCACATACTACCGAAGCGTCATGCTGGAAGGGACGGCCAGGCTGCTTGAGGAGGGCAACGAAAAAGCGAAGGCCATCAAAGACTTGACGGAAAGGCTTGCCGCCCCCGGTGAAGTATGCAGCGACGCTGAGGGTAGAAGGACGGCCATGCTGGTTATAGACATCGCATCGATGTGCGGCAAGAAGAACATCGGGAAAATATGAATCGGGGAACCCGTATGATAAAATATCTAAAGAAGATTCTATGGGGGGTATGTAGATGAAGCTGGCAAAGAGGCTGCAGAACCTGGGCACGGAGAACGCATTTACGACGTTGGCCAAGATCAACAAGCTCAAGGCCGAGGGCAAGGAGATAATTGTATTCAGCATCGGCGAGCCCGATTTCGACACGCCGAGGAACATAATCGACGCTGCTCACAAAGCCCTTGATTCCGGCATGACGCATTACACGCCGTCTCAGGGCTACATGGATTTCAGGAAGGCGATTGCCGAATACATCTCCAAGACGAGGCAAATAAGCGTGGTGCCCGAGGAAGTGGTCGTAGTCCCCGGAGGAAAGCCGATCATATTCCACTCGATCCTCGCATGCGTCGACGAAGGCGACGAAGTGCTCTGCCCCAGCCCCGGATATCCCATCTATGAATCGGTGATCAACTTCGTGGGCGCCAAGGCGGTCCACGTGCCGATCCTGGAGAGCAAGAACTTCTCCATAGACGTAGATTCTTTGGAGAAGCTGATCACACCGAAGACGACCTTCATGGTCATAAACAGCCCGCACAACCCCACCGGAGGGTCCATACCCAGGAAGGACCTCGAAAGGATTGCGGAGCTGTGCATCAAGCACGACATCACGGTTCTGTCCGACGAGATATACTCAAGGCTCATCTTCGACGGCGAGCACTCGAGCATAGCGTCGATTCCTGGCATGAAGGAGAGGACGATCATCCTCGACGGCATGTCGAAGACCTACGCCATGACCGGCTGGAGGCTAGGCTACGGAGTGATGCCCGCCAAGATTGCGGAGGCTGTGACGCAGCTTGTCACCAACGATGAATCGTGCACGGCGACCTTCACCCAGGTCGCGGGCATTGAGGCGCTCATGGGCTCGCAGAAGGGCGCAGACGACATGAAGGAGACATTCCGTAAGAGGAGGGACATCATCGTTGAGGAGCTGAGGAAGGTCCCGGGCTTCAAATGCCACATGCCGGCCGGGGCTTTCTACGTGTTCCCGAACGTAACAGAGGCCTGCAGGATGACCGGGTGCAAGGACTCGAAGGAGCTGTCCGACAGGCTGCTCTACGAAGCGGGAGTAGCCGTCCTTCCCAGGACGTCGTTCGGTTCGAAGGACCCCGACGAAAAAGAGGAATACATAAGGCTTTCTTACGCCACTACAACCGAGAACATCATCAAGGGAGTGGCGAAGATCGCAGAGTTCATAAAGCAGAACAGCAAGTAGAGGCCTTTACGACAGCCCCAGACCGGAAATCAGAAGTAGCTACGGAGCCTCCCTGCGCGACATGGCGCCGGGAGGCTCCTCCTTCGGATAAGAGGCAGCATCAAGCTGTTATTTCTATGTTAAAATATCAGTAACCGAACGCATGAGGAGAATTCCATGGCCAAGAGGAACATCAGGGATTTCACCGAAGGGAACATCACCGCCCATATCATCGCCTTTTCGATGCCGATGCTGCTTGGAAACGTCTTTCAGGCCCTTTACAGCACAGTCGACAGCTTCTGGGTCGGCAGGTTCCTCGGGGCCGAGGCTCTCGCCTCCGTCTCCGTAAGCTTCCCGATAATCTTCGCCCTCGTGTCCCTGGCCATTGGGCTTACAATCGCCACTACGACCCTGGTCTCCCAGAGCTTCGGGGCGAAGGATTACCCTGAGATAGCCCGCATCTCTGCTAACACCATGACGCTCCTCGGCATGATGGGCGTATTCTTCGCAGCTTTCGGGTACGTCTTCCGCGCACAGCTGATTGACCTCGTGGGGACGCCCTCCAACATAAGGGAACAGGCGATATCCTACCTTGGAGTGTGCAGCCTGGGCTTCCCGGTAGTCTACATCTACAACGTCGCCGGGGCCATCCTGAGGGGGGTAGGGGATTCCAGGACCCCTCTGAACGCGCTCATCGTGGCCACAGTCATAAACGTAATACTCGATCCAATGATGATATTCGGCTGGGGGCCCTTTCCCAGGATGGGGGTGACGGGCGCGGCCCTTGCTACAATAATCGCGCAGCTCATAGCATCCGTCGTGGCGATGGCGGGGGTGTTCCGCACGATATCATTCAAGCGCAGTTTCAGGGACTTCTTCGCCATCGACAAGAGGATCACCCTGCTTAGCATAAGGATCGGGTTCCCTTCCGCCATCCAGCAGTCCCTCGTATCGTTCGGAGCGATGGCCGTGGTTTCGATAGTGAACCGCTTCGGATACGTCCAGGCTGCGGCGCTGGGCGTCGGAAACAGGCTGGACCAGTTCACCTTGATGCCGGCCATGAGCCTGAGCACGGCAGTGAGCGCGCTCGTAGGGCAGAACCTCGGGGCGGGCAAGCTGGAGCGCGTTAAAGAGACGGTAAACTCAGGCAGCAAGATCTCATTTGGCATTGCCCTTTTCACGTTCGCCGTGATGCAGCTCTTCCCGAAGGCGGTGTTCACAGTGTTCACGAAGGACCCTGAGCTCATAGAAGCGGGTGTAAGATACCTGAGGCTCGTGTCCTTCGTATATCTGCCCATGTCGCTTCATTTCGTGCTGCAGGGCGTAATGAGGGGGGCGGGAGATACCATCCCTACCATGCTCATAGCATTGGGGGCGCTGTGGTTCGTAAGGGTGCCGGCCGCACTCTACCTGTCCGGGGAGACGGGCTTCGGGGTATCCGGCGTGTGGATGGCATTTCCCCTAAGCGGCACCGTCACATTGATAGCGAACTATCTTTACTACAGGTACGGCCGATGGGCCGACAAGAAGCTTGTAAGGCAAGGGGCGGTACAGGCCAGCATAGAAGATTTATAGGAGGTTGGAGGATGAGCGCTGAGATGAAGGAGATACTAACCAGGTCCCAGGTACCCGAGGAGCTCAGATGGAGGCTGGAGGACCTCTACGGCAGCGACGAGGAGTGCGAGAAGGACATCGAGAAGGCCAAGGAGCTCTCCAAGAAGCTGGCAGCGTTCAGGGGAAGGGTCGGAGAATCTGCCAGGAACCTGAGAGAGTGCATTGAAACCGCGCTGGAGCTTGGAGATGTTGTCGAGGCCTGCTACACCTATTCCAAGATGAGGCAGGACGAGGACACGGCCGTTTCCAGGTACCAGGACCTTCAGGGGCGCACCGCCGCATTGGCGGTGCAGGTGAAGAGCGCAAGCGCCTTCTTCGAACCCGAGGTGATATCAATACCCGGCGATAAGCTCAAGGGCTTCTTCGAACAGGAACCCAAGCTCATGGAATACGCACATTTCATTGACGACATAGTAAGGTTGAAGGAGCATACGCTCAACCCGTCAGAGGAGAGGATAATGGCCCTGGCGTCGGAAGTCGGAAGGGGCGCCAGCAACGTCTATACGATGCTCAACAACGCGGACCTCAAGTTCCCCAAGGTGAAAGACGAGAACGGGAACGAAATCGAGCTCACCAAGGGGCGCTACATATCGTTCATGGAGAACAAGGACAGGGCAGTCAGGGAGGGCGCTTTCAACGCCATGTACGACACCTACGGCTCCCTTATAAACACATTTGGCGCAAACCTGGACACGGAAGTGAAGAAGAACATATTCAACTCGAAGGTCAGGAATTACAGCAGCGCGCTGGAGGCGTCATTAAGCAGGAACAACATACCTGTTTCAGTATACGAGAACAACATCGCGGCCGTAAGGAGCAGGACCGACCTGCTGCAGCGCTATATGCGGCTCAGAAAGAGGCTCCTGGGAGTGGACGAGCTGCACATGTGGGACCTCTACGTGCCGATGACGCAGGACGTCGAGATGAAGGTCACTTACAAACAGGCGGTTGAGATCGTGAAGGAAGCCGTCAAGCCCCTGGGCGGCGATTATTCGAAGGAGCTGGCGCACGGCCTTGACGACAGATGGGTCGATGTAGTGGAGAACAAGGGCAAGCGCTCCGGGGCCTATTCGTGGGGGAGCAGGAAGGCCCATCCGTATGTGCTCATGAACTGGCAGGACAATGTGAACAACATGTTCACGCTGGCCCATGAGATGGGACATGCTATGCATTCCTGGTACACATGGAAGACGCAGCCGTTGCAGTACGCCGACTATCCGATATTCCTCGCCGAGGTGGCATCCACATTCAACGAGGCGCTTCTAAACGACTACCTGCTAAAGCGCACGGCCGACAAGAAGGAGAGGATCTACCTGCTGAACCATTATCTTGAGGAGTTCAGGGGCACGGTGTTCAGGCAGACGATGTTCTCCGAGTTCGAAAGGCGGATACATGAAACCGTCGAGAGGGGAGGGGCGCTTACCGCTGAGTCCCTGTCCGGCATGTACCGTGAGCTCAACAGGTCCTACTTCGAGCCGGCCGTGACGGTCGACGAGAAAGTAAGCCTCGAATGGTCCAGGATACCCCATTTCTACATGAACTTCTACGTCTTCCAGTACAGCACGGGCTTCTGCGCGGCGGTCGCACTGGCAAAGAAGGTCCTTGCAGGGGAGGCAGGTGCGAGGGAGAGATACCTTGAGTTCCTGTCGTCCGGCTCGAAGGATTATGCGATAAACCTGCTGGCCAAGGCGGGCGTGGACATGAACACCAAACAGCCAATTCTGGATGCCCTTGATGTTTTCGAAGGGCTGCTCGACGAGATAGAAGGGCTGGTATAGAAGAATAACAGGCACCTTGCGAGGTGATTCCGATGCCGGCGAACCTTACCCCGCAATACCAGGAGGCCGAGGACGCTTACAAGGCGGCAGAGACGAACGAAGCGAAGCTCGCCGCCCTGGAGAAGATGCTTGCCACGATACCCAAGCACAAGGGCACCGAGAAGATGCAAGCCGAGCTCAAGAGGCGGCTTTCCAAGCTGAAAGCCCAAATCGCCGAGGAGAGGGGCAGGAAGGCAGGAAAGGCCGACCCCTACCGGGTAGAGAGGGAAGGAGCAGCGCAGGTCTTCGTCATAGGCCCTGTAAATACAGGGAAGTCTTCCATAGTGGGCTGGCTTACGAACGCAAACGTCACCGTCGCGGAATATCCCTTCTCCACCACTTCGCCTATTTCCGGTATGATGCACTACCAGGACGTAAGCATCCAGCTGGTGGACACGCCGCCCGTTATCCCTGAGGAGCCTGTATCGAACCTGTTCTCCAACGCCAGGCTGTGTGACGTGGTGATGGTTGTCCTGGACCTGTCGGATCCGGAATCGGCCGACCATATGGAGAAGATGACAGGCCTTTTGAAGGACAGGAAGGTGCTGGTGGAAGCCCCTGACGCATCGGGGGCAGGGTTGACGGCGGACAGGATCATAGTGGCTGCGAACAAGGTTGACATGGATCCCGAAAGGGAGAACCTGGAAATAATAAGGGAGCTGGCCCCGGGCTTCGACTATTTGGCATGCTCGTCGAAGACGGGGGAGGGCATGTCGGATATCCCTGGCCTCTTGTTCAAGAAGGCACGCTTGGTAAGGGTTTACGCTAAGCCCCCAGGCGGGAGGCTCGAGCGCAGGGATCCTTTCGTCGTAAGGAAAGGATCGACCGTGGCAGACGTTGCAGGGGTGATCCACAGGCAGCTGCAGCACAGCTTCAAGAACGCCAGGATATGGGGCTCGACGAAGTTCTCCGGCCAGTCCGTTCCCAGGGACTACGTAGTGGCAGACGGGGACATAATCGAATTCAGCGAATGACAGAATGACTTGTTAGGAGTGATCTGATGGACCTGCGCACGCTTCTTTCTGAGGGCATAGCCGAGAAATTCATGAGGTACTGCAGGATTGACACGACAAGCGTAGTAGGAAGCGAAAAGACACCGAGCAGCGAGGGCCAATGGGTGCTGGCCAAGATGCTGGCCGAGGAACTAGAGGCGCTCGGCGTCAAGGATGTCACTATCACGGACAAATGTTTCGTAATCGGAATGATCCCCTCGAATGTATCGGGCAGCCCGCCTGCCATCGGATTGATTGCGCACATGGACACCGTAGAAGGGGTGCCCGGCAAAGATGTGAAACCGCGACTGCACAGGAGATGGGACGGTTCGCCCATCAAACTTGCCGACGGCATCGAACTCGGGCTGCACACAAGCCCTGAGCTCAAGGACGCTGTCGGGCTAGACCTTATTACCTCTGACGGCACGACCCTTCTGGGCGCTGACGACAAATCCGGCATAGCCCAGATCATGCAGGCCGTCTGCAAGCTTCATGATGACAAAGGGTTGAAGCACGGGGACGTGTGGATAGCGTTCACGCCAGATGAAGAAGGGGCCAATGGAATCGGCCATTTCCCGGTGGACATCTTCAAGGCGAAGAGGGCATACACAATAGACGGCGGGGCGTTGGGGGATTTCCAGGACGAGACCTTCAACGCCATCAACGGCAGGATGAAGATATATGGCATCTCGAACCACCCCGGAACGGCAAGGGGCAGGATGACCAATGCCATACACGTTATGGCGCAGGTCCTTGACATAATACCGGCCGGCGAGCGCCCGGAGACCACCTCGGACAGGGAGGGTTTCATCCACCCGACGGAAATGTCCGGCAGCGTAGAGCAGGCGCAGTGCGACTTCATAATCAGGGACTTCGAGATGGACAAGGCGAAGGCCAGGGAAAAGGCCTTCTTGGATGCGGCAAAGGCGCTCGTAGCCCAGCACAGGGGAGCAAGACTGGAATGGAGCAGTTCCATAGCATACAAGAACATGAGGGACCTTCTGCAGTCGGAGCCCAGGATATCCGACCTTGCAAGGAAGGCGATAATCGATGAGGGCCTGAAGCTGGACGAAAGGCCCATAAGGGGCGGGACCGACGGTTCCAGGCTCAGCTATATGGGCATACTCACACCTAATCTGTTCACAGGAGGCGGGGATTCCCACAGCAGGAACGAATGGGCCTGCGTACAGTGGATGGAAAGCGGCAGCAACGTACTGCTGAGGCTGATGGCCCTTTGGGCTGAGGAGAAGTAGCTAGCATGGCCCCCGAACCCTACAAAAGCTGCAGGATATGCCCGAGAAACTGCGGGGCCGACAGGACAGTCGGCCCTGCCGGCTTCTGCAGGTCGGGGAGCATACCACACGTTGCGCATTACGGCGCCCACCACTGGGAGGAGCCGCCGATCAGCGGGACGAGGGGCTCTGGCACGGTGTTCTTCTCGGGGTGCAACCTAAGGTGCGCCTTCTGCCAGAACAGGGAGATCTCCAGATGCGAAATAGGAGAGCCAGCAGGCCCGGCAAGGCTCACGGAAATATTCCTGGAACTGGCGGAAAGCTGCCATAACATCAACCTGGTGACTCCTTCCCACTTCCTGCCGTCTTTAATCGAAGCCATCGGGCTGGCTAAGGAAAGAGGGCTGAAAGTGCCTGTAGTCTACAATACGGGCGGTTACGAGAAGGTATCGGCTATAAGGCAACTGGAAGGGCTAGTTGACATATATCTGCCCGACCTGAAGTACAGGTCTTCGAGGCTGTCCAAAGCTTTGTCGAACGCCCCCGATTACTTCGAAAATGCGACGGCGGCCATCCTGGAGATGCATAGGCAGGTCGGGCATCTACAGACGGACGATTCGGGGATTGCAAGAAGGGGTTTGATCATAAGGCACCTCGTACTGCCTGGCGAGACCGACGATTCGATTGAGGTGCTTGAATGGATAAGGGACAACATCGGAAAATACGCCAATGTGAGCATCATGTCGCAGTATACCCCGGAATTCATCGACGACAGGGGCTCGGTTTACAACAGGAAGCTTACCGCGGATGAATATGCTATGGTGGTCGGCAGGGCACAGGACATAGGGCTCGTCAACTCCATGACGCAGGAACTTGACTCATCGTCGCCCGACTATGTGCCCGACTTCAACCGTATCTAGTCAGCCCTCTTTGAATATGAATTTCAGCAGTATTGGCTATACTACATAACCTCCAGCACCCCGATAATCGAGTTGGGGGTTGATGACATGCCGTACATCCATTTTGATAACGTGGCTTTCTACTACAGGGACGTCTGGGGAAAAAAGACAAGCGATGCGCTTTGCAGGGCCGATTTTAGGATTGAGCAGGGTAAGGTCCTTTGCTTGCTTGGCCCGAACGGAAGCGGGAAATCGTCCATCATCAAACTCCTGATGGGTTTCATGGAGCCGACAGGAGGGGCCATCATCCGTCCCAAAGGCATCAGGATGGCCTATGTCGGGGACGGGGGCAGGAACCTGTATCCAAACATGAGCCTGAGGGAGAACCTGCAGTACATATGCTCTCTAAGGGGCATCAAGCAAAGGTTCGGCATGAATGAGGAGCTGGACAGGCTCGGGATTATGTTCAACCTGGAAAAGGCTGATGCGCCGGTTTCGTCGCTGTCGCGCGGTATGAGACAGAAAGCTTCGATCATCTGCGCATTGATGCTCCCTCACGACTACCTCGTAGCGGACGAACCGACTCTTGGCTTGGACTGGAACTCCCAGATGCAGTTTGAATCCATGGTCAGATGCGAGAAGGGCGTCGGCAGGGGAGTGTGTATTGCTACGAACGACAACGCCATGGCAGACAGAATTTCCGACATGTCTGTGATCGTCACCCAGAAGGGCCTTAAGGAGGTCAGCGCAGATGCTTGTCATGATAGGTTTCGAGCTTAGAAGTATGTTCCGCAGAAGGCTGAGAAACCCGGTTTCTTTAACCCTTGAGGGCGTAGGGCTGGGCCTGTTCATGCTGGTGCTTGAAAAACTGCTGTCGAACATGGGTATTACGTCAGTGGCTGAGCGGCAGGTCATGTTCATCTCATCGGTCCTTGCATTGCCTGCAATACAGGGCTTTCACAGGATGATCTCAGAGGAATTCGCTACTGGGACGGCCGAGACTCTGTTCCAGGTAAAAAGCGGACCGATCTTAGCCATGCTGGCCAAGGACGTGGGTTCGATCGCATCCTTGCTGCTCATACTGCCGTTTACCCTGCTCGTGATGCGGTATTCGAAGCATTTCGACCCGTCGTTCGCAGTCAGCTACATCCTGCCGATATTCTTCATGAGGACAGGGCTTCTGGGCCTTGGGATGCTGCTCGGGTCCCTTACGATTCTGTTCAGGAGGACGTCTGCCGTGGTCAACCTGACCAGCATTGTCATGATAGTGACATCCCTCGGTGCAAGCTCGGGCGAAGGAGTGCTTGCCTGGATAGCCGCTGCGACGCCCCATGGTCTGTTGGCAATGATGCTTCAGGAGGGCAAGGGTCCTTCGGACATGCTGATAGGCCTCGCGCTTGTTTCGACTATATGGATAACAGCGGGTCTGTTGTCTTATAATTTCTCAGTAAAGAGGGCGAGGAGGTTCGGCTTCCTGCTCAACAACTGAAAGAGGTGCAAGATGGCAACACTCCCAAGGCTTTTCTGCTTCGACATGGACGGCACTTTGACGCAAATCACGAGCTCATGGGAGCATCTTAGCCGTCAACTAGGCATCTGGGAAGGCAACGCCGAACATCACCTTACCGCCTTCATAAAAGGCGAAATAGACTACCTTGAATTCTGCAGGCTCGACGCAATGGTGCTCAAAGGCATCGACAGCAGTAGGGTCCACCGGGCGATAGGTACGATAGCAATCGATGAGGGCATCGTCCCATTGACTTCTCATCTCAGGGATAACGGCGTGAAGCTCGCCCTGATATCATCGGGGCTCAGCATACTGGCAGACAGGGTGCTGCAGGTCGCCAGCTTCGATTACGTCTTCGTCAACGAGCTGGAGCAAGCCGACGGGGTAATGACAGGCGGCGTGAAGGTCAATGTTTCGATAGACGACCAGAAACTTACCAAAAGGGCCATCCTCACGAAGCTTGCAACTGAGCATGGGTTCGGCAAAGAGGAAATAGCAGCCGTCGGAGATAATTGGGGAGACCATGAGATGTTGGGAGAAGCGGGTACGAAATTCTTCGTTAACCGCACACCTAAAGAAACGGAGAAGGCCATCAAGGCCTTCTCCGATATAATAGTCGTCGAGCGCATGGATGATATCTGCAGGTTCTATTCCTGTGCAGATTGATTAGGCATCTTCAAGGGCTCCCGACACGGCATATACCGCCTTTTCCCTGGGAATGTCTTCCAAATGCGCGTAGCTGTCCTTGTATTGAATCTGGTAGAGCCCATAATAAATGCCCTTCTGAGCAAGCAACTCCTGGTGTGTGCCGCTTTCCCTTACCTTGCCCTTGTGAAGGACTATGATCCTGTCGGCATGCTGTATCGTCGAAAGCCTGTGTGCGATTACTATAGTAGTCCTTCCCCTCATCAGCTTCGGAAGGGCGTCCTGTATCAAGGCTTCGGTCTCGGTATCGATGTTTGCTGTCGCTTCGTCCAGGACCAGCACGGAAGGGTTGAAGGCAAGCGCCCTTGCGAAGGCGAGCAGCTGCCTCTGCCCCGCTGAAAGGGTGGATCCCCTCTCAGTGACCTTGGCGTCATAGCCTCCGGGCAGCTTCTCTATGAACCTGTCTGCGTTCACGTATTCGGCCACTTCCCTTACCTTGTCGTCGGTGATCCGGTCGTTGTTGAGCCTGATGTTAGTCTTGATATCGCCTGTGAAGAGGAAGACGTCCTGGAAGACCGTCGAGAGGTTCTTCCTCAGCTCTTCGAGCGGTATTTCCCTGATGTCGATGCCGTCGATGAGTATGCTGCCCTTCTGGATGTCGTAGAACCTGCTCATGAGGTTAATTATCGATGTCTTGCCCGCCCCCGTGGCGCCTACGAAGGCAACCATCTGCCCGGGCTCGATTACGAAGCTTACATCCCTCAGGACCCATTCTTCGTCAACGTAGGCGAACCAGACGTTCCTGAACTCTATCCTGCCGGTTATCTTGTCGATGTGCCTTGGTTCTGCCGCGTCGGTAATGGCAGGCTTCTTGTCAAGTAGTTGGAATATCCTTTCCGAGCTGGCCATTGCTGCCTGGAGTATGTTGTACTTCTCAGCCATCTCGTTGATTGGATGGAAGAACTGCCTTACGTAATTTATGAAGGCATAGAAGACGCCTATCTGGACGGTACCTGACATGACGCCCCTCGCTCCGTACCAGATCATCAGCGTCAGCGACAGGGAGAATATCAGCTCCATCGTCGGCCTGAATATGGCGTAGACCATCGTTTCCCTCAAACCCGACTTGTAGTAGTCCTTGTTAGTCCTGTCGAACTCCCTTTGCATCCTGTCCTCCACGTTGAACAGGTGGATGACCTTCATCCCGCTCAGGTTCTCGGAAAGCGTCGCATTGATCTTAGCCAGCGCCACCCTGAGCTTCCTGTAGGCGTCCATCGCATATTTCCTGAACAGCATGGTGGCTATGAAGATCATAGGCAGCAGCAGGTATGACACCAGGGCAAGCCTGTAGTCAAGCTTGAGCATCACAATTACGATCCCTGCGATCATGAAGATGTCTTTGAAAAGGTTCACCAGTACGCTGGTGTACATCTCGATCAGGGTGTCGGTGTCGTTCGTTACCCTGGTAACGAGCCTGCCCACCGGGTTCTTGTCGAGGAATGCCATGTCGTGCTTCATTATGTGGCTGAAAATCTGCTTCCTCATCGAATAGACTATGTTCTGCCCGACCCAGTTGAGAAGCATTATCTCGTAGTATGTTAATATGAAACCGGCCAACCCTGCCAGCAATATGACGGCGGCTATGTCCCTGATCCTTTCGCTGTCGTACTTTTTGTACTGGAGCATCTGCGCCCTGCTGATGACCTTCGCGCCATATGTTTTCCCGTTCGTGTCCCTGACCGAGGCGCTCCCGTCGGCCCTGGTCTCGAGCGTCAGGTCGTGGGTAAGTACCTGGCCCATTATTATGACAGGCGTCTTCTGGACGTTCAGTAGTGTCACATGGGGGAGAAGTGCTGCTTCCTCGCGGTCGCCCTTCCTGATGAGCGAAGCCCTGACATATGACTTTCCTTCGTGCTCAAGGACGTAAGCCCTGTCTATGTAATCCGGGACCTCGGTGCTGGAGGCGTACTCATAGACGACGTTCCCGGTGCCGATTATGTAGTTGTCTATCGCCACCTTGAGAAGATAGGGGCGCAGAAGGCCGATGCCCGTTATTACCAGAAGCATCAGAAGGCCGAGTATGAGGTAGAGGAAGTAGGGTCTGGCATAACCTATGAGCCGCCTCATTAGGACGGAATCGTACGCCTTACCCAATACCTCTTCTTCGTGGTAGTTCGCCATCCCAAGCACCCGCCGCTATAGTGCGGCCAGCTCCTCTTCAAGTAGTTGCCTTCTGTACATGTCCGAATATACTCCGCCTTGTTCTACCAGGTCCTCATGGCGGCCGCGCTCTATTACTTCGCCGTCGTCCAGGACTATGATCTCGTCCGCGTGTTTGATAGTCGATATCCTGTGCGAGATTATGATGCTGGTATGGCCTTTGAGCTCTTCGTTAAGGGCCTTTAGTATGCTCTCCTCCGTCTGTGTGTCGACGGCCGACAGGCAGTCGTCCAGGATGACTATCTTAGGATTGTGGATGAGCGCCCTTGCGATGGACACCCTCTGCTTCTGCCCGCCGGAGAGCGTGACGCCGCGTTCTCCTACCATCGTGTTGAATTTGTCGGGGAAATCGACGCCGTCCTTGTATATGTGGGCGATCTTGGCGTACTTCTCCACTTCGGAGTCGTCTATTCCGGGGTCGGAGAACGCGATATTGTCCCTTATCGTCGTCGAGAACAGGAACGATTCCTGCGGTACACATC
>JAGOKM010000089.1 GCA_017994615.1 Bacillota bacterium | reverse complement strand
TACCAGCTGCCGACGTGTCGCTGCAGATCTCGACCGCCAGCAAGGAAGCCTCGGGCACAGGCAACATCAAGCTCATGATGAACGGAGCCGTGACCCTCGGCACGATGGACGGGGCCAACATCGAGATCTTCGAGGAGGTCGGGGGCGAAAACATGTTCATATTCGGCCTTGACCCCGCAGAGGTGATGTCGCTTTACAGTTCGCACTCCTACCGCTCGTGGGACCTCTACTTGGAGGATGAGGGCCTAAGAAGGACAGTAGACAGGCTCACCGACGGCTTCCTGCCTGTGGCGAGGAACGAATTCGAGCGCATAAGGACCCATCTGCTCGACGAAAACGACGAGTTCCTCACCCTCAAGGACTTCGCTGCGTTCAAGAAGGCTCAGGATGCGATCGTGCCGGCCTTCAAGGACAAGGAACGCTGGACCAGGATGTCGCTCGTGAACATCGCCCGCTCCGGCAGGTTCTCAAGCGACAACACAATAAAGGGATATGCGAGGGAGATATGGAAGATAGATAGCAACTAGCGATGACGGGAGGGATCAGAGATGGCTCGCAAGGAATGGATCGCGCTGCTTCTGGCAGGAGGACAGGGAAGCAGGCTCGGTGCGCTGACGCGGGACCTGGCAAAGCCAGCGGTGCCCTTCGGAGGCAAGTACAGGATAATCGACTTCAGCCTCTCAAACTGCACCGCATCCAACATCGACACAGTCGGGGTCCTCACTCAGTACAAACCGTTCATGCTGCATGAACACGTCGGCATAGGGACGGCTTGGGACCTTGCAGTGGAAGGCGGAGGGGTCAGCATCCTCCCCCCATTCACCCGCGAATCCGGAGGCAGCTGGTACAAGGGCACGGCGAACGCTATCTATCAGAACAGCGACTTCATCGACCATTACAATCCCGATTATGTGCTCGTCATCTCGGGCGATCACATATACGAGATGGACTATTCCAAGATGCTGGAGTTCCACAAGGCGAAGTCGGCCGATGCGACCATCGCGGTCATGGAGGTGCCATGGCATGAGGCTTCCCGCTTCGGCATAATGAAGACTGCGGAAGACGGGCGCATCACCGAGTTCTTCGAGAAACCCAAGGAGCCAAAGAGCAACCTCGCCTCGATGGGCATATACATCTTCAACTGGAAGCTTCTTAAGGAGTTCCTTGCCATGGACGACAAGGACGAGAAATCGTCCAACGACTTCGGCAAGGACGTGATACCGGCCATCCTCAGGGCCGGCAAGAGGCTGTTCGCCTACAAGTTCGAGGGCTACTGGAGGGACGTCGGCACCATCGAATCCTATTACGACGCCCACATGGACCTGCTGGGGGAATCCCCGGTGTTCGACATATGCGGGCATGAGAAGAGGCTGCTGTCCAAATCCCCTGTCATGCCCCCCCATTACATCGGCGACAGGGCCAAGATACGAAACTCGATTGTAACCGACGGCTGCGTAATTGAAGGCAGGGTGGAAAACAGCATCCTCTCCGCGGGGGCGAGGGTAGGCGCGGGGGCTGTGGTGAGAAACAGCATCCTGCTGCCAGGGGCCAAGGTCGCAGCAGGGGCCGTCGTCGGGCGCGCCATACTGGGCGAAGGCTCGCTTATAGAAGAAAACTGCATGATCGGGCTCTGCAGCGAGGAAAGCCCCAACGAAGGGCCGATAACCGTCGTCGCAAACGGGGAGGTAGTAGGCACAGGAGCATGCGTGAAGCCAGGTTCGGTGGTCAAGACCGACGAGCCTGCCCAGCAGGAAGGAAGGTGACCAGCCATGAACGAGATGATCGGAATCATAATGGACACGAAGCCGGATTCCTCCCTCGGGGAGCTCTCAAGGACCAGGAACCTTCCTGCCGTTCAGTTCGGCGGGAGGTACAGGCTCATCGACTTCCCTCTCTCCAACATGGTCCTCTCCGGGGTGAAGCACGTCGGCATAGTCATCTACAGCAAATACAGCACGCTGCTTGAGCACCTCGGCGCCGGGATGTCATGGGGCCTGGACCGAAAGACGGAGGGCCTGAAGATACTCCCAACAGCCAGCCCCGCGCTGTACAACTCGGAGCTGAGGTTCGACTTGAAGGACCTCTCGGTAAACGCCGACTTCCTCAAGAAGGCAAGGCAGGAATATGTCCTGCTTACCGGGAGCGCCATAATCCACAGGATGGACTACCGCAGGATGCTGGAGGCCCACCTGGAGAAGGACGCCGACTTCACCTTCCTCTACAAGCAGGAGCAGTACGACGAGGCCGAGACAGCCAACCCCGAGAAGATGCAGTACCTGGAGTTCCTGGGCATCGGCCCGAACGGCAGGGTGGTCTCCACTGGGAACAAGCCTCGGCCGGGGGCCAACAACCTGTGGCTCGAGACCGTGGTCGTATCCAAGGACATGCTCATAGACTGCATGAACCTCGCAATAGCGTCAGGCGGGCAGAAGGACCTGTTCGACATAGTCAACGACAACATCCGCACCCTGAGGGTCTACGGCATGGAGTACAGCGGATACGTCGCCAAGGTGAATTCCATACCGAACTACTACGACAGCAACATGGAGCTTAGGAGGGAAGACGTAAGGAACGCCCTGTTCTACGAGAGCGGCCCCGTCTTGACCCGCTCGGTGGACAGGCCCCCCACTAAGTACTATGACACCGCCGACGTAAAGGACAGCCTCATATCTACCGGATGCTTCATACACGGCAAGGTGGAGGGAAGCATACTCTCCAGGAACACCTACGTCGGAGAAGGCTCTGTCGTGAAGAACTGCGTGCTCCTAAGAAGGTGCAGGATAGAAGGAAACGTTCATATAGAAAACGCGATACTGGACAGCGAAGTGGTCATCAGCTCCGGCATAACCCTTAAGATCGACAGTTCCGGCGGAAAGCCCCTTGTAATAGGAAAGGAAAGCCGCCTGTAAGAAGAGAGGTGCCATGAGATGTCGCCCGTAAAGAAGAAGAAGGCAGCCGAAGATAAGCTTAGGATACTTTTCATCTCATCGGAGGCGGTCCCGTTCTGCAAGACGGGAGGCCTTGCCGACGTAGCAGGTTCGCTGACGCCGAAGCTCGCCGACATGGGCGCTGAAGTCAGGGTCATACTTCCCTTGTACGGCAGCATAGGCAGCGTCTGGCGAGAGAGGATGTCAGAAGAGCTCGAGTTCACCGTGAACCTCGGCTGGCGCAAGCAGTACTGCGGGGTCAAGACGCTGGAGCATTCGGGGATAAAGTGGCATTTCGTGGACAACGAGTTCTACTATCGCAGGGAGAGCCTCTACGGCTACGGCGACGACGGCGAGAGGTTCTGCTTCCTGAGCAAGGCGGCCCTCGACATGCTCCCGCTGTTGGGCTTCCAGCCCGACATCATCCACTGCAACGACTGGCAGACTGCCCCGGTGTCGATACTCCTGCACGCCGGCTTCAAGGCCACGCCCCAGCTTAACAGGGCCAAAAGCGTCTTCACGATCCACAGCATGGCCTACCAGGGGGTATTGTCCCCAAGCGTCATTGACGACATCCTCGGGCTTTCGAAAGCCGAATATTTCAGGACCGACAGCCTCGAGTTCAACGGCGCCGCCAACCTCATGAAAGGCGCCATAATCTACTCTGACGCGGTCACCACTGTCAGCAGGAGCTATGCGGAGGAGATAAAGACCTCGTGGTACGGAGAAGGCCTGGACGGCCTTTTGAGGCAGTACTCGCATAAGCTGTCCGGCATCGTAAACGGCATAGACACAAAGTCATACGACCCGGCCACCGACCGGCACATCTTCATGAACTACGACAGGGACCACATGGCAGGAAAGGCCAACAACAAGTCCGGGGTCCAGCAGATGCTGGGCTTGAACCAGGGCCAGGACAAGGTCCTCATGTCCCTGATAACCCGGCTTATCACCCAGAAGGGCCTGGACCTTGTGATCAGGATAGCCGAGGAGGTGCTCCAGGACCCCGAGACCGAGATTGCAGTGCTCGGGACCGGGGAGCCAAGGTACGAGGACTATTTCAGGGCCCTTGCGGCAAGGCATCCGGGCAGGGTGTCCGCGAAGATCTACTTCGATGAGGACCTGGCAAGGAAGCTTTATGCAGGATCCGACATCTTCCTGATGCCCTCATCATTCGAACCTTGCGGCTTGAGCCAGCTCATATCAATGAGGTACGGCACCCTTCCCATTGTGAGGGAGACCGGGGGCCTCAAAGACACGGTGGTCCCCTACAACACCTTCACTGGCGAGGGAACGGGCTTCAGCTTCGGAAATTACAATGCCCACGAGCTGCTGGATACCATATGGAGGGCCATTGCGGTCTACCGCTACGAGAGGAAGGCTTGGGACAAGCTGGTCTACAACGCCATGTCGGTGGACAGCAGCTGGGAGAAGGCCGCAGGAGAGTACCTCAAGCTTTATAGATCATTGCTGAACAGAGGAAACTGACGTCGGCTAAGGAGTGATTCGAAGTGCCTACCCTTTGGAGCAAGTTCCTCGAGATGAACTACGCAGACCTGAACGGGCGGCTGTTCCTGGACTACAGCAGGACGGGTTTCAACCTTGACGACTATGAAGCCTGCAGGAACAAGGCGGCTACGGCCCTTGAGTACATGAGGGCCCTCGAAAAGGGCGCCATCGCCAACCCCGACGAAGGCAGGATGGTGGGGCATTACTGGCTGAGGGACGCGTCATTGAGCCCTGATCCGGCAATATCCGCCGAGATTACGGGGACCCATGAAGCCATAAAGCGCTTCGCCTCCGACTTGCACAGCGGCAAGGTCAAATCATCCACGGGTAAACCCTTCCAGACCTTCGTGCTGGTCGGCATAGGCGGCTCGGCGCTCGGCCCCCAGTTCGCCGCCGATGCGCTCGGAAGCACCGGCGACCACATGAAGGCGTATTTCATGGACAACACCGACCCGGAGGGCTTCGACAGGACTTTCGATGCCTTAAGAGGCTCGCTTGATACGACGCTGTTCATGATAGTCTCCAAGAGCGGGGGCACCGCGGAGACCAGAAACGGAATGATCGAAGCCAAGAAGCGCCTGGAGGCGGACGGCCTGTCCTTCCAGAGGCAGGCGGTCGCCATAACCCAGAGAGGAAGCAACCTGGACAGGCTCGCCGAGAGCGAAGGATGGCTGGCCAGGTTCCCGATGTGGGACTGGGTGGGCGGGCGCACCTCCATATTGTCGGCCGTCGGGCTCCTTCCCGCAGCCCTTCAGGGCATCGACACCGACGCCCTTCTGGAGGGCGCGAGGTACTGCGACGCTCTGGGCG
>JAGOKM010000009.1 GCA_017994615.1 Bacillota bacterium | reverse complement strand
CCGATGTGGGACTGGGTGGGCGGGCGCACCTCCATATTGTCGGCCGTCGGGCTCCTTCCCGCAGCCCTTCAGGGCATCGACACCGACGCCCTTCTGGAGGGCGCGAGGTACTGCGACGCTCTGGGCAGGAAAGAGGACTGGAAGTCGAATCCCTCGATGATCATGGCAATTTCGTGGCTCTTGGCCACGGAAGGCAAGTCAAGGCGGTCCCTCGTGGTACTGCCCTACAAGGACAGGTTGGCCCTGTTCTCCAAATACCTCCAGCAGCTGGTGATGGAATCTCTAGGCAAGGAGAAGGACCTCAAGGGAAACAAGGTGAACCAGGGGATAACGCTGTTCGGAAACAAAGGCTCTACCGACCAGCATTCCTACGTACAGCAGCTCGTGGAAGGGCCGGACGAGTATTTCGTGACCTTCGTCGAAGTATTGAGGGACAGGATGGGACCCTCCATAACGGTCGACGGAAGGAACACGAGCGGCGATTATCTGACCGCATTCCTGGTCGGGACAGGACAGGCCCTGCTCGCAAAGAAGAGGCCGACTTTCACGGTGACGATCCCAGAAGTAAACGCATTCTACGTCGGCCTTCTCATCGCGCTCTTCGAAAGGAGCGTCGGCTTCTATGCCTCTATGGTCGGGATCAACGCCTACCACCAGCCCGGCGTCGAAGCCGGTAAGCTGAGCGCAGGGCAGGCCCTCCAGTGCTTGGACGCGTCGGTCGACTTCCTCAATTCCAGGAGGGGCGAGAGGTTCTCCGCAAACGAGGTCGCAGCTGCAATAAACAGGAAGGACGACGCGACAACCATATTCGCGATGCTCAGGCATGCGGCATTCAACGAGGACAAGCCGGTCAGGATGGAAGGCTTTTCGCCCATGGAAGCGAAGTTCTGGATACCCTAGCCATAGGCATCGGCGCCGATTTTCTGATGAAAAGCTCCCCCCGTACTCCAGCTTTGAGGCATGGATGCGGGAGGAGCTTCTTAACCTACCGCTATTATCTGGTCAGCCGCTCAGTTCCTTGAGGATACCAGCCTGTTTGCCTCATGCTTGAGGTATGAGGCCTTCTCGGCCGCGATTGTTTTCTCCCTGGCCTGGGCGCCTATGTAGATCTTGAGCTTAGGCTCGGTGCCCGAGGGCCTTACTGTCACCCATGATCCGTCCTCAAGGGTGAATTTCAAGACGTTCGACGAAGGAAGTCCAGTCCTTTGGGCGGACCTTCCGTCTGCGTACCTTATAGTGCCGTCAAGGTAGTCGGCGCTCATGACTATCCTGTTGGCGCCCATGACGAAAGGCGGGTCGGACCTCAACGACGCCATTATCGACCTTATCTTCCTCTGCCCTTCCAGGCCCTCGAAGGAGATGTTCACTACCTCGTCTACGAAATACCCGTGCTCGGCATAGAGGTCGTCCAGCTTGGATCCCAGGGTCATGCCGGCCTCGGCGAGCACAGCAGCCATCTCTGCGACCAGAAGCGCTATCTGTACAGCGTCCTTATCCTTTACGAAGCCGCCCGCAAGATACCCGTAGCTCTCCTCGTAGCCGAACAGGAACTCCTTCTCACCGGTCCTCTCGTACTTGTCGATGAGCTCGCCTATGTACTTGAAGCCGGTCAGGACGTCGACCACCTCGACTCCCTTCTTCCTTGCGACGGACGCCCCCAGGTCTGAGGTCACGATGGTCTTGATCATCACGCTCCTGTCGAGCTTCCTGCCCGAAAGGGCGGCTTTGGAAAGCAGGTGGTCGACCAGCAGCGCCCCCATCTGATTGCCGGTGATGAGCCTGAAGGTCCCGTCAGCCTCACGGCTCATGGCGCCCAGCCTGTCAGCGTCGGGATCAGTCGCGATGATGAGGTCTGCGCCGCATTCCTTTGCCAGCCTCAAGCCCTCCTTGAACGCGTCCGGGTCCTCCGGGTTGGGCTTTTTCACCGCGCCGAACTCCGTGTCGGGCTCCATCTGCGACTGGACGTACCTTATGCCCTTGAACCCTGCCCGCATGAGGGCTTCGGGAACCAGCTTCGCCCCAGTTCCGTGCAGTGGCGTGTACACTAAGGGCAGCATGCAGTGCCTGGTTATGGCATCCCCCCTGGTCAGCAGCCCCATCACCCTGTCCATGTAGGCATCCTTGGTCTCGTCGCCCAGCCACTCGAAGAGCCCCTTTTCCTCAGCTTCCTTCAGGCTGACAGTCTCGATTGAAAGCTCGTCCTCTATGGCGTTGAACTCCTCCTGAATGGCGAGGGCGTATTCGTCCACCACCTGCCCTCCATGCTTCCAGTAGACCTTGTACCCGTTATATTCTTTGGGGTTGTGGCTGGCGGTCACCATGACGCCAGCGCTCGCACTGTGGTGCTGGACTGCGAACGAAAGCAGCGGCGTAGGCTGTATCTCGGTGAATAGCAGCGCCTTTATTCCGTTTGCAGCGAAGACCCTCGCCGATTCCTCGGCGAAGAGCCTCGATTTCCTCCTGTTGTCATATGCGATGGCTATGGACCGGGGTGCCGCGGCGTTCTTGTTCACGAACCTGGCGAGGCCCAAGGAAGCCTTGCGGACCGTATAGATGTTCATTCGGTTGGTCCCTGCTGCGATGACGCCCCTCAAGCCGGCCGTACCGAACTCCAGCCCTGCCCCGAACCTCTCCTCTATTTCGCCCGCGTCATTCTTTATCGCCTCCAACTCGGCCTTCAGCTCAGGGTCGAGGCAGGCGAACTTCCTCCACCTCTCGAATGCCGCCTTTGCCTGTGACATTGTATGCGCACCCCTCTTTCATAGGAATGAACTTATCAATCCCTCATATACCACAAGCGCCGCCCCAAGGCCGACTATCTCCGTGCCGAGCATGGACCTTTCGACCTTCCACGTCGCCAAAGGCCAGGCAAATCTCGAAAGGGTCTCGTTCATCGAATCCGAGAAGAGGTCGTATGCCGCAGAGACGCCCCCGTAAAGGGTGATGAGGTCCGGCTCCATCAGATTGACTATGTAGCTCAGTCCCAGCCCCAGCCACCTTCCCGTCTCCTTGAACAGCCCGATTGCATTCTCGTCACCGTCCAAGGCCGCCTCGGCGATCTCCACGACCGATGCCCTGGTCCCGGTCCTTTCCAGCCATTTCCCCTGCATCGCGAAGCCGGAGGCCTCGGCCTCAAGGCATCCTACCTTGCCGCAGCCGCACTGCCTGCCGTGCTCCGGGTTGACGCAGATGTGCCCGAATTCACCCGCCGTATTCGAAGCGCCCCTGACCACAGCGCCGTTCACATATGAGCCCGCGCTGACTCCCGTCCCCACCGTGACTGCGACTACCGACCTGTCCGCCCTCTTGGTGTGCCCGGGGCCGCCTGCGAACTTCTCTGCGACGACGGCCGCTTTGCAGTCATGCTCGAGCCTCACGGCAAGGCCAGACCACATGCCCGCATACCTTTCCGGCAGGAGCTCCATGGCTCCAAGGCCCGAAAGGAACTGGATGTTCGGGGTGAAAAGGACCCTTCCTGCGGCAGGGTCTACGGTACCCGGGAGCGCTATGCCTATGCCGAGCAGCTTCCTTGGGTTTGCGGACGCCATGGTGCCGTCCAGGGCCCTTCCAAGGTTCTCCCTGAACTCCTCTATGTCCCCGCCCCTTTCCTCGCTTCGGAAGCTTCCGGCAACCGGCTTGAACGAGAAGTCTATCAGCATCGATTTGGCCGACGTACCGCCTATGTCTATCCCGAGGAGATAGGCATATTCGTTGTCTACGTAAAGCCTGCCCTTCTGCTTGTATATGAGACCGTGGGCAAGAAGGTCCTGTTCGATGCGGTCTGCTTCGCCTTCCTTCGCCGCCGCTACGCTGCCGGCCTCCCTGATCCGCTCCAGCAGCCGGGCGTGCCCGGTTGCGAAGCCCTCGAAGAATGCTGCGTTCGTCATTGCATCCTCACCTCTCGTCGTGCCCGTGTAGCTCCGCTCCGCCGGCCGTTTCCCCGTTCCGGAGCGGCTCTCCTGCTTCTCCGATTTCCAAAGGCTCAGCCTGAACGTCCACCCCTGAAACGAAGGGGAGCGCCTTTTTGATCAAGGCTTCAATGCTGTCGGCAGCCTTGTGCGAAGCGAAAAGGGAAATCGACGGGTCCATTCCCACCACCACGTCGACATACACGAACCCGCCGTATTTCCTGGCGCTTGCCTCCTTGAGGACCACTTTCCCCCCGTTGCCTTTCATGCTGACGAGCGTCCTTTTGATCGAGCCTATGAGCTGCGGTTCCAGCTTCTCTTCCAGCAGCTCCACTACTGAGTTCCAGAACAGCTGCAGCCCCATCCAGGAGAGCGTGACGGCTATCAATGTGCCTGCCAGCGGGTCAATAATCGGCGCTGCGAACATCCCCAGCAGCGTGCCGACGAGCGCCACCGCGGATGTACCCATGTCCATCCTCTGGTAGACCGCCTCTGTCATCACGGCGCTGTTGTGGGTCCTGGCGGCTGCGCTCCTTGCTATTATGTATGCATATTCCTTAAGAAGGACCGAGGCTATGAGCACGGGGATCGCCATCCATCCCGGCTTGCCGTAATCTCCCGTAAGCAGGTTCTCTATGTTCCCCCTTGCGAGGATTATGCCGAATATGAGCAGGAATGTTGAGACGATGCGCGTGAATATTACTCCCAACTTCGTCTGCACGAAGAACTTCCTCTTGTCGGCGGGCCTGGTGGCCAGCCTCATGGTCGCTATCGTGGAGACTGTGGTGAGGGCGGTCATCGTTGTTATTATCGAGCTCGAGACCAAAGCAGAGCTGCCCGACTTGATGCCAAAAAACAGCTTCGCGGCGGCAAGCGGGATGTTGATTGCAAGGAGCACAAGCAGCGACTTGGCCCCTATGGAGTATCTTTCCTCGATAGTATGCAAAGGGTCCTCCCCGTATGCAGGCTTACAACTTTATATTACACCAAAACGCCCTTGGTTCCTTCTAGGGGAAGGCGTACTCAAAACCTATTAACGAGGAAACCCGGCGGAAACGTTCACTGAGGGATTCCGATGGCCCCTGCAAAAACATGGACGGGCGTTCACCGCCCGTCCATGCATATGTCAGTTCTCCGTCGTGGAGCATGGCATGTAGCCGCCTTGCGCCTTAAAGGCCTATGTTCACCTTCGCATACCAGGTGTGCTTGGACGATATGTCGTTCGACCTCTCGTTGCCTGCCAAAACTACAGTATATGAACCGCCCTTCTCGAGCCCGGCTATGCCGAAGCCGGGGGCGAACTTCAAAGGATAGGAGAACTCGAAGACCGTCTGCCCTGCCTGCTGCGACACCGAGCTTTCAAGCACGTCCTGCTTCTCCGCCTGCTTGTGGGTCCATCCCCTTCCGAGGTCGTTCCTCACGGCCGGCTTGCCCGCTCCGTCCAGGTAACCTATCACCATGTTGGCCCCGTCCATGCCTTTACCCTGTCTGTTGAATGCCACGGCCACCCAGCCGGCCCCCTGCATGCTGACGTGCACGAAGACCCTGTCCTCCCAGACAGCCATCTTCAGGGCCGCTTTCCCAGCCGTGATCCCTGCGTTCGGATATCCTTCGTCGGCTCCGTCAACCGCTGGCCTGGCGGCGCTCGCCTCCACTTTGTAAAAGTCGGCAGCAGATGTCCTGACGTCATCCGCGAAAAGGGCCGTCAGCAGGAGCATAATCGCCAGTAACTGAAACAGGACCGACTTCTTCACCCTTACCACCCCTTGAAGAAGGACCGATACAGGCCGGCCCTTCCGATGGACGCTACTTGCCCTCTATCTTCTTCAGCTCGGCCTTCGCCATGTCCTTGTCGCTCTGGGAAGAGGCGGGATCTTCCTTGTCGTCTGGCATGGAGATCACATGCTCATAGGAGGACCTTGCCAGCTTGTAATCCTTGTTCGCCGCCGCTATCTGGCCCAAAGCCAGCCAGTGGGAGCTGTCGCCGGGATCGTACTCGACTGCAAGCTTGGCCTCCTCGAGAGCCTTCTTCACGTTGCCTCCCGCAATGGACGGCACCTGCCATAGGAGCCTTGCCATCAGGTAATGGCTGCCTGCATGCCGGGGGTCGATCTTGAAGCACTTCTCCAGCTCCTTCTTCATCGGGGCGACCATGAAGAGGCTGTTTAGTATACCCTTCTCAATGCCTGTGCTGCCTATGCTGGCGGCCAGCCAGTAATGTCCGTCTATGCCGTCTTCGTTGGCCGCTACCGCCCTCTCGGCGTAGGCTTTGGCCTTCTCGAAGTTAACTACGCGGTCCTTGCCCTCCGACCTGTCCCCAAGGTACCAGTAGAACCTTGCCTGCATCCACAGGAGCTCGTAGTCCTCGCCCTTCGCCTTGAGCTGGTTTTCGACGAACTCGATGCCTTTTATTACGTTTGAGATGTCCTTCCTCTGCGAGTAGTAGTTGGCAGCCTGGTCGGCCGGCGCGCCCATGGCCGCCGATGCGACCGACAACAGCAATGCTGCTATCAGAACCGAGAATAGATGCTTCCTCATAGCGGATCCGTTACCTCCATGTATTGGTTTGATTGTCTTAGCAATCCGATGACAGTATACAACAAGAGCCGGCAATATTGAAGCCACCACGGTCGGTATATAAGAAAAGCAGGCTTAAAGCCTGCTCTTCGTTCTTCCTTCAGGAAGCGTCCCTTTGCTTAGCGGCCAGTGCGATGGGCCGAGAAGCAATCGCTGCAGTAGACCGGCTTGTCGCCGCTGGGCTGGAAGGGAACCTTGCACGGGGCGCCGCACGAAGTGCAGACCGCATCGTACATCTGCCTGACGTTTCCGCCATTCTGCTGCATCTTGCGGGCCTTACGGCACTCGGGGCATCTCGTGGGCTGGTTCTCGAAACCGCGCTGCGCGAAGAATTCCTGCTCTCCCGCCGTGAAAACGAAATCCTTGCCACAGTCTCTGCAATTCAATACCTTGTCTTCGTAAACCACTAATTTCCTACCTCGCTTAAAATTTTCTAACTGCCGGAGCTTGGATCCAGATTGAACCTTACTAGGACAGCATTTATATTCTATTCCTGATTTCCGGGAATAGCAATAGGGAATTTTAGCTGTAGAAATTCCTTATACAGGAAAGCATACCCCTTGCTGGCTGAGAGTCTTCCGGAATCCGCGCATACATGCAATATCCTCATAACATAATATTCCTGCCCTTGCTCGCTCAATATAGGGCGGATCCGCGCCCGGACATCAGGCCCAAGGACCGGAGCTGCTAGGCTCCCTGCAGGCACATTACCTTCTCTACCAGCTCCTTCAACCTGTGGTCAGCTGCCGCATGGTCTATGAAAGCCCTGATAACTTCCTCGAGATAGGACCCTTCCCTGTAATCGGCCGGAGCCGCGGCGTTGACCCTGCCCTGCGACAGGAGTTCGCACGCTTCCGCCGCCTTCCTTGCGTCCTGCCTTCCGAATACCGCCACCGAGAAGCCGCCCTTGTCCTTGACCAGCTTCATGCATGGTATGTCCGTGTCGCCGTCTCCGATGTAGACCATCCTATCGAACGGTATTCTCCTTTGCTCGTGCGGGACGTGGCGGTTGACTTCCCTGTTGTCGGTGATGTCCGAAACGCCCTTGTTTATCCTGAAAAGGTACTGCGTCTTGTTGGTATAGTTGACGGCCATCGCGGGCCAGATGGGGTAGCCGTCCTTGTCGTATAAGAAAGAGCTGGCGAAGACCTCCTTGAACCGGTCCGATATGCTGCTGCCCTTTATCATCTCCCTTATGCCCGACGAGATGATGTAGTGTTCGGCGCGCAGCCCCCTGGATTCCGCATATGCGTTGATCCTGTCGAACCATCCGTCCAGTCCCTCGTATAGCTGCACGGAGGCCCCGTACCTCCTGAAGGCCTCCTTGCTTATGTCCATGCCCTGCGTCCTGCCCGCCTTGTCCAGCATGAGCTTCATATAGGCGAGCACCGGGTCGGCCATGCCGGCCTTCGCCATCTCGGTAGCCTCCCGCCAGAACTCCGAGGGAGTGACGCCGAGGCCGCGGAAGAAGTCGTACTCCTGCATGTTCCCGGGGGACAGCGTGCCGTCGAAATCATAACAGATCGCCAGCAAAGCCTCGTTTCCCACACATTATGCCCCCAATCGAAGGCAGCGCCCTGCCCATGCCTTGCCGCCATGCCAATTTCGTTCCCTGGCTCCATTTTTTGCATGCAGCATGATACTATTATAGATTAGAAATCGTAGTTTACGGACATTCCTCAAGGGTTTTCGATTTACCAGTCTGGATTTGGAGGGCTGCTATGAACATCTGGCACAATATATCGCCGAAGAGGATCAAGCCGGACAACTTCATCGCCGTAATAGAGATCCCCAAGGGCTTCAAGACCAAATACGAGCTGGACAAAGAGACGGGCATGCTCAAGATGGACCGGGTTCTTTACACATCGACGCACTATCCGGCCAACTATGGCTTCATCCCCAGGACCTATGCCGAGGACAACGACCCGCTAGACGTCCTCGTTCTCTGCGCCGAGGAGCTACAACCACTTTGCATACTCTCTTGCTACCCGATTGGAGTCATAACCATGGATGACAACGGCCAGAAGGACGAGAAGATAATCGCCATCCCGTTCGGCGATCCCAATTACAACCAGTTTCGCAGCATAAATGACCTTCCCGCCCACATATTCAAGGAGATGTCGCATTTCTTCTCGGTCTACAAGACGCTTGAGGGCAAGCCGACCGCAATAGAGAAGGTCAGCGACGCAGACGTAGCAAGGGAAATCGTACAGCGCAGCATGGACAGATACCTCGAGGAGTTCCAGAGATAGCGACACGGTAGGGCGTCCAGCGTCCTATGCAATAAATCCGAGGAGGAAGCCATGGTCGAGCTCAGCCACATAAGAGATGCCCGGGAGAGGATCGCTCCTTTTATTTTCCACACCCCGGTAATCCGCATGGAAAACCTCGACGGCATGCTTGGCTGCCAGGTGTATATCAAGCCGGAATGCCTCCAGAGGACGAATTCCTTCAAAGTCCGCGGCGCATTGAACCGCATGCTGAAAGCAGGGGCCGAGAAGCTTAAAGACGGGGTCGTTGCCGCATCGTCTGGGAACCACGGCAAGGGCGTTGCCTTCACAGCCAGGCTCATGGGCATTAAGGCGACGATAGTCGTGCCTGAAGCGACACCGCAGGTGAAGGTGGACGGCATATTGAAGCTCGGCGCCTCGGTAGTGAAGTGCAAGGCGGCTGAAAGGCACGAGGTCGCGGGGCGGCTCAGCGAAGAGCTCGGCCTTACCATCATACACCCGTACGACGACTACGACATAATGGCAGGTCAAGGTACCATCGGTCTGGAGGTTATGGAAAGCATACCCGGCCTCTCGCAGATAGTGGTCCCCGTCGGCGGAGGAGGCCTCATCGGAGGCATCGCCACGGCGGTCAAATCTCTCGATCCCGCAGTGATGGTAATCGGAGCGGAGCCTGCCCTCATGCCCCGCTACACGAGAAGCCTTAGCTCGGGGGCCCCTATACAGGTCGACGAGAGGCCCACCATCGCGGACGCATTGAGGACCTTGAAGCCTGGAGAGAGGAACTTCCCCATAGTCCAGAAGTACGTCGACGAGGTCATAGACGTGCGGGAGGATCTGTTTACAGCTGGCATGAAGGCGCTGCTCCTTGAAGGAAGGCTCCTTGTCGAGCCGTCGTCTGCTGCAGGGATTGCCGCAGCGCTGCAGGGCGACATCAAAGCCGGGCCATCCGACAAGGTCTGCTTCGTAGTGTCCGGAGGAAGCGTCGGGCTTTCCCAGGTGAGGGACATACTTGGCCAACCCCCTGCCTGACGACTTCATCCATAGGTAGGGTCACTAAGGCATTCGCACAACCGAGGAGCTGTTAATTTGGGCAAGGTATCTTGCGAAATCATCTGCGTAGGCACGGAGATCCTCCTAGGGGACATAGTCAACACCAACGCCCAGTACATATCCAAGGGGCTGGCCCAGATCGGGCTGGATACGTACTTCCAGACGGTCGTGGGCGACAACCCGGAAAGGCTGGCCGGAGCGATCGAAGTGGCAAAATCAAGGGCCGACGTGCTGATCTTCACAGGAGGCCTGGGGCCCACCTATGACGACCTGACCAAGGAGACGGTTGCAAAGAGCTTCGGAAGGCGCCTCGTCATGGACGAGAAGTGCCTCGAGGAGCTGACGTCGTTCTTCACCCGCAACAACCGCCCCATGACGGACAACAACAGGAAGCAGGCCATGATGCCAGAAGGGGCCATCGTGCTGGCCAATCCCCAGGGGACGGCTCCGGGTTGCATCATCGAGGGCGCAGGAGGGAAAGTCGCAGTCTTGATGCCCGGTCCTCCAAGGGAGATGCAGCCTATGTTCGACAACTTGGTAAAGCCCTATCTGAGGAGGTTCTCGGACGAGGTCCTTGTCTCACGGGTCGTAAGGGTAATCGGAATCGGCGAATCCGCGATGGAAGACAGGCTGATAGACATGATGCGGACGATGACTAACCCGACCATCGCCCCTTATGCCAAGACAGGCGAATGCATCCTCCGCGTCACTGCGAAGGCAAAAAACGAGAAGGACGCTTACGCCCTTATAGAGCCCTTGATCCAGGAAATCCGCCTCAGGCTCGGCGAACATGTATACGGGGTAGACATAGATTCGCTCGAGGAACACATAGTCGGCCTGCTGGCGAAGGGATCCAAGACCGTCGCATTCGCCGAGGCAGGCACAGGTGGCGCAGCCTCTCAGAGGATCTCCTCCGTACCTGGCTCGGAGAATGTGATGAAAGCGGGTTTGACGTCAAGCACGCTGAAGGGCCTGGCCTGCGCCATGGGTATAAAGGATTCCTGCGATGGCGACAAGGCGTGCGACCTCTTGCTCCCAGAGATTGCGGGCAGGATAAGGCTGATGGCCGGTTCCGACATAGGAGTTGGCATATTATCCAGGGACTGCTTTGCGTCTTTCTTCGTCACCGACGGCGTGAACGTAGAATATGGCTCGATGAACTATCCAGCCAGCAGGAGCAGGGATTTCCTCAACGCAGTAGCGGTAAACAGGGCGCTGGACAAGATAAGAAGCCTATTTACGGCCAGATAGCGGCGCGGTTCACGGCCAATGAGCCGTGAGCCGCCTGTAGGCAAGAGTCAAGGGCCTATCGAAACCTGTGGCCGGCCAAGCCTCCACAAATAGGGGCTACACACATTAATACCGATTAGCCGTGCTTACAAATCTCAGGCACTTTTTCCATACATTACATAAATTTGTCAAAAATGAAATTTCAGTCTATATTACGAATCCAGCTCGCTGGCATTTTAATGCCGGGGCCCCCGCACCTTCAAAAGGCTGCCCTAGCTTGTATTCGGATGTCGATAAGGATATACTTAAATAAATGTATCGGAAAAAAACCATTGTTAACCCGGAGGTCTTAATATGATTGGCCCCTGCAGGAAGCGTCTGCTTCTTCTTTCCCTTATAGCCCTTAACATAGTTTTCTTTTCGATGCCCGCTTTCGCGGCATTCCCAGCAGAGCCGCAGTGGATACCTGTACTGGAAGACGACTGGACACCGATTACGGATCCTAGGGGCGACTCTGCAGTCCCACATGCCTGGTCGGACTCAATAAACGACCCCCAGGCAGCAGTGCCAGGCGCCAATTACTGGTGGTTCGACGGGACCAACATGTACTTCAGGATGGTGCTGGCAGGCGAGCCCCTGGTGAGAAACGCCGCAGGTGCTGTAATCAGCGGTCCCAGCACGACGGAGTTCTACCACGTCGGCTTGGATTATACGGGGGATAACAACTACGAATGGTACGTCTCTTTTACGATACCCCAGACGCTGGACAACGCAAGGGTCTATACGCAGTACAACCTGGGAGCAGACAGGGCGACCGACGGCGAAACTGGGTATACGACGGCATTGAACCCGACGGCCGGGCAGGACTGGTACGTCAGCGGCGGCTATGTCTACTTCGCACAGGACCACGCTAGGATTAGCAGATACTTTGATCCCTCGACCAACTCCTATATCGCCTATCTGGAGTATTGGATCCCATTCACCTGGCTGTCGCCGAAGGCCGGCAACACACTTCCTCTGCCCGCCAAGAAGTGCGACAGGGTCAAGATGATATACGGCACTGCGAACCATACCCAGCACATATGCGACGACCTTGTCGGTTCGGGTGTCGGGCAGTACGACCTCGAGGATTACCAGGCCCTCTTCGAGGGGAGCCCCTTCTTCTCCTTCTGCGACGTCGGCTACGGGGTCTTGCGGGACGTCAGGACCACCACCTTGGCCGATTCCGGCTACTGGAACGCAGGGGAGACGCTCTATGTGTTCGGCTATGGTTGGCCGAACAGCCTTTCGGCCTATTACAACGGGGGCAACCTCTCGGTCAAGATAGTCCCTCCCGGCGGTTCCCTGAACGACCCGGTATGGACAGGGACTATAAGAAGCGACAGCGAAGGGTCGGTCGACCGGACCGCATCCTGGCAGATACCGATAGATGCCGCCCTCGGGGTCTATTCGATATATGTCGCAAATCCGTTCAGCCCCGCATATTACCAGTTCGAAGACACATTCAGCGTCGTAGAGCCATACATTAACCTCCAGACGAGCACTAAAACCGTGGACAAGTCTCAGGCAACCGGCGGGGAGGTCCTGACGTACACGATTACCGTCGTCAACTCGGGGGTATCGGCTATCGGGGCCAACAGCATCACCGTGCAGGACGCAATCCCCGCTTATACTACCTATGTCCCCAATACGACCAGGGCCGGGGGGACGTTGCTGACGGACGTCGGCGGTACGTCGCGGCTTGTGGAAGGATACAAGATCCCAGTAAGCCTCAATGGCGGGAGCTCCTATACAATCACATTCCAGGTGAGGGTCAACACGGATGCCCCCGACCAGGCGATAGTGAACAACGTAGCACAGATTATATACGCAGGCACAAACACCATAAAGGCAGTCCCTACGAAGGTGAACCAGCCAGTTATGGAAGTAAGGAAGACCGCGGATCCGAGCTCGGTGACTTTCCCAGCCATACCTAACATAAACTACAGGGTTGAGGTTGAGAATATCGGGCACATAGCCCTGACGAACGTGGTGCTGAGGGACAACAGGGTGAAAGACCCTGTAGCACGGGACTATGGCGACACCAACGGAAACGGCATCCTGGACGTGGGCGAAACCTGGGTCTATGAGTACCAGGACCCGTTCCAGTCCTCCAACTACACGGCAGGTGTGTTGAACGAAGACGAAAAGTATGTGTGGGTGAATACGGCGACCGCAACTTGCACCCAGATACCTGCCGGGGTGTCCAGTACGGCGGAAGTCGAGATGGTAAAGTGGACCATCACCAAGTCTGTCAGTCCATCCACCATAAGCACGCCCGGATATGTAACTTACACTGTCCAGTTGAGGAACCTCCACACCAAATCGAAAATACTGGTGCCTTCAATAACGGATTCGCTGTATGGGGCCCTGCCTACGGCATATGTTGCACCGAGGCTGCCGGACTCTCCCGGGGATAACGATAACAGGCTTGAGAAAGGCGAGGTCTGGAACTATCGCTACACATACTACGTGACCCAGGAGATGATAGACATCGGAAGCCCTGTGGTCAACACCGTGACTGCGAAGAGCACCAATGCCAGCAAGATCTCGGCGTCCGCTGCAGTGACGATTGTACCCGGGCTTTCCATCAGCAAGAGCGGCGCATGGGTAGACGTTGACAACGACGGCATGGCCGAAGCCGGAGAAACGATTAACTATGCTTTCTCAGTCACCAACACCAGCACAGCGGCCCAGAACAACGTGACTGTCTCTGATTTCAAGGCGACAGTCACAGGCGGCCCCTTGCCCGTTCTGGCGGCAGGCGCCACCGATTCAACGACTTTCAGGGCGACATATACTATCACTCAACAGGACATCGACAGGGGCTGGGTGGAGAACACGGCCGTCGCCGATTCCAACCAATCCGCCCCCTCGTACTCGAACATCTGCAGGGTGAACCTTCCTCAGGTGCCCATGCTCTCAATTACTAAAAGTGGCGTTCTGAACGACCTTGATTCAAACGGGATTACGGACGCCGGAGAGACGATCACCTATAGTTTCGCAATAAGAAACCTCGGAAACGTGTCTTTGCACGATATCACCGTCGCCGACCCCAAAGCAGCAGTCTCCGGAGGGCCGATCGCATCGCTGGGCGTGGGCATGGCCGATTCTACCACCTTCAGCGGAACATATGTCGTCACCCAGGATGACATAGAGCTCGGCTACGTCCTGAACACCGCAACCGCAGATTCCGAGCAGACCTCCGCCGTGTCATCGAATCAATGCAGGGTCGACATAGTGCAGGTGACTTCTTTCACAATCGACAAGGCCGTGGTGAGCGTCGGCGGCGCCGGGCCGGAATACCCCGTCGATACCGTGGGCGACGTAATCGAATATAAAGTATTGGTTACTAACACGGGGAACATGAAAATCGTCGGCACCTTGTCCGATTCGCTGCCCGGAATCTCCCTCATTGCAGGCCCTTCTGAATCCTTCGCGCCCGCCGACGGCGTCCTCAAACCCAAGGAGACCTGGACATACACCTACTCATATACGGCGACGCAGGATGACCTGGATACCTTGGGAGGCGGCGACTCGCACATAGACAACACCGCCACCTTCACGACCGACGCAGGCGTTTCCCAGTCGGACAGCGCCTCCGTGCTCGTCCTAGGATATCCCCTGATGATAATGAGCAAGCAGGCGTACGATACGGCGGGTAACCTGGTCACAGCCGCGCTCCCCGGGGATATCTTGGAGTACAGGATTACGTTCGAGAACGTCGGCAACGCATCCGCCACGGCGATAATAGTGACGGACATCCTGCCGCTCGAGATAACCTATGTGGGTGGCTGCGCCTCTACGATTGCAGGAGGGACGTTCACCTATCAACACGAAGCAGCAGGCCCGTTCGACGGCTCCGACGCATCCCCAGTGACTGCAATAATGTATACACTGCCTATGATGGCCCCGGGTGCAGTATGCACGATAAGCTTCAGGGCTCAGGTAAAATGAACTGAATCTATACTGCGGTATTCTTGCATAAACAAAGCTTAGGGCCGGCGTTACGTCGTCGGCCCTAAGCTTTGTCCTGCCCAATCAGGGCGTGATAGCCATCTTCGCTGCATAGTGGCCATGGCTTGCAGGCAGTATGGCTCTATAAGCGCAAGACGGCCTCGGCCCCGCCCGCCTTGTAGGCTACTCCTCCGGCCCCGTCTTTTACCCCTGTCGCGTCTGCCACCACGAGCAGGGTTTCGATCCTCCTGCGCTGCGCCTCCCGGACGATGAAATTCAGGACGCCGTCCGGCTCCTGCTGCCTCGCCTTGCTGGCGACAGCTGCCATTACGGAAGGGGCGCAATCAGCAACGGCGCACCATGCACCGCCCTCAGTCCATATGCAGAGCCCTTCATTCGTGAATGACATGGGGCTTGCCTGCGCAGTTGCGTCCTGGCATGGGTCAGACACATTCCACATGATGCCTCCGCACGGCAGATCGATGCCCGGCACCCTCGCAGATACGGCCAAGGCAATCAACCCCGTTTTGGGTATCTCCTCTACTGCGCCTTTCAGCATCAGGTCGACGAGCACCGGCGCGGGCCTGCCATCCATTCGTTGCACCGCTGCGTCCCATGCTCCACATCCGACCGTTGACCAGTCCAGAGGCTCCAGCGCTTCCTTTATCTTCATACCGAGGGCCGAAAGTATGCGCGGTCCATCGCAGGCGGCGCCGTCGGCCAGCGCTGCCCAGGCGAACTTCGCCCTTCCGCACCCCGACGCTGCCCTCCCTGCCGAGCCTAGCACCTGCCTATGCACCTTGGCAGCCCTCCCAAAAAGAAAGGCAGCCCCTGCATAGGCTGCCTTTGGTCCTGCACTAAACCTTTGAGACATCCGCGTCCGGATACTGACCGGCCAACGCCGCCGCCATCTCGCCCGCTATCTCCTCAGGTCCCCTGCCCGCTTCAATCCCGTCTGCAGCAGCCTTGAATGCGGCCATCGCCTCAGCCTGCGGGCCCGGCACGTTTATCGCCCAGCCACCTGCATGCCTTGACACCGACATGGCGGAAAAAAGGTGCCCGTTTGAGCCCCATACTTCGCCGGTGGCCGCCCCCGGGAACAGCCCCTTGAGCGCCCCGCAGCTGTAATCCGGGGCCAGGGTGTCCGTGAACCTGTGGCCGCCGCCCGACCCGCCTATTACGACGACGAGCCACGCTCCGGCCTCAACATGCGCCTTCACGGCGCTTTTTATGACGTCTTCCTCGTCTTTCACCGGCGGGTGCCTGAGTATCGATGAGCCCGGCCATCTCCTTATTGCTTCCCCCATTATGGCCGGGCTGTCGGTATCGATGATGAGGCCGGAGACGACCTCGTCCCCTGTCGGTATGAGCACGATTAAGGGCGCGTCAGGGATCATAGCCTCGTCCTCTCCCCCGCGCAGGCCATGCGCCTCTGGGCCAGCTCCTCGACAGGGAAGGTGCGCACCCTCTCGGCAGCGTCGACAGAAGCCACTTCCGTCGCCTTGACTCCCTCGGCAAGGGCGATCGCCTTGATCAGATCATCCCTGTCCTTCAGCACTGCTTCTGGATCCAGCCCGTATACGTCGAACTCCAGGCTGTCCCCCGCTACCCCGATTACCCTTGCAACCCGCCCCAAGGCGGCAGTAAGCAGCCCTTCGACCTCGGAGGGCCTGACGCCCCTTACCTCGAGGCCGGTGACCCTGACCACGGTCTTGTCTACGAGAGCGATTATCCTCGTCGCCATGTTGCGCCCCTTCCGGCTGCGTCCCAGGCCTAAACGGTCATCGTCTCTTTGCTGACGATGTCCCTGCTGTGATATACCACGGGGTCCACGACTCCCGGTATGATCTCGTCCGCGCGCCTTATAGCCTCGCTGCGGCTTATCCTGGGGGATCCTTCCCCCACCTTGTCCACGTCTATGCCGATGCTCATTAGCTCCTCCCGGGCCTTGCAGTCTATGTTGTCCTTGGCCACCGGGAATCCCATCACATGCGCCAGAGCAAGCACCGCAGGTGAGCAACCGATGTGCAGGCCGGGCACCATTCCCGCCTCGAGCGCCCTGATCGTGTATTCGGCAAGCACGCTCTTCGGCGCCACCATGCATGGTATGTGAGCTTTGAGGGTCTTTGCGTAGGATCCAGATCCGTGAGCCGTCTGCCCTGCCGCGAACTGCCTCGTCGGGAAGACCCTGCCGTACATCTCGGCCACCGTCATACCTATGCCGACGGATATCACCTCTCCTGTGATTCCGAACATCACGTCCCCGTCCTTCATGACCTGGAGCTGTCCTAATATCGGAAGCAGCATCTCCTGCATGCTCACCGCGTCCATCACCTCGGTCGCGGAGTTGTTGTTCACGGCCCTTCCGGTCATGACTACGTTATGGACTGGTATTATCTTCTCCTTCGGGTCGGGCCCGCGGAAAAGCTTCCTGCCCCTGAAGCCGTGCCTTATCTGCCCCAGGTGTGGCTCCTCGCCAACAAGCTCCTGCGTGACCGGGATCTCATGCATGTGCAGGTGCCCGAACTCCGGATGGATGCGGCCGATGTCGCCCGCCGCCATGAGGATTATCGCCCCGTCCACCACTATGCCGTCGCTGGTCGTGGTGATGGCATCCATGTCGAACACGTTTATGCCCACAGGCGCGTTCACGTGCCTTGCTATGGACGTGATGGCCGTATGCTCGTCTATGCCCTCGCTCTCCAGGTCCTTCTTGTCAACGAACGCCATGTTTATCGGAAGGCCGTGGCCTACTCCCACGCCTTTCTTCATGAATCTGTAACGCAGCTGTGCCATTTGCGAACCCTCCTAATGGCGCCCGAGGCCTGGGCGGTTATCCGTCACTTCGAAGCCTTCCAGCTCGACTTCCTCCGTCGGGTGGAGTATGTTTATGACCTCAAGGACCGCCTTCAACGGCTTGCCGTCCCTGGCGTAGGATTTGATTACGACGGTGTGCATGGTCTCCGGGACCCTCGGCATCACGACCACCTCGACCAGGTCCGCGTCCGGATCCTGCGATAGGCTGTCGACCGTATTCTCTATCCTTCCCGTCCTCAAAGACTGCATCTTCGCCGAGCGCAGGTTCTCAAGGCCCCTTATGGCCACCTGCCTGCCGTTCTTCCTTCCGGCTCGTAGCAGCTTCTCCTTGAACTCTGGAAGGCTTGTGTGCAGAAGACGAAACATTCGCTGACCCTCCAATACTAGTATCTTTCGAACGGAGCTATGCTGCCGTCCTCGTCGAACGCCAGCTCATGGGGTTGGCCGACCGGCCTCGCGTGCGGCGGCAGCATGGGAAGCGCCGCCTCCGACACCAGCAGCTCCGAAAGGTGCGCGGTGTCCGTTATGCGCACGACCTTCGCTTCCTCGGGTTTCACCCCCCAAAGGCACTTAAGGGCAGTCTCCACAGCCTCCTTGTCCGTCGCAAGTACGACCGGCAAAGAGCCCCTCCCGAGGAAAGAGGTCGTAATGACGTTCTCGTTCATGGCCTTGAAGTCTATAGCGTCCGCGAGCCTTTTCGTCGTGACGTCGGCCAGGCCTATCCCCAGGGCGTTTCCGTGGCTTTCTTCAGTAAGGCTCAGGGCAGCTATATATTTTATCGAGGGCTTGCCGGGGTCGGGCTCGCCTTTTATCATGAGCCTGCCTATGACGTTGGTATCCATGCCCGTGCCCGAGATGTTTTTCCCAATCCTGTCTACTATCAGAAGGTCTATGTCGTCCAGGGGAAGGCGGGCCATCTCCTTCGATGCGACCTTGAGCAGCTCCTGCTCCCTTGTGTACATCGCTTCCGGCCTCAGCCATTCCACCAGGGCAGTCTTGTCGTATGCATCCTCGACTATGGCGAGCCCGCCTATAACTTTGCCCGTAGCCAGGAGCTTTTCGGCGACTGCGGGGATGAGCTCGCGCAAACCCCTTGATCCGTAGCTGTGTATGGTCTGAGCCTGGGCATGTTTGCCAAGGCCTATTACGAGCATCTTCAGAAGCCCGCTTTCCACGGGCGCCTTGAAGTCCGTGTGCGGCTTTATCCTGCCGCAGAGTATGACCCCGTCTGCCTCGTAGGCGTTCCTGTCCATGTAGCAGGTGACCCCCGACTCGGTCCTGGCGACTTCGACCACTTCCATCGACGAGAGGATAGGGGCCCCGACGAAACCTTCGGTTATGCCGAAGCCCTCGATCATCTGCCTCTGACCTTCGGCCGTGGCGCCCCCGTGGCTTCCCATGGCCGGGACTACGAAGGGCGTCCCTCCCGCTTCCTTGACCGCGTCGGCAATGGCCCTGATGATGACGGCAATGTTGGCTATACCCCTGCTTCCTGCTGTTATTGCGTACCTGCCGCCCTTTACCACCGAGCTATTGAGGCCCGCCCCCGAAAGGGCCGCCCTTACCGAGGCCCCCACATCGGGCAGCGCCCTCGACGGGAAGTCCTGACTTACTCTCACCATGCGCGGAAGGAGCATCCGGTTACCCTCCTTGTGTCAAATAAATGGGGGCCTGCGAAGGTCCATCCCGTCAATAGCCGTGTATGAACCTGGGCAGCCATTCGAGTATCTGCGGGAAGTTCGAGATGATCAGCACGAAGATAGATTCCACCGCCAGAAGAGGCAGAATCGGCTTCGTTATCTGCTCTATCTTCAGGTCCGCGATGCCGCAGGCAACGAACAGGTTCACTGCCATAGGCGGGGTTATCATGCCTATCGAGGTGTTGACGACCATTATGATGCCAAGGGCCAGGGGGCTCAGGCCCACCTTCGCCGCCAGGGGTATGAGAAGCGGGGCGACCAGCAGTATGATGGCCTGCGTCTCCAGGAACGTCCCCAGGATAAGAAGCAGCACGTTGATCAGCAGTATGATCACCAACGGGTTGCTGGAGATGGACATCATCGCGGTTGTCACGGAATCGGCGATCCTAGCCGACGTAATTAGCCAGCTGAACGACGACGACGCCGCTATGACGAACATTACGACAGAAGTGCTGATGCCCGCCTTGATGAGCGTCTTGGGCAGGTCTTTGATCGTGAACTCCTTGTAGACGAAAAGGCCTACTATTAGCGAATAGAACACCGAGACGGCTGCGGCTTCGGTGGGAGTGAACACGCCGCCGTATATGCCGCCCAGAACTATTATCGGCATGAAGATCGCCCAGATGGCGTCCTTCGCGGCCAGCAGTATCTCCTTGCCGGTATACTTCCTGTCGCCTTTAAGGCCCATCCTCTTCGCCTGGAAGAGCACCGTGAACGTAAGGAGCAGGGCTATTGCGATGCCGGGTATGAAACCCGCTATGAACAGGTCTCCGATGGATGTGCCCGACACGACGCCGTATGTGACCATCGGGATGCTGGGCGGTATAATGACGCCGAGCGTCCCGGCTGCGGCGGCTACGGCTGCCGCATAGGACTTTGGATATCCCGCCTTGATCATGGCAGGGATCATGATCCCGCCGATGGACGCGACCGTGGCCGGGTTGGAACCTGAGATGGCTCCGAAGAAAGCCGACGATACTATGGTTATTATCGCAAGGCCTCCGGGTACGGGGCCAACTAGGGTCTTTGCGAAGTTTACGAGCCTCTTGGATATCCCTCCTCCCTCCATGAGGCCTCCGGCGAGCATGAAGAAGGGGATAGCCATGAACGGGAACGAGTCTACGGCCGTGAACATCCTCTGCACCACAAGAAGCGGGGGCGTCGCCATGGGCCCGAAGAAGAGCGCTATCATTGAGCCCAGCCCGAGGGCGACCGCAATCGGGATGTTAAGGAGCATAAGGCCCAAGAACGAACCGAAAAGCAGAGCAGCCATCGTCCTATACCTCCTTCTTCCTGAGGATTAGGACTATGTGCTGTATTGACCTCAGGGTCATGAGGAATGCGCCGACCGGCACCGCCGCGTAGGCGAAATAGATCGGTATGGCGAGGGCGGGCGAAGTCTGGGCCGTCGCCATCTGGTTTGCCATAATCTGCCTCGCCAATATGACGACAAGGACGTTGAACAAAATGATTATCAGGTACTTGAGGATATCGAGGAATGGGCGCCAGCTCTTGGGGAGGGCGGTTACGAGCGCCTCGACTCCCAGGTGAGATCCCCTCTTAAGCCCCGCCGAGGCTCCTATGTAGGCCAGCCAAACCATCATGTACCTGGCTGCCTCCTCGCCCCAGGTTATAGGGTAGAAGAAAACGTAGCGCGTGACAGTCGATACGAAGACAAGGACGCTCATGGCGCTTAGAAGCACGACCAGCGCCCACTCCTCAAAGCGATCAAGAAACCGCATCTGGATACCTCCTCGATTAGCGGCCCCGGCCCTTTCATTTAGGGCCGGGGCCCTGCATTCATGCCCTGTACCAGGGACTTTAGCTTACTTGCCGCGCAGCTGCTTGATGAGATCTGCGCCGATTTCCGCCTCGAACTGCTTGTAGACAGGCTCGCAAGCCGCTTCGAACGCCGCAAGGTCCGGCCTTGTCACCTGCATTCCGTTGGACTCCAGGAGCTTCACAAGGGATGCTTCGAGGTCAATGCAGTACTGGCGCTCCCAGTCGCGGGCTTCCACCGCTGCCTTCTCGATGGCCTTCTGCTGGTCGGCTGTCAGCGAGTTGAAGAACTTCTGGTTGATCAGCAGGGCCGCCGGCGAGTAGAAGTGGCCGGTGAGGGCAAGGTACTTCTGGACTTCATAGAACTTGGAGGTCGCGATGATCACGAGCGGGTTCTCCTGGCCGTCGACCGTCTTCTGCTGCAGGGCGGTGAACAGCTCGCCGAAGGGCATCGCGACGGGGGCCGCGCCCAGCTGCTTGAAGGTGGCGATGTGGACCTTGTTCTCCATGAGCCTTATCTTGAGGCCGGCCACGTCGGCGGGCTTCATGATGGCCCTCTTGGAGTTTGTGAGCATGCGGAAGCCGTTCTCCCAGAAGCCGAGGGTCTTTATGCCTTTGGGGGTAAGAGACGCCGCCATGTCGGCGCCTACTGCACCGTCCAGGGCCTTGTATGCCACCTGACGGTCCTTGACAATGAAGGGCAGGTCGAATACGAGGAACTTGCTGGAGAAGTTCGCCAGAGGGGCCGTCGAGACGAGCGTCGCCTCAAGCGTGCCGAGCATCACGCCCTCGATGGCGTCGCGCTCGCTGCCCAGCTGGGAGCTGTGGAAGATCTGGATTTCGACGGTGTCGCCGGTGTAGTTCTTCACCAGTTCGGCGAACTTCTCAAGGCCTTTGTGGTAATGGGAATCCGGGGCCAGGGTATGGTTCAGGCGCACGACCTTCTTTGCGGGGGCGCCGAATGCCGTCCCTGCCACCATAAGTATCGCCATCGCGACTACTAGGGCTAAGAAAATGGTCCTCTTCATTCTTGATTTCCTCCTCGTATGTTATTGGGGTTCGCAAGCAATTACTGTTATGTAGACATCGCTTACAGGGCGTACAAGCCTTGCGGGGCTCACCTCCGTCGCTTGTCGTAAGCAGCAACCAATGCGTCTATCCTACGAAATTCATCCTGCCTGCATACTCCGCGGCGACTAGAATCGCCTCCTCCATGCTAACGGAGCTGGCTATGCCCTTGCCGGCTATGTCGAAGGCGGTCCCATGGTCGACCGACGACCTGAGGAAAGGAAGCCCGCATGTGACGCTGACGGTGCGTTCGAAGTCAAGCGTCTTGGAGGCTATGTGGCCCTGGTCGTGGTACAGCGAGAGCACGGCGTCGTAACGGCCGTTCTTTGCCAGGTGGAATACAGAGTCGGCGGGGACGGGGCCTACTATTTTGAAGCCGCGCGCCTTGGCCTCTGCCACAGCGGGCTCTATCTCGCGGACTTCCTCGTCTCCGAAGAGGCCGTGTTCGCCGGAATGCGGGTTGAGGCCGGCCACCGCAAGCAATGGGTCTTTCACTCCGAGCACCACCAGCGCTTCCGTGCAGCGCTTGATGTAGTCCAGGAGCCTCTCCTTGGTAATAAGCTGGACGGCGCGGGCCAGCGACACGTGGCGGGTGAGGAAGAATATCCTCATGCCGTGCACCTGGAACATGGTGAGAGGGTCGGCGGTCCCAGTAAGGTCCCCGTACATCTCCGTATGGCCTATGAAGGGTACGCCCGCGGCCTTGATGGATTCCTTGTTGATGGGGCTTGTGGCTACCGCCGCGATCTTCCTGTCCAGCGCCAGATGTATCGATTTCTCTATGTACTCGAATGAAGCCTTCCCTGCCATGGCCTGTATCTGCCCCATCTTCAGCCCGCCGTGGTCGACGTTCGCAAGGTCCAGGACGTCAATGGTCCCGTGCCTGTAGACGCCCTCCGAGGGGTCCTTGACCACATTCACACCGTAGTCCATCTTGAATATCGCGGCGGATTTCCTCACACATCCGGCGTCTCCTATGATGAGGGGCTTGCATACATCATAGATCTTGCCGTTTGCCAGGGACTTGACCACTATCTCAGGTCCTATCCCTGCTGGGTCTCCCATGGTTATTCCGATTACGGGGCGCTCCATTCACTTCTCCTCCATTCTTCTGAACAGGTGCCTGACGCAGGCTAACGCGGCGTCGGCGTCTCCGACCATGCCGCCCTTGGTTACTATGTCGAGCCCGGCGTTCGGGCCACCTACAAGCCTTCCGTATGTGGCCAGCGGCATCACTTCTTCGACAAGCTCGATGCCCGAGGCGCCGCACGCCCTGCATATGGCCGCGATGACGTCCCCGCCTGTGCCGTATACCCCGACTTTTCCGCCCCTGAGGTCCGCCAGGGCCTCCACCCCTATCCCTGCAAGGCCGTCAGCGATCCTCTCCGTGAGCACCGCCTGATCAGTCCCGAGCTTCCCTGCAAGCTCGCCTATGTCGAGTATGTCGGCGTCGGCCGATATCGTGTGGAAGCAGATGACCTTGGTATCGGCATCCGCCTGCCTCATGTGGCTTATGGCCTTAACGGCCTCGCCTTCGGCCTGCCCTCCGCCCAAAGCCAGCTTGCCGGCGTCCACGCGCACGAAGTGGCACTTCATGCCCTGCCCCAGCTGTTCCAGCTGTTTCCTGGTCTGGGCCGTCACGCTGCCGGCGACCACGATGACCTTGGACGGGCTCGGCTCATTCTTCTCCTTCGGGAAAAGCGCCGCCGCAAGGGCCGCCCCGAAGGGCCCGGGGTCGCACGACACCACAGGAATGCCGCTTAAGGCTGTGCCCTTTGCGAGCTTCTCCAGGTCCTCGTCGCTAACGCTGTCGGCAGCTACTATCCTCACCCCATCCGAATAGAGGGCCTTAAGGGCCTCGGATACCGCCTGGCTTCCTTTGATGACGGTCTCAAGCGGCAGAGAACCCACCTTGTTCCCGCTCTGTTGCGAAAGGATCCTCGGCAAAGACGAATCCCTGACGGGGCTGGTCGGGTCCTTGGATACGCCAGTAAGCTCCAACGGCACGCCGTTTACCATGTGATATCCGCCGATCGTCGCCCTGCCGCTCGTTGGGAAGGCGGGCGCCACAATCGCGGCCGGGTCCTTTCCGGTGCTCCTCAACGCGTCGAGAAGGGCGTCTATCTCGGCACCCAGGTTGCCCCTCAGAGTGCTGTCTATCCTCTTCTCGAAGTGGGTGACGCCGGACGCCATCAGGTCCTTCGCCGCCTTATAGACCCTGCTGTAGGCCTCTTGCCTGGCTAACGCCCTGCTTTCGGTGCTTACTACTATGACGTCGGCGCCATCGGGAAGTTCTGCTGCCGTGTCGCCAAGGAACGTTATGGCTTTGAAGCCCCTCTTTCCGAAGAGGATCCCGGTGGCGTTTCCGCCGGTGAGGTCGTCCGCTATGACTGCCATCCTGGGCATCGCGCTCGCCTCCTTATACCAGCACGAGGTCCACGCCCTGTGAGAGGAGCGCTTCCCTCTTTTCGTTGGAAAGCCCCGAATCGGTGATGACGGATGTGAACTGGCTCAGGCGCCTGACCTCCATGAGGGAGCCCTTGCCGAACTTGCTGCTGTCGGCCACCAGGTGCGTGCTGCCGGCGGCCTCGCACAGGAGGGATTTGATGCTGGCCTTCTCCGGGTTTGGAGCCATGAGGCCCTTCTCCATGTCGATGGCATGGGCTCCGATGAAGGCCCTGTCGACCTTTATCGCGCGGATGAAGCCTTCGGCGTAGCTTCCGATCATGGAATATACGCCCTGCTGGACCGTGCCCCCCGTACCGATGAGGGTCATCCCCTCGCAGTCGCTGAGCTCGTATAGTATGTAAATGTCGTTCGTGACGACGGTAAGGCCCTGCACCGGCCTGTTCTTCAGGTATGCCGCTATGAAATAGGTGGTCGACCCGGCATCGAGTATGATGCTCTCGCCGGGTTTAATAAGCGATGCGGCCTTTTCGGCGATCGCCTTCTTCTGCCTGAGGAACTCCGACCTCTTGAGGCTGTACGGCGTCTCACCTAGTATCCTCTCGTTGGACACGGCGCCGCCGTGCATGCGCCTTAGGAGGTTCGCGCACTCGAGGTAACCGAGGTCTCGGCGTATGGTCATCTCCGATACGTTCAGCAGGGCCGCAAGCTCAGGGACCTGCGCGCTTCCCCGCTGCCGTAGGAAATCGATTATCCGGTGCCTGCGTTCCTCTGCGAGCATCCTAAAGCCTCCGTTGGAGCATTAGTTGGATGTTCGAATTTGTATGTTTGTTTGGAAATGTTCGATTGCATTTCCATTATACACGAAAAACGGGAAGTCAACACCGTGATTCTGAGCGGATTTTGCAGGTCCGGACGCCATGGAAGCTGCTCTTGATTTGCATGGATAGCTGGATTTCCGGCGGGCCGGGCGACGGCGCCGTCCGAGAGGGTCGCTGGCATCCGGCGATGCGCAAAGGAATCTCAGAGGTGCGGTAGAATAACTTCGCGAGGTGATTATTATGTCGGTCAAACGATTGATTGCGGCGCTCGTCGCGCTTGTTATAATTGCTTCGCTTTCGGGCTGCATTTCAAAGGTATGGGTCTACGATTTCGTGGAAGAGGGCAGCATAACAAGAGGAGATGAAAAATGGCGGCCGCGCAACATAAATTACTACTTCAGCAACGGGCTGGTGCTCGATGAAAACGAAATAAGCGGCCCTCACAGCTACAGCGGCGACTTCACGGTCTCCGTGGATTTCTATCTGACTACATCTGCGTCTGACACTTCTTACATAGAGTTCCTCCTGACTGCATCGGAAGACGATGTATTCAACGGAGTGATAGGCGGCATGTTCCTTAGAGACGTAGGTGCGCCCTATTCTACTTTCAACCTTTTCTATTACACACCTTCCTCGGGAGCAGAATACCCAGGCAGTGTACCGATTGCATCTGAGCTGGCCGCAGTTGGAAGGAACACAATGGCAGTGAAGAAGGTCGGAGATATGCTCAAGTTCTACATCAACGGAACCCTGGTCCCGCTCAGCCTGGAAATCGCGGAAGATGCCGGGGCTTCATTGTGCCCTATGCTAGGATGCTACTACACCGCCTCCGACAACACCGTGTTCGAGAAGGTGACGATAAAGTACAAAGGAGACCAGATCCTGATAGACTGAGCACTTGATGTTCATTTGCAGACAATCGGCATGGGCCGGCACAGCCCGGCACGATCGCAGGCCGGCTGGAATCGAAGTGCCGCCATAACAGGGCAGGGCTGCTTTGTCGCCCGCTCCAGCGAAACCTCTCTTCGACTGTGCCGGTTGCAGGATATCATATTTCATGTGTTGAACCATTAAC
>JAGOKM010000088.1 GCA_017994615.1 Bacillota bacterium | reverse complement strand
TTGATGCTACTAAGAATGCTGCCAACACACCGATGAAAAGAATCATTATCGGTTCTACCATTGATGTAAGGGATTTAATTGCCACATCGGTCTCCTCGTCGTAGAAGTCGGCCACCTTCTCCAACATAGAGTCCAATGCCCCCGTCTCTTCTCCAATTGCCACCATGTGACCCAACATAGGCGGGAATATGTCAGATTGTTTTAGAGGCTTACCTAGACCAGCGCCTTCTTTTACTCCTAGTCTTGCAGCTTCAATATTCTTCATCATTACGTAATTCCCTGCTGTTTTTTCTAATAACTCCAAACCCTGTAACATAGGAACTCCGCTTTGGACCATCATCGCAAAAGTCCTGGAGAACATCGCAGTACTGCTTTTTCTCACCAAAGGACCGATTATTGGCATCCTGATTATGAGTCTGTCCCACCAAGGTTTAAGGGGCTTCGTTAACAACCATCTTATAAGAAAGAATAATCCTATGATAACAGCAAAAAGTATGTACCAGCGTTGTCTTACGAATTCTGCAGTTCCAAACACTATCTTTGTTATCGTTGGTAGTTCTGCATCAAAACTGTCGAAAAGGTCTACGAAAGCCGGTAACACAAATATCATAAGCGCTGCTACAGCTAAGACTGCAACTCCAATTAGGAACAATGGATATGCTAGTGCACCTTTGACCTTGTTTATATTCTTGCTCGAATTCTCGTAATACCTTGCAGTCCTATCCAAGACGTGATCCAGTGCTCCTGCTGTTTCACCTGCTTCTACAAGGTTTGCGAACATCGGCGGAAAGATTCCGGGGTAGTTCTTGATTGCATTTGAGAATGAATCTCCGCCTTCCACTCTCTTCCTAACGTCGTTGACGACTGCAGCTACGCTTTTCTTGTCAATCTGAGCTGCCAATACGTTAAGGGCACTAACTAGAGGTAAACCTGCCTGTATCATCGTTGCCAACTGTCTGCTGAGAAGTGATAGCTCCTTTACGGATATTTTCTTTGCTCTCGGCGCATTGTCCAGGCTAGCTGCCGCTGCTTTTGCGGATCTGCCTTCTGTTATCGAAATCGGGATTAGGCCTTGCTGCCTAAGGCGGTCTACAACTATAGACCGGGCATCGGCCTCAATTGTTCCATCTACCGAATGCCCTTTTATATCCCTTGCCTTGTAGGTGAACTGCAACTTGCCGCCTCCCTTCCGCAAAGCACCACTTCAACTATTTATTACTTCAACGCCCTTTTGTAAACTCCTTCACGAATTGTAAAACTAAATTGCAGCTCCAATCATTCTCTTAAGCTCTTCCTGGTCTATGGCCCTGTTTATCGCCTCCTCCTTGCTTATCTTCCTGCTGAAGAACAGGTCTTTTAGCGCGTTGTCCATTGACTGCATCCCGAATCTCGCGCCCGTCTGTATCACCGAATATATCTGGTGGGTCTTCCCTTCCCTTATGAGGTTCTTGGCCGCCGGCGTCGCCATCATGACCTCGACCGCCACGCACCTTCCGCTGTTGTCCTTGTTCGGCATCAGCTGCTGCGACATGACGCCAAGCAGCACCCCGGCCAGCTGTATCCTTATCTGGCCCTGCTGAGCCGCCGGGAACTGGTCGATTATCCTGTCGATGGTCTGGACGGTGTCGACGGTGTGCAATGTGGCCAGCACCAAATGGCCCGTCTCCGCTGCAGTGACGGCAATAGAGGTGGTTTCCGGGGCCCTCATCTCGCCGACTAGTATGACGTCCGGGTCCTCTCGGAGGGCGGCCCTCAGGCCGTTGGCGAACGATGCGCTGTCGGTGCCTATCTCGCGCTGGTTGACCATCGCCTTGTTGTGCTGGTGCAGGTATTCTATGGGATCCTCCAGCGTTATTATGTGGCAGGGTCGCGTCTTGTTGATTATGTCTATCAGGGCCGCCAAAGTAGTAGTCTTGCCGCTTCCCGTCGGACCTGTGACCAGGAAGAGCCCTCTGTGCTTCTCGGCCACCGTTCCCACGCATTTCGGGATGCCCAACTGCTCAAGCGACCTTATCTCAGTCGGGATGAACCTGAAGGCGCCCGCGACCGAGCCCCTCTGATGGTAGATGTTCACCCTGAAGCGGCCGACGCCTGCGACCGAATAGGAGAGGTCAACCTCGCCCCTTTCCACGAAATGCTGCTTCTGCTCGGCGCTCAGGATCCCGAGCAGCAGTTCGCTGGTGTCCTTGGGCTCCAGCTCCTTCAACTCCGCGATGGGCATTAGGTCGCCCACCGTGCGCAGCATGGGCGGAAGCCCAACGGTAATATGGACGTCCGAAGCACCGACCTGCACGCCTTTGCTGAGGATCTCGTCAAGGTTCATGGTCTCTTCCTCCGCCCGGCCGCTACTCGGCTATAGAAGCCACCCTCATGACTTCCTGCATGGTCGTTATGCCCATGCTCGCCTTTATAGCGCCGTCAATTATCATGGGCCTCATGCCGTTCCTGGTCGCTACCTGTATGATCTGGTCCGAGGTCGCCCTCGCGTTGATCAGCTTCCTTATCTCCTCGGTTGTTATCATGAGCTCGAAGATGCCCGTACGCCCAGTGTAGCCCGTAGCGTTGCAGAACTGGCAGCCGACAGGGTTGTACATCTTGACGGGCTCCGCCGGGTCGAAGCCCGACAGGGGGCCCAGCCTCCTCACCCAGTTCCTCCACGTCGGAAGGTCCGGCATGTACTCCTGGCGGCATTTCTTGCACAATGTGCGGACGAGCCTCTGAGCAAGCACCCCTAATATGGAGCTGGATACCAGGAAGGGCTCCACGCCCATGTCAACGAGCCTTACCGGGGCTCCGCAGGAGTCGTTCGTGTGCAGTGTCGACAGGACCAGATGGCCGGTAAGCGCTGCGTTTATCGCGATGTCGGCGGTCTCCCCGTCTCGGATCTCGCCGACCATTATGATGTCGGGGTCCTGCCTTAATATCGACCTCAGTCCGTTTGCGAACGTAAGGCCCGCCTTGGGGTTGGTCTGGACCTGGTTGATGCCGTCAAGCCTGTATTCGACGGGATCCTCTACCGTGATTATGTTGAGAGAAGGGTCGTTGATCTTGTTCAGGCTCGAGTACAGGGTCCTGGTCTTGCCTGAGCCCGTAGGCCCTGTCACGAGGATTATCCCGTAAGGTTTCTCCAGCAGAGCCTTCCACTGCTCCATGTTCTCAGGCAGGAACCCCAGCTGCTCGAGCTGCGTCTTCGCGCCCTTCTTGACCAGGAGCCTGCAGACTACCTTTTCGCCATATATCGTAGGCAGCGTCGATACGCGCAGGTCCAGCTCCTCGTTCTCGATGACGAGCTGTATCCTGCCGTCCTGGGGCACCCTCTTCTCGGCTATGTCCATGTTCGACATGACCTTGAACCTCGAAGCGATGGCGTACCTGAGGTTCCTGGGCAGCTTCATCTGTTCTTTCAGAAGGCCGTCCACCCTGAACCTGACTATGACGAAGTCCTGCCTCGGCTCTACGTGTATGTCCGACGCGCCCTGCTTAAAAGCCTCGGATATGAGGGAGTTGACTATCCTCATGACCGGGCCTTCGTCTGTCCCCGCAATCGTGGCATCCGTCTCGTCGTCGGCGGATATCGTAGATACCTTCTCCTCGGAGATCGTCTTGATGATGTCATCAAGGCCGCTGTCCGGGTAATATCTGCCTATCGCCATGCGCACGTCCTCTTCCTTGGCAATGAAGGGGACTATGTTCATGCCGGTTATTATCTTCACATCGTCTATGGCGAACACGTTTATGGGATCGGCCATTGCGAGCTTAAGCTTGTCGTCAGTGTAATCGATGGGTACGACCAGATGTTTCCTTGCGATCGACGCGGGGACGAGGTCGATGACCTCGTTGGGTATCATCTTGTCCTTGAAAGAGAATATCTCGAGCCCCAGCTGCTTTTTGAGCACCTCGACGATGTCGTCCTCCGTGACCATGCCAAGGTTGACGAGGACCTTGCCGATCCTCTCCTTGCTCTTCATCTGCTCGTCGAGCGCCTTTGTAAGCTGGGCTTCGGTGATCTTTCCGGCCGTTATGAGGGCATCACCCAGGCGCGTGCGCCTCTGGAAGCCAGAGTAGTTCTTGTTGCCGTTTGACGGCGGCTTGGAAACCTCTTCGATCACTTCCGGCAGATCGACGCCCTTGAACCTGCTGTCCTTCTGCACTTCGACGACCCCCTCGCCCGAAAGCCTCGGATGAGCCGCAAGCCCGGCCCCGCCTCAATCCCTCAGCTTCGCGACCCTGTCAAGTATAACGTGGGATAGTTCGGCCTTGTTCATCCTTGGAAGCGATTCTATCTCGTCCGGTCCTGTTATTATGCTCACCAGGTTGTCTTCGGAGCCGAAAGGCTGGTTGTTCTCACCTACTTCATTGACGACGATCATGTCCAGGCCCTTCCTGGAATATTTGCCCAGTGCGCTTTCTATGGCATCGTCCGTCTCTGCAGCGAACCCTACCATGGTCCTGCCGCCCTTCATCGCCGAAAGCTCGCCCAGTATGTCGGGGTTCTCGACCAGCTGCAGGGCCTTTTCCTCCCCCTTCGCCCTTTTGAGCTTCCTTTCCGAGAAGTCCTTCACCCTGTAGTCGGCGACGGCCGCCGTCGCGATGAAGACGTCGCACTTGCCGTACCCGGCCTTGAGGGCCCTCAACATCTCCTCCGCCGTCTCGACCCGGTCCACCTCCACGTTCAGGGGGTCAGGGAGCGAAGTCGGCCCCGACACCATTCGCACGGACGCCCCCCTTGCAGCCGCGGCCGATGCGATGGAATAGCCCATCTTGCCTGACGACCTGTTGGCGATGTACCTTATCGGGTCCATGGGCTCCTGCGTCGGCCCCGCGGATATGAGAACGTTGACGCCCTTGAGGGCCGGCCTGCCTATCGAGTAGTATACGTGCCTCACGACGTCGAATATGGCGTCGGGCTCAGCCATCCTTCCTATACCTTCTGTGCCGCATGCGAGCCTTCCTGCAACAGGTCCTGCGAAATGGTAGCCGAGGCCCCTCAGCTTTACCACGTTCGCCTGCAGGACGGGATTTGCCCACATCGCGTCGTTCATTGCCGGGGCGACTACCACGGGGCACCTCGATGCCATGAGCGTCGTGGTCAGCATGTCGTCCGCAATTCCGTTCGCAGCCTTGCCTATGAAGTTCGCCGTGGCAGGGCATATGACTGCCAGCTTGGCCTTCCTGGCAAGAGACACGTGCCTTACGTCCCACTCGTCGGGCTCCTCGAACATGTCGGTGACCACCTTGTTGCCCGTAAGGCTCCTGAATGTGAGCGGGGTCACGAACTCGCAGGCGGCCCTCGTCATTATCACATGTACGTCGAAGCCGGCCTTGTTGAGCCGGCTTGCGAGCAGAGTTGACTTCGCGGCGGCTATCCCGCCGGTTACGCCCATTATTATGGAAGGTCTGCCGAGGTCCTCACTCATTGGGCTCCGAACCGTCTTCCATGTCCTGCACCGGCTCCTCGGCCGCCTCGTCGAAGTCGTCCAGGACCTCGACCTGCTCTTCTAATGTCTCTGGTATGAAGTCGTCAGTCG
>JAGOKM010000087.1 GCA_017994615.1 Bacillota bacterium | reverse complement strand
GTATGAATCTCCGCTGTCAACAAGGATATGCCCGGATGTAAGCTGATTTCATTTTTTGACGGGCTGAGCTGTGATTTAGCGTATCATGTCCTTGAGTCCGCTTCTCCGTCTTCCAGTTTCGACTTGTCGAATGCCACGATCCTGCGTCTGAAGCAAAAAAATCCCTGGTAAGCTCCCTTCTGCAGAGGGTCACTCGTTCTTAGCATGATGAAAGCCTAAAACACTAATGCTCGATGACTGGTTTTCGGCTGGGCGACAGAGCTAATTGATTGAGCTGAGTGCAGCAGCCGAAAGCAGTCGAACCGGAGGGTCCGGCGTTTGTTATCTCTTGCCTTGATGACGGGGACGGCTTAGGGGCTTAAATATCTTTCCCGTTCGATTCTTCAGTCCGGACCTTCCCTGAACCAGCTGCGACGCCTCCATCCCTTTTGGATTTCAAAAGGCATCGCGGTCAAGAGGGTCGGCTATAAGCGCGACAAGGCCATCCTATTGCTCCCTCCGAAAAGGAAAGCCATCTACCGACGATACTTGCCACTGGTAGATGGCCTTGCTAATTGGTGGAGGCGCCGGGAGTCGAACCCGGGTCCGGAAAGGCCTCTTCAGCCTCTTCTACGAGCGTAGCCGATGATTTGAGTTTCGCAGCCGTGGCGCCCCTCGGCAGGCTCCACTTCTGCTATCTCGATGATCTTAGCTCCAGGCTCCGAGAATTGCCCGGAGAGCATCCCCGGTTTATTTGGCGCCCTTGCAACCCTCCGGGATGGGGCCGCTTCGGACGTCTGCCTAATTAGGCAGCGTAAGCGTAGTTGTTGTCGTTTGTTGTTTCCCGCTTGTTTATCGAGTCTGCGGAGAACTCGGCCCGCCGAGTCTGTCGCGACGCTCCCCGTCGAAACCGTATCGCCCCCAAATCACATAACGAAAATCACCAGTCGGAATCTCCACCCCTGCCGGATTTCCTTGATGAGTCCACGGACCTGCGGATGTCCCTCTCCTTGATGTCCTCCCGCTTGTCCACGCCTGTCTTGCCCTTCGCAAGTCCTATCTCAACCTTCGCGCGGCCCCTGCTGAGGTACATGTTAAGCGCCGTTATAGTAAGGCCTCTCTCCTTCACCTTCTGGTCCAGCTTCCTTATCTCGGACTTGTGCAGCAGCAGCTTCCTGTCCCTTTTGGGCTCGTGGTTGAAGATGTTGCCGAACTCCCACTCCGAGATGTGGGCATCTTTGAGGAAAGCCTCGTTGCCTTTTATCTCGACCCAGGCGTCCGACATGTTCACCCTTCCGCGCCGGGCGCTCTGTATCTCAGTTCCGGTCAATGCGATGCCCGCCTCATAGGTATCCATTATAAAGAAGTTCCTATGGGCCTTCCTGTTCGTCGCTATTACCTTCACTTCGTCCTGCTGCGGCATCCGACATCTCCTATAGTCCTATCTCATGCGCTCTGAGCTGCATCGCAAGCAATCCTTCGGAAACGAACTCCTCAAGAGTCATGTCGAGCTCCGAACATGCGCTGATCTGGTCCCTGTTCGCCCCCTTGGCGAACCCCTTCTCCCTGAACCTGTTCAAAACCTTCTCAGGCGTGACAGAAGCCAGCCTTTTCCCTGGCAGGACCAGCGCTGTCGCCACTATGAGCCCGGTGAGGGGGTCGACAGCGTGAAGGGCCTTGTCCATCAGCGTGGTGCGCGGTTCAGCATGTGCATGGTTGTGGGTCAGCACTGCGTGGCAAATCTCCTCATCCAGACCCCATTGCCTCAGCATGCCCGAACCTACTGCGCTGTGCCTGTCCATATCGGTATAAGTGCTGTCGTAGTCTATGTCGTGCAGAAGGCCTGCCAGTCCCCATCTGTCCTCGTCTTCGCCGAACCTTGCCGCAAGGGCCCTCATTATGAACTCGGTCGCCATCATGTGGTTTATCAGGTTCCTGTTGGTCACGTTCTCCTTGACAAGCTCCAGCGCCCTGTCGCGGTCCATCGTCCGTTACCCCCGATTAGAAGGGAAAAGCCTCGCAAAGAAGCGAGGCTCCTCATACTGGTTTTATCTCTTCCCTACTTCACGAAGATGAAGAGGAATGAAGTCACCATGAAAGCCACCGCCACCCAGGTAGTGGCCTTCTCCAGCACCGCCTCGTAGCCCTTCTTCTTGTTGAAGAACAGCTTGGAGCCGCCACCGATGGAGCCCAGTCCTTCGCCCTTCGCCGGCTGCAGTATGACTATGGCTATCAGCCCTATTGCGAGCAAGAACTGTATTATGATCAAAACTGTCCTGAGAATCTCCACCTGGAAGCCCCCCTATTATTTAGTACAAATGTCATTTTATCAACCGATCCTATCTTATGCAAGACCTATATGCCGAAAGCTATGCTGATTAGCTCCGCAATGCCGCCATGACCGACCGCCCTTACTATTATGTCAGCTGATGCCTTCACGATGTCGTCCGCATTCTCCACGGCCGCACCGAACCCTGCGCACTCTATCATCTCTATGTCGTTCGGGGCATCCCCAACAGCTACGATTTCGTCGAGCTCCAAGCCCATATACCTTGCCAGCCTCCTGAGGGCGGAGCCCTTAGACACCCCGGGAGGCAGCATCTCGCTGTAGTATGGCGTCGTGGCAACCGTCGGAAGGTCCGGTATGCGCCTTCTCATCTCGTCCACGACATATCCCCTTTTCCCTGGTTCTGAGAAGAAAAGCAACTTGGTTATCTCCATGCCGGCAGGGAGAGATGTAACATGGGCCTGAAGGTCGCCGACAACCAGGCAGTCCACCTTGATGGTACGCTCGTAGAAGTCCACCCACTCGTCCCTGGTCTCGGCGAGGCTGTTTTCACCTTCGAACGCCAGGACAGTGGTGCCGATTTCCTTCGCTGCCGCAATTGCGGCTATTGCCCTGCTCCTGTCCATGACGCTTGATGAAACGACCTTGCCGCCGTACCTGAAGTCGACTATCCTTGCTCCGTTGAAGATGATGACAGGCGCATTCGGGTCCAGCTGCCTGTAAATGCCGGATGTCGATCCGGAGCCCCTTCCTGTCGCGAAGGTGAAGATGAAGCCGTTCTCCATCAGCCGCTTTATAGCCCTGAGGTCAGCCTGGCAGAATTCCTTCTGTTCATCCAGCAGAGTGTTGTCGAGGTCGGATACCAGCATCCTGTACCTCGGCTGCGCAGAAGTGCCGATAGAACGAGGCGCCGGCATGGCCTCGGGCCTTGCCAGCGTCCTGTCCTCTTCGATCTGCCTTGTCCTGTCCTTGAGCGGCATGTCCCGGTCAGCGCCCTAGCTGGTAGAACGCGGCCCCGCCAGGGAACACCGCGGCTTCGCCCAGGATTTCTTCGATTCTGAGAAGCTGGTTGTATTTGGCCACACGCTCCGACCTTGATGGCGCGCCCGTCTTGATGAAGCCGGCGTTTGTCGCGACCGCGATGTCTGCGATGGTAGTATCCTCTGTCTCCCCGCTCCTGTGCGAGATGACCGCCGTGTATCCCGCCCTCTTGGCTGTCTCGATGGCATCCAGGGTCTCGGTCAGCGTGCCTATCTGGTTGACCTTTATGAGTACCGAGTTTGCCACGCCGAGCTCGATCCCCTTGGCTATCCTCAGCGGGTTGGTAACGAACAAGTCGTCGCCCACCAGCTGAACCTTGCCTCCCATCTTCCTGGTGGCGAGGCCCCAGCCGTCCCAGTCGTCCTCTGCGAAGCCGTCCTCAATCGATAATATGGGGTACTTCGCGCATAGGTCGTTGTAGTAGTCCACCATCTGGGCGGATGTGAACTCCTTGCCTTCGCCGGAAAGCTTGTACGAACCGTCCTCGAAGAACTCAGTGGATGCGGGGTCCAAAGCAAGGGCGACTTGTTCTCCTGGCCTGTAGCCGGCCTTTTCTATCGCCTGTAGTATGAGCTTTATAGCGTCCTCGTTCGAAGCGAGGTCGGGCGCGAAGCCTCCTTCGTCTCCCACGCCTGTTGCAAGGCCCCTGGCCTTCAGCACGGACTTTAACGAATGGAACACTTCAGAGCCCATCCTGAGGGCTTCCGCGAAGTTCTCAGCCCCTACTGGCATGATCATGAACTCCTGGATGTCCACGTTGTTGTCGGCGTGTTTTCCGCCGTTTAGGATGTTCATCATCGGGACTGGTAGGGTCTTCGCATTAGTACCACCTATGTACTGGAACAGGGGTATGCCGGCAGAAGTCGCAGCAGCCCTTGCCACCGCCAGCGAGACGCCCAGTATCGCATTTGCCCCTAGCTTGGATTTGTTGGGCGTACCGTCGAGTTCAAGCATAGTCCTGTCTATTGCGACCTGCTCGGTGGGGTCCATGCCGATTATCGCATCGGCGATGGTGTCGTTTACGTTTTCGACGGCCTTAAGCACTCCCTTACCGCCGAACCTGGATTTATCCCCGTCCCTGAGCTCTATGGCTTCGTGGGCGCCGGTTGACGCCCCAGAGGGTACCCCAGCCTTCTCATATGTGCCGTCGTCAAGGACGACTTCGACCTCTACAGTTGGATTTGCCCTGGAATCTAGTATCTCCCTTGCGAAAATGTCGATAATTGTTGCCATGATTCATGCGCCGGAAAGGCGCTCCCTCCGTTCTGTTGGCGTAAGTTTACTTTGCGGCAGCTGCCGCAGCCACTATCCTCTCAAATTCCGTCGCCTTGAGGCTTGCGCCCCCAACCAATGCACCGTCTATGTCAGGTTGGCACATGAAACCTTCTATGTTGTCAGCCTTGACCGAGCCGCCATACAGCACCCTCGCGGCATCTGCCGCCTCCTGCCCGTAAACGAACGATACAGCCTTCCTGATTGACGAACAGACCGACTGGGCATCCTCTGCGGTCGCATTGAGCCCCGTCCCGATCGCCCAGACTGGTTCATAGGCTATGACGGCCTTTTTGGCTCCATCCATGTCTATGCCTGCGAAGGCTCTGATTACCTGTCCGCACACTACGTTTACGGTGTCGCCGGCCTGTCTTTCCTCAAGTGTCTCGCCTACGCAGACTATGGGCGTCTGCCCCTGGTTAAGCAAGGCCTTGGCCTTCAGGTTTACTTCCCTGTCGGTCTCTTTCATGAGCGTGCGCCTCTCCGAGTGCCCTACAATGCAGAACTGCGCGCCCGCGTCTGCAATCATCCCTGGGTTGACTTCGCCGGTGTATGCCCCCTCTTTCATGTAGTAGCAGTCCTGAGCGCCCACGGCGATACCCGTTCCTCTGAGGGCTTCACAGACGCTGGCGAGCGAAATGAAGGTGGGGCAGACGACCACGTCCACTTCCTGAGCATAAGGGCCAGCGAGTCCGGCCACCTCCCTTGCGAGCTGGACTGATGCTTCTATACCCTTGTTCATCTTCCAGTTGCCGGCAATTATCTTCTTCCTCATCCTGACCTCCTAGTCGTCGAGAAGCGCCTCGACCCCGGGCAGAAGCTTGCCCTCGAGGAACTCGAGAGATGCGCCGCCTCCCGTCGAAACGTGCGTCACCTTGTCTGCGAAGCCCAGCTGTTCGACTGCCGCGGCGGAATCCCCGCCGCCGATGATCGTGACCGCATCGGAATCAGCCAGCGCCATCGCTATTGAAAGAGTTCCTTCGCTGAACTTGGGCACCTCGAAGACACCTACGGGACCGTTCCACACTACGGTCT
>JAGOKM010000086.1 GCA_017994615.1 Bacillota bacterium | reverse complement strand
CCCCCGAGGGGGTAAAATAGGGCTGCAGGTGATGTAGATGTTGAAAGACAAGAAGATTATCCTGGTCATAATGGACGGCTGGGGCGTGCCGAAGAACCTGGAGGACAGCGCGATAACGCCGGTCAATGCGCCCAACGTGACCAGGCTGGCCGACCAGAACCCGTACTGCACCCTGCCGGCGCACGGCAAGGCGGTCGGCTTGCCCGTAGGGCAGATGGGAGGCTCCGAAGTGGGGCACCTCTGCCTTGGGGCGGGGCGCGTCGTCCCACAGGCTCTCGCGTACATCGACGGCCTGATAGAGGACGGGACGTTCTTCAAAAACGAAGCTCTGAAGGCCGCATTCGATTCTGCAAACGCGAAGGGCGGGGCAGTCCACCTGATGGGCCTTCTGTCCCCCGGCGGTGTCCATACACACTCAAGGCATCTGTACGCCCTTTTGCGCTTCGCCAAAGCCTCAGGGGTTAAGGAGCTCTACTTGCACGCATTCCTAGACGGCAGGGACGTCCCCCCGAAGAGCGCGAGGGAGTATATCGAAGAGGCCGAATCGGTGATGAAAGAAGAGGGCCTGGGCAGCATCGCCACGGTTGCGGGCAGGTACTACCCGATGGACCGCGACAACAGGTGGGACAGGGTGAAGAAAGGCTGGGATGCGATAGTCCTCGGAAGGGGGAGGATCGCCGCCAGCGCAGAGGAGGCCCTCGACCTCTCATACCAGGCGGGAGTGACGGACGAGTTCGTAGAGCCCACTGTGGTCTTCCACGACGGCAAGCCGCTCGCCAGGGTCGAGGACGGGGACTCCGTGATATTCTTCAACTTCCGCGGAGACAGGGCCAGGGAGCTGACCCGGGCCTTCAACGAAGCCGATTTCGCCGGCTTCGACAGGGAGACAGTGCCGAAGGTACATTACGTATGCTTCATGGACTATCTGAAGGAGGAAGGCTACAACATAGCCTTCTCTCAGCCGGACACGAAGGACGGACTTGCCGAGACTCTCTCGAAGAACGGCCTGAAGCAGCTTCATACGGCAGAGACTGAGAAGTTCGCCCATGTTACTTTCTTCTTCAACGGCGGAAGGGAAGAACCTTTCGAAGGCGAGGAAAGGATACTCGTTCCGTCTCCCAGGGTGGCCACCTACGACCTGAAGCCCGAAATGAGCGCGCACGAGGTTGCCGAAACGACGGTCAGGGCCCTGGATTCCGAGAAGTTCGATTTCATCGTTGTGAACTTCGCCAACTGCGACATGGTCGGGCATACGGGGGTGTACGAGGCGGCAGTGAAGGCGGTCCAGACTGTCGACTACTGCGTCGGACGCGTAGTGGACAAGGCCAGGACGCTGGGCTGGACTGTGATGATAACGGCAGACCACGGCAACGCCGACGAGATGAGGGACCCTTACAGCGGAGAGATTTCGACTGCGCACTCGCTCAACCCGGTGCCGTTCATAGTCATCGGTGAGGGAAACATAAAACTGAGGAAGGACGGGGACTTCGGAGACGTAGCCCCGACCATCCTCGAAGCATATGGGCTGGAAAAACCGTCGGCCATGACGGGAAGGAGCCTAGTGGCGAGATGATCAGGCCATGCTGAGGCTAAGGGAGCTCAGCGTATCTATCGTACCCGTGGAGAAAGAGACCGACTTGAACGCGTGCCTCAATGCAAGGATGCTGACGAACTGGCTGAAAAGCGCCTTCTCGATGGTCTTGTCCATGGAAAGGGAGAGGGCCAGAGACTGGTCGGGCAGAAATATCTCGACCTCCTTGGCTCCCAGCGAGTAAGCCTCCTCTAGGGCGATGTGCACTGAGGCCAGCCTTGCAGACCTCATGTTGGGAAATGGAAGCTGGACGTTCCTGACCACCTCGGACACCGTGCGGCCTTCTTCATCCAGGATGAGAGCCCAGGCGTTCGCGCCAGCATCGTGCCTGATGAACGCATCTACGTAAGCTGTCAGCTTTCCCTGGTTCCTTGTCATCGTAGTCACCTCGCAATCCTCTAGTTCTATTATACAGAACATATGTTCTATGTCAACAAACCAGGGGGTGTTCCGTAACAAAGATGGAACTAGATAACATAAACGCACCATTGTTCCAGGCTCTGAGGAAGCATGCCGACATGAACCCCTACCAGTTCCATGTGCCGGGCCATAAGGCCGGCAAGGCATATCCCAAGGAGATATTCGAATGGCTCAGGGACTACGCGATGAAGATAGACCTGACCGAACAACCTGACATAGACTGCCTGCTGGCTGCGTCAGGCCCGATAAAGGCCGCGCAGGAGAACGCGGCCAAGGTGTTCAACTGCGACAGGACGTTCTTCCTTACCAACGGCAGCACGTCAGGCGTCCAGGCGATGATACTCACCAACACGAGGCCGGGGGCCAAGATCATAATGCCGAGGGATGCCCATATGTCCGCTTTCGGCGGCATGATAATGTCCGGCGCATCCCCCGTGTTCGTATACCCCGACGTGGATCCCAAGTGGGGGATAACGAAGGGGGTGCCCTATGCCGAATACGAAAGGGTCCTGTCGAACCATTCGGACATAGCGGCCTGCTACATAACCAGGCCCAATTACTACGGCATGTGCCCGGACATAAGGCAGGTCGTGAAGCTGTGCCACGAAAAGGGAGTGCCCGTCCTGGTCGACGAGGCGCACGGCGCGCACATAGGATTCCATTCCGAGATGCCCTATTCCGCCCTTGAATCGGGGGCCGACTACGTTACCCAGAGCGCGCACAAGACGCTGCAGGCATTCACGGGGGGCTCCTGGTTGCACCTCCAAGGGCCGTTGTCCGACCCGGACAAGGCGTCCAGGATGGTTTCCCTCCTCCAGTCGACGAGCCCGTCCTACATCATCATGGCGACGTTGGACCTTACGTCCTACCTGATGGGAGAATGGGGTAACGAGCTGGTTAACAAGCAGTACAAGCTCAACAAGGCGTTCCGCAAGGAGGCAGCCAAACTGAAGGGCGTGCGCATCATCGAAGAATCGGCCATGGACCCCCTCAGGATCACGGTATCTGCCTCCGATCTGGGCCTTTCGGGCATAGAGCTGGACATGATACTAAGGACCGAGTACCGGGTGTGCGCCGAGATGGCCGACCTTGAGAACGTCGTGATCATACAGACCGTGGGCGACGACGAAGAGACGATGAAGGCGCTGCTTGACGCATTGATCGACATAAGCCACAGGTTCAAGGCGGATCCCAAGAAGCGTTCCCGCCTCGGCAGGCAAGTGGCCGCGACGTGGCTTTGCATGCAATCCAGCCCGGTCAGGATGACGATGAGGGACGCGGCTTTCAGCGAAAGCGAGACCATACCCCTTACGCAGGCGGTTGGATGCGTGGCATCGGAGACCGTATCGGTATATCCCCCGGGGATACCCGCGATAATACCCGGAGAGGAAGTGACTGCCGAGAAGGCGGTCCTCATCATGGACCTCGCCCGCTCCGGCTATTTCATCAAAGGCCTCAGAGGGGCGGAGGACTTCGGCATCAGAGTGGTGAAACACGAAAAATAGGAATTCATTTGGAGGCGCGACATGTTCATTACGTTCGAAGGCCCCGACGGTTGCGGCAAATCCACCCAGTCAAGGCTACTGGCGGCCAAGCTGGAGGCGATGGGGTACGAAGTCGTCCTTACCAGGGAGCCGGGCGGCACCGACATAGGCAGGAAGATCAGGCAGATAATCCTGTCGCACACATCCGAGGGCATGAGCCCTGTCGCTGAAGCCCTGCTTTATGCCGCCGACAGGGCGCAGCATGTATATGAGAGCGTCATGCCGGCCTTAAAAGCGGGGGCCATTGTAATATCGGACAGGTTCGTGGATTCCAGCTTCGCCTACCAGGCGGTGGCCTTGAACGTGGGCGTTGACGAAGTAAGGGCTGCGAACGACATCGCCACCGGAGGGTTGAAGCCCGATCTCACGATACTCCTGGACGTCGACCCCGAAACCGGCATATGCCGTGTAAAAAGGGCCAAGGCAAAAGGCTCGCATGAGCCTGGGATAGACCGCATAGAGGCCAGGGACCTGGAATATCACGCAAGGGTCAGGAGGGCCTACCTGGAAATGGCGGCGAAGGAGCCCTCCAGGATCAAGGTCGTGGACGCATCGAGGAAGGACGCGGAGGCCGTGCACGCAGAGGTCAGCTCTATCGTGCTGCAGTTCCTGTCTTCGAGGGGCCTTTCCAGGTGAGGTCCGAGAGGTTCCTTTTCGAGAAGAAGGCGCCGGACCTTCTCGAGGGAGACATATCCCGAGGGGAGGTCTCTCATTCGTACTTCATCTACGGCCCCAGGGGCATAGGTTCTGCGGAACTTGCAGAGAGGTTCGCCACCGCCGTCAACTGCACCGGCGAGCGCAACGGCCCTCTTGGGTACTGCGGCAAGTGCGCAAGCTGCTCAAAGATGATCGAGGGAGTCCTGGTCGATTTCAACGTGAAGAGGCCTACCAGGGCGGTGCGGCGCGAAAGGGGAGCAGAGGTCAGGTCGTCCAAGGCTTCGATAAAGATCGAAGACGTCAGGGAGATGATCGAGGACATCTACATGAAGCCCAACGAGGCGAAAAGGAAGTTCTGGGTCCTCGAAGACGTGCATACCATGGAAGAGAGGATGCTCAACTCGCTCCTGAAGGTATTGGAGGATCCGCCGGGTGATTCTGTGATAGTGCTCACTGCCGAGTCCCCGGACGACCTCCTGCCCACCGTGATTTCGAGATGCAAGCAGGTGAAGATGCTACGCCCCTCCCCAGAAGAGCTGGTAGAGTGGATAATCGCCGTAAAGGGCCTGGATGAAAAGAGGGCAAGGGTAATAGCCAAGGCCTCTGATTATCTGCCCGGCAGGGCGCTTGCCATGGCTGAAGACGCATGTTACGGACCGCTTAGGGATAAGTTCCTCGGCATACTGGTCGGGGCGGCATCAAAAGGCGGCATATTCGCAGCCCAGAAGGCGGCGGATGAGCTGCAGCTTGCTGCCGCGCTGGCGCTGGAGGGAGGCCTTGAGGGAGCCCCCGGCCCCGCCGAGCCGGAAAGCGAAGCAGGGCGGCTTGCCTCAGGAGTTGGTATAATGGAATTCATAGCCGCATTCCTCAAGGACCTCGCCTACATGGGGATGGGGGCGCCCGGGGAAGCCCTGACGAACCCGGACAGGGAGGCGGACATCGCGATGCTTGCGGGGAAGGCTTCCGCTGAAGACTGGCTCAGGAAGGCAGGAAGGGCTTCTGAACTGTCAGCCGCCGTCGCAGCCAATGCGAACCTGAGGCTTGCGCTGGACGAGGCGCTGTTGCTTACGACCGGCGATTCTATTCGAAAGGATGCAAAGATTTGCTGAAGATAACCGGAATCAGATTCAAAAGGGCCGGCAAGGTATACTACTTCGACCCCGGCGACCTTGAGCTGAGCGTGGGGCAGAAGGCGATAGTGGAGACGGTCCGCGGAGTGGAGATGGGGGACGTGGTCATATCCTCCAAGATGGTGGACGAGGGGTCGGTAGTCCAGCCGCTGAAGAGGATAATAAGGATCGCAACGCCGGAAGACTTGAAGCACACCGAGGACAACGCCGCAAAGGAACCAAAGGCAATCGAGATATGCCACGAGAAGATCAAGACGCACAACCTGCCGATGAAGCTCGTAGGCGCGGAATACACTTTCGACAACAGCAAGGTGATCTTCTATTTCACTGCCGAAGGCAGGGTGGACTTCAGG
>JAGOKM010000085.1 GCA_017994615.1 Bacillota bacterium | reverse complement strand
GGGCTGGGTCAATATACCTGGTTGAAGTGCGTTTAAAAAAGGGGCTGCCCCACTATCAGGGACAGCCCCTAACTAGTTGTCTTTCTTTCTCCCAAACCACATGAAGACCGCCAACTTCCATAATGCTCTAGATCTCAATCCCTAGAACATTCTTTACAACCAGGCCGATGATAAAGGAAATGGCGGCTACCCCAAGGCTGATTCCTGCCATAGCAAGGAAATTCCTTTTGAAAGGCCTTCCTTTCACTACCGATGAATAGAAGCTGAAGCCCGCTATTATTCCGAGGGCCGTCAGGAGGGTCGTGATGAGCGCGGGCATGTATCTATCATCGGGGAAGATAAGGAAGGGCGCTATTAGCAGCGCTACAGTTACTAGGTACGCGACGCCTGTGTAAACCGCCGACTTGGCCGCGTCCTTGTCGCCCGCCTCGCGCGAAGAGAGATACCCCGAAGACGCCATCGAAAGCGTCGCAGATATGCCCGTAATCAACCCCGCCATGGCAATAATGCCCGTGTTCTGCATGGCAAGTGTATAACCTGCAAGGGAACCTGTCAGTTCTACCAGGGCGTCGTTCATTCCCAGGACGATATCGCCGACGTACTGCAGCCTCTCTTCTTTAAGGATTGCAAGCAGCGCCTGCTCATGTTCCTCCTCATCCCTCAAAATCCCGGAAAGCTCAGGGAAAAGGTCTATCCGGCTTCTGTATGCCTTTATGCCCTTTTCCTCTCCGCGTTCCAGGATCTTTATCACGAAAGTGTATCCGAGAACCCGCGCGACCAATGCGTTGAATTTCACCCAGGCGCCGTTTGGCTTAAGGCGCGCGCCTGAGTACTTCTCGAAAGTCATGACGTGGCTGTATTCCTCGCGGGAGATCCTCTGGAGCGTCTCCTTCTCGCCGGGGTCCTTCGTCATCTCCGCCACCCGCTTATAGAGCGCGGCGCCGTTGAGCTCCTCCTGCTGAAGCTTAATGAATATCGACTTGTCGATGACCTCAGTCATGTCCCACCTCTGGTCGCTATCAGAAATGGATGATCCGTCCAGGGTCTTTATCACTGGCTTCAGTTCTGCAGGTATTCGACCACCTTGCCTGCATTTGCATAGTCGCCGGAGTTGAGGATGTCGGCGATCTCCTGCTGCACCTTCCTGCTGATCTTGTACTTCGTGGATATGAAGATGCCCGCCGACATGAAAAGCAAAGGAGCGAACGCCATTATTGCCTTGATTGCATTCTGTGCGCTCTCGGGTTGGGCGAGGACCTGTTTGCCCGGTTCCGCCTCTATGAAGCCGTACCTGCCGATGATGAGCATCACGATTGACAGCACCACCGCCTGGACGGTCTTGTTCATGAAATTGACGCTTCCTCCGATGAGCCCGTCCTTGCGTTCGCGGAATGTGAGGCTCGCATAGTCGGAAACGTCTCCGAACATGGTATGGGGCACAAGGCCAGGGCCGCTTATGCCGAAGCCCATCGCGGCCGCAAGGATGTAGATGTACAGGTCGTTTACGCCCGGCTTCACAAGTAGGAGCAGAAGCCCGCAGATTATCCATATGAACGCGCCGAAGCTGTAGGCATAGGGCTTGCCCTTGACCCCGATGAGCCTTGTATAGAACGGGAGGGCCACTATCTGCATCGAGAACATCAGGGCCGCCGCTATGAGCCTCACCATGTTCGGCTGCCCCATGGCGGTCAAGTCCCTGTATATATAGAAGTCGACGAAGAAGAAGAACAGCGCGCTCATCACTGTCATCGTGCTGCTTAACAGCAGATGCATGGCAAGGTACATCCTGAATGGCCTAAGAGTGATGAGCTTCTTTATGCTTGCGAAGCTGTCCGCCTTGGTCACGGGGGGCGTCGATATCTCCTCCCTGGCGAAAAGGCCGGTAACAAGGACCGCTATTGCGAACACTGAGCCGAATATGAGGCCCATGACCATGAAGCCCCTAGTGCCTTCGAAGGCGTTCACCACCATGCCGGGGACTGCCACGCACACGATTGACGAGAATATGCTGAAGCCCAGCCTTACGCTGTTGTATGCCGCCCGGGCCTGGTATTCCCCCGCTATCTCCGACGAAAGGGAGATGTATGGGATCATCACCATGGTCTGAACGGTATAGAACAGCAGGTACGAGCCCAGCGCGCTCAGCACGCGAAGCGCCGTGGACGAGAAGCTGTACGGGAAGAACAGTAGGAAGAAGGATATAAGCACAAGAGGAGAGGCGGCTATCAGGTAGACCCTCCTTTTGCCGAAACGGCTCCTCGTTGCGTCGGAGATCCTTCCCATCATTGGATCGCTTATCGCGTCCCACAGGCGTGCGATCAAGACCACGAAGCTAATCCAGTAAGGTGATAGGCCGACGGTAAGCGCCAGAAAGCCGGGGTAGAGGAAGTTGATGATGTTGAACGACCCGCCGCCGAATATGTCGCATGACGCGAAAGCTAGTTTATTGGCCAAATTATCCCTTTTCATCGAGTCTCCTTTGCCATCTACAGAATCATAGGTTAATTCTATATTATTCTTATATAGGGGGTGTGCCAAATACAGAGGATTCTTGATTTCCTTATCCACAGCGCTCTTATATCGACTCTTCTCACTGCCGTGACCTTCTGTTTCTACAGCCTGGTGCTCGGCATTTCCCTGGTGCCCTCGTTCCTTATCCTTTACAACGCGGTCAACTGGCTGCTGGCAGACGTAAGCGCAGGAAGGATTCTGGCATTCTGTTTCATAGTCCCTTTATCCATGTACGTGTTCTTCGGCACGGCCGCCATCGTCTTCGGGATATTCGAGAGGGTCATAACCTACGGGATGAAGCCCGGGAAGTACCCCACCACCTCGCTCACCTTCGTCCGCTGGCTCATAAACGGGGGTCTTCATACGGTGGCCCTCAACACCTTCCTTCCTTTCGTGCAGGGGACCGCTTTCTTCAAGCTCTTCCTAAGGATATGTGGATGCAAGATAGGCAAGGATGTCTTCATTAATACGAAGAACCTTAATGATGTATATCTGCTGGAGGTGCAAGATAACGTCGTAATCGGAGGAAGTACAGACATAACCTGCCATTTGTTCGAAAACGGCAAGCTAGTTCTTGATCATATATTCATAGGAAAAGGCAGTCTAGTTGGAGCAAACTGCAAGCTTGGTCCCGGAATACGTATAGGAGAAAATTGCACCATAGGTATGGATTCCTATGTCAGAAGGGGCAAGGATATTAAGGATAGCTCTGTACTGATTTCACTCCCAGCGATGCCGATAAGAGATATGGTAAGGATCATGAACAGGAAGGACTGATCCATATCGACAGGATGAGCAAGAAATGATGCGCGCCTCGCACCTCATATTGCTGGTTATGGCGACAATCCTGACGGGTATCGCCATGAACGCCGTCTTCAAGCAGGGACCGGCTGACGATGTCGCGCTGTATAGGGACAGTACGAGGGAAATATACCTTCACAAAGGAAGGCTCGCCCTCAAATCCTATGACGACGGCGGCACCTATCTGGACGCTTCGATGCTGAACATCTACAGGAACGAGACGTGGATGGACATCATGGAATACTCCACATGGCACATCGACCCGGTCAAAATGATGTACAAGGTATCAGAGATAACTTCGTGCAGCCTTGACGGACAAACGCAGGAGACCTGAGCGGACAGCTTTTACATGGTCTCGTGGAGACCTGTCGAAGATGGCTCGCCGGCCGGGAAGGCAATTGAAATGATAATAAGAATCGCAAGGAGAAGAGGCTTACTCCAGTAAGGTCAGGAAAAACAGGCGCAACGTCTGGAAAGGACGATGCGCCTGTTTTCATCATTAATAGGTCAGCACCTGCCTGCCCTTGAACAGCACCTCCATGCTTTTGTATATCACAAGGTCCCACGGAGCCATGGTTTCGTAATATGTGGCTATAACGGGACAGAACCAATCAAGGTTATAACCGCTTATTTCAAGCCCCGTCCCCAGCTTCACACCGTTTAGCTTTATTGAGAGGAGATTCCCGGTTTTCTGTAAATTCACGGTATTCTCACCCGGATAGACCAATATCTGGCTAACTGGAACTGAAGTAGTTATGGGGATAAGAGTCGCAATAGAATATTGTCCCTGGATGTAGGTAATATGGAAGTCTCCGCTAGTGTAGGGCTCATCCATAATACGTAAACCTCCATACCATTCAGCATCACCAGTATGCACATCGGAGGAAATTACCAAATACAGGCCTCTGTGGTAGGTGTCGTTCTCCTTCAACTCGAATACGTGCTCTACATTGAAGTCGCCGTCGTAATAATGCGGCGCAGCAGCCCATATCCCTTTCAATATCAAACCCTTTGATGGTGTCAACTCAAAGTTCGCGCTCGCGGTCGTCCATATGCCATCATTCCTGGCAAGATCCGGTTCAACAGTGAAGTCGAACAGATAACTCTTGGCGGCACAACCCGAAAGAAGCAAAATCATGGAAATGACGACAAAAAAGATAAGTATTGCTCTCCTCATTACAGAGACACCTCCATGCAAAATAGTTCTACCTATTTGCGGAAACACCTTTACAGCCGATCCATTTCCATAGACCTTCGGGCTGGCCTGAACCATCATATGCGTTAAGCAGAAAGAGCAGCCACAGCCGCTCTTTCTACTTAGTCACCTCGGTTCCGAGGATGGACGCCTTATCTGTTATTGCCCTCTTACCTTGCCTTCGCCTTCAGGGCTTCCCTGGCTGCCTGCGCAATCTCTACATGTGTGAGGCCGAAGGCCTTCATGAGCGTATCCGGGTCCCCGGATTCTCCGAACCTGTCGTCGACGCCCACCATCCTGACGGGTACCGGATAGTTCTGGGCCAGCACTTCCATCACGGCGCTGCCCATACCTCCCATCCTCTGGTGCTCCTCCGCTGTGACTACGGCGCCGGTGGCCTTCGCTGCTTCTACTATGGTCTCGGTGTCGATGGGCTTTACGGTGTGGTTGTTGATGACCATCGCGCTTATGCCCTCGGCCTTCAGCTCCTCGGCAGCCACCATCGCCTCATATACCATCGCCCCGCAGGCGATTATCGCGACATCGGACCCATCGTGGCAGCAGTATGCCTTGCCGACCTCGAACGGGGTGTCCTTGTCCGTTACCACGGGCACCTTCTCCCTTCCGAAGCGGACGTAGGCAGGGCCGAAATCCCTGGCTATGGCCAGCGTAGCCTTGCGCGTCTCCTCCGCGTCTGCGGGCACAATGACCCTCATGTTGGGAAGGCAGCGCATTATGGATATCTCCTCGAGGGCCTGGTGCGTTGCGCCGTCCGGGCCGACCGAGATGCCGCCGTGCGCGCCGCCCAGCTTGACGTTCAGGTTGCTGTAGCACACCGTGGTCCTTATCTGGTCCCAGGCGCGCCCTGCTAGGAACACGCCGTAGTTCGTCACGAAGGGGACTTTACCCATGAGCGAGAGCCCTGCCGCCACGTTCATCTCGTTCTGTTCCGCTATGCCGAGGCTGATGAAGCGGTCGGGGAACTCCTTCTGGAACCAGTCCACCCTGACGGAGGCCGTTATGTCGCCTCCGATTGCCACCACGTTCTTGTCCAGCCTGCCCGCTTCCACCAGACCGTGTCCGTACCCGTCGCGCGACGGCAGCTTCTCGGGCGAAGCCAGGTCGAAGTTCAGCTTTACATATCTCATATCCCCATACCTCCCCTTCGCCTACTCGCAGCCCAGCTCGCAGATGGCGCTGTCCAGCTGCTCGGTGTTGGGGGCTACGCCGTGCCAGTTGCACTTGTTCTCCATGAAGGAGACGCCCTTGCCCTTCACCGTCTTGGCCAATATAACGCTCGGCCTGCCCTTGAAAGCCTCTGCC
>JAGOKM010000084.1 GCA_017994615.1 Bacillota bacterium | reverse complement strand
GCCCCTCCTTAAGCTCTTCCGTCCTGCTTGACAGATCCCCGGCCAGCCCTTCAAGGGATTTGGCTATCTGGTCCAGCTCTTCTACCTCTTGTGGTTTTAAGCTCGCGCCGTAATCGCCCGCCGCGATTCTCCTGCTGGATTCGGCCACAGAGGAGAGCCCGGCGGAAAGCCTCCTCGCCACCCTCGCGGCCAGGGCCATATTGAGCGCCGAGGCGACCGCGATCCCTGCCGTTCCCATCACGTACAGCGCCCAGCCCTCGGTCCTGACGGAGGATGCCTTGCGCCAGGTAACCAGTATCACAGGGTCCTGGCCCTGTTCCTTAAGGTATTTCGCCGCCCAGACGGTGCTGCCTTCCACCCATGGTATGTCGCCGTATCCGTCAAGGCGCCCCTTTTCGACGACCTCTCCGCTTTTGGCCCATTCTTCCGCGGAACTGCGCGAACTTGTAATCCTCGACTGGTTCCCATACCCCATCCCGTAACCCATCATGCCCATCCCCATGCCCGGGCTCTGCACGCCGGATATCGGAAATCCCTCAGAATCCAGCACTATCCTGCTGCCCCTGCCGGGGAAGCTGGAAACGAACTCCTCCAGGGTGTCCACTCCGTCCAGGTCTGAGGCGAGTGCGTCTAAGGCGCCTTCAAGGGCGATCCTGTCCGCCGTGAAGAACGCGACGAGCAGCATTATCAGTACGGCGATGAGCGCCGCCGCGCCGCTATGGGCCAGAAAGCTCGCTATGAGCGTCGGCTTCTTCTTCCTATCCTCTCTCATCCTTCACTACCTCGAACTTGTAGCCTATGCCCCTCACCGTGGTTATGAAACTAAGGCCGTCATTAGCCTCCAGCTTCGTCCTGACCCTATTTATGTGAACTTCCAGGGTGTGGTCGTCGAAGTCGGCCTCCTCGCCCCACACCTTCTCGTACAGCTGCGCCCTTGGGATTACCCTCCCGGGCATGCTCGCAAGCTTAGCCAACACGTCGAACTCCTTGGCGGTCAGCGCCACTTCCTTGCCGTTCCTTGTGACCATCCTCCCCGGAATGTCCATCACGAGGCCTTCGAACTCGAGCGGCCCCTCCTTCCGGGCTGATGCGCCGGCCCTTCGGAGCACGGCCTTCACCCTGGCCACCACCTCTAGCGGCTCGAACGGCTTGACTATGTAATCGTCGGCCCCAAGATCTAGCCCCATCAGCCTGTCCGGCACATCACTCCTGCTCGTAAGCATTATCACCGGTAGGTCCCTGTCGGGTCCTTTCCTGATCCTGGTAAGTATGGACCATCCGTCTATGTCCGGCAGGTTGACATCCAGGATCACAAGCGAAGGCCTGCTCTCATATATCATGTCGAGGCCCTCGTATCCCGCCGGCGCGGTGGCCATCTCCATACCCTCTCGCGCGAAGTAGCGGGGCAGCAGCTGCCTTATCTGCCTGTCGTCCTCAATAAGGACTATCCTTTCCAACCGGTCCTCCTTTCCCGCCCGCCCAGCCGTACATGTCCCCCGTGCTCGTCAAACAAACAAGCCACCGGCACCTCATACAGCCCTTACGATGCGCTTCGGCTCGAGGGCGAACGCCCTTAGCCTCCTCGTGTAGGCCCCTTCCTTGAAGATGTACTGAGGCAGCCAAACTACGCCGAAGAACGATATGAATATGTCGCTCTTCCTGGGTGTGCAGGGCACCTCGGTGATCATCTCCGCCTTTTTCTTCCATGCCGCCGCGAGGTCCTCCTGGGCCCTGTCAAATTCCCTATCCAGCTCGGCAAGGTCGTCCATCATATCCTGGAGCTCCTTCTTCTCCCTGGTTAACACGCTCTTGGCCTCGGTGGTCATCCTCGTCTTCGTAATAGATGACCCCAGGCTTCTTTTCTTGCCTCCCAGAAGCATCCCGAATATCGCGGTGCCCGCCGTCCCGATCGCCTCCATTGTGCGCTGGCTGACGTTCTGCTCCCTTAGCTGCACCTCGCCCTCCTGCTTGCGGATCTTGTCCTCGAGTGCGTCCTTCTTCTTCCTGAAGACGTCCTCCAGCTTGTCCAGCTCCGGGACCATCAGCCTGTCCGCCTCCTTGAGGCATCTCTCAAGGAAGCCGTCCTTCCCGTCGTCGGGTTTTGCGTACAGCTTCAGGCCTTCGTTCGCGAGTATGCTTATCCTTGAGTTCCTGTACAGCCAGTCGGCGAAATCGTCCGAAGCGGACTTGATTAACCTCTGGTCCGATAGCCAAGCCGGAAGTCCTTCGAACAAAGCTCTGCTCGCAGGGTCCTTGCCGAATCCCTTCAGGTCCTCGGCATTGATTAGGCCGCTTTGCCAGTCGGGCCTGCCAGAAGGGTCGTCCTCGACCAATGATGTCATCCTGTCTGTCAGGTCGATTCCGTACTTGATGGACGAGTAACGCACTTCCGCCTGCACTATCATGGCCGGCGCGTAGGCGATGGCATCCGGCTTCACGGTAGAAGGCATGCCTGAGCCGGCCGACCGTATGGCATCCTGGGCATCGAGGTTGAGCGGCATGAAGGCCTCGTCTACCTTCGAAGGGACCGCAGGCTTTATCCTGAGGAAACCGTCATCCTCCTTAAGGGCCGCGCCGTTTGCTGCGCCGCCGGTACAAGATCCTTCAGATGGAACGTACTCCGCTCCCGCCAGCTTGTTCAGATCAGGAAGGAGGTCCTTGGAGAGAGGTCCGGCCAGGTAGTTCAGCACCTGACGGGCATGGAACACCTTCGGACCGGGCCTGTTAACGTTGTTCATCAAAAACACCCGCTTGCCCAGGCTCGAGATCGTGTCGCCTATGGTATTGGCGTCCATCCCGCCCGTCAGCGTCTGGAGCCCATCCATGAGCCTCATCTTGTCCCTTTCGGTCTGTAGCCTGCCTATGAACCACGTGCCTATGTTCGAAAGCGCCTTGTAGTCGAGGTCCACCGGATTCTGGGTCGCCAGCAGCAGCCCCACCCCGAATGCCCTCGCTTGTTTTATCATCCTCAGCATCACGTTCCTGGACGGTGGATTGCTCACGGGGGGGAGGTAGCCGAGTATCTCGTCGAAATACACCAGGGCCCTTAGGCCGCTGGTCCCCCTCTGCCTTCTCATCCACGATTCCACCGCGGAGAACAGCAGCGTGACGAAGAACATCCTCTCGTTCTCGCTCAGGTGGGCAAGGTAGAATATGCTGTGGCGAGGCTTCTTGTCATCGGTGTAGAGCAGCTCCTCCACGTCGAGCGGCTGGCCCTGCTGCCAGACCCTGAAGGACGGTGACGCCAAAAAGTTGTTAAGCAGCATCGCGAGCGCCATCCTGTCCTTCTCGGGGAAGAAGGTCTCCACCGGGAACGCCCCAAGGCGCTCCATCTGAGGGCTCTGGACCCTCAGGATCAGATCGGTCAGCGAAAGGTCCTCTCCCAAAGCCCAGGCGTGCTCCAGGATGCTGGACATAAGGATGTGCTCCCTTGATCTTAGAGGATCTATGTCCTTCATCCCGACGAGGCCGAGCACCGCCGTCACTGTGCTTGATATCTTCTCCCTTAATGCCTCCTCGTTGCCTTCCCAGGGTATGCCGGGGGCCTTGAACGAGGAGAGTATGTTTACCGGAATGCCCGAAGAGGAGCCGGGCGAGTATATGGCGAACGAGAAGGCTTTAAGGGTGGACAGGGCGCCTTTGGAAAGTCCCCAGTCATCGATGCTTGTGCTCCAGCTGGTAGTGGCTTCCTCTGCCATCTGTCTTGCGCTCTTGCCCTTGATCCTCGCAGAATCCAGGTCTATCCACGGCTCGAAGTCGGACGGCGCCAGGTCCGGGAAGTGAAGCAGCAGGTTCGTAAGGTCTCCTTTGGGGTCTACGATTATCGCCGGCAGCCCCTTCAGGGCGGCTTCTTCAAGCAATCCTATGCAAAGCCCGGTCTTGCCGGAACCTGTCATGCCGGTCACCACCGCGTGCGTGGTGAGGTCCGACGGGTTGTACATGACCTCCCCTCCTGATATCTTGCCCTCTTTCAGGTCGTACTCCCGCCCGATGTAGAAATCCCTGGCATCAGGATGTGTCATATTGTCTCCCCTCCGCAAAGCAATCTTGTCTCATCGTTCCTAACCGTCGTAATTGCTTTCGGCGCGAACAAGCCTTGTTCCTCCGGCCGGCCCCTTGCATCCTGTCGTACGGGAGATCCAGGCAGCTCCTCGTTAAGCTCGACTGTTAGGCCATGCGCCCTCCCATACTATCTTCCGGTACCTGTCCGGGTCAGTATCCCCCTCGGTGCTTATCATAAGCACCTTGGACGAGGCGCCCAGACCCAGCTGCTCTCCAAGCCCGCTCAGGCTTCCCCCGTTTGCCATCAGCTTGATGAGGCCCGCGCCGACGGCGCCCGATTCCCCTGAGATCACCCTCGGATCGCCGTCTAGCGGATTGCCCAGCACCCTCATGCCAAGTGCAGCGACTTCATCATCGCAGGAGACGAAAGCGCTTGCCCTTCCCCTTGTCACGCCCCATGCGATAGGATTGGGCTCCCCGCATGCGAGCCCCGCCATTATCGTATCCAGGGAGCCCTTAACGTCTACTATGGCGCCGTCCTCGGATTTTGCGGATTCATATAGGCAATCTGCTTTATCTGGCTCCATGAGTACTACCTTTGGCATATCCTCTCCCATGGCATGTTCAAGGTATGCGATCATGCTCCCGGCGAACGAGCCTACGCCCGCTTGTAGGAGCACATGGGTCGGCATCCCATCCCCTGAGGCTTTAAGCTGCTCCATTATCTCCTGCATGATGGTTAGATAGCCGTGCATTATCCATGTCGGCACCTCTTCGTAACCTTCCCACGCCTGGTCCTGGACCACGAAGAAGCCCCTGTCGGCCGAGTAGGAGGCGGCGATTCTTACCGAGTCGTCGTAGTTCACCTCGGTCACGAACACATCGGCCCCTTCACCGGATATGGCATCTATCCTGGACTTCGAGGAGCCTTTGGGCATGAAGACTACCGCCTTCTGGCCCAGTATCCTGGCCGCCCACGCTACGCCCCTGCCGTGGTTGCCATCGGTCGCCGTCACGAAAGTAGCCGATTTGTTTCTTAGGGCCGCCTCTTTCAACGATCTGTAGTTAATCCTGTCCTCTTCTATGCCAAGTTCCCTTCCAAGAAGGCGGGCTATTGCATAAGAGCCCCCCAAGCCCTTGAAGGCATTGAGTCCGAACCTCCTGGATTCGTCCTTCACCCATATGCCTCCAAGCCCGAGCGATGAGGCGAGGGCCTTGAGCGGCTGCAGCGGCGTCATGCAATACCCTGGCAGCCCGGAATGGTATCTCATCACACTTTCTATGATCTTATCGTCCAGGGCGAAACCCGGCATAGGTTTCAGGTGCTTCTTTCCTGGAAGGTCGTTCATGGTCCAACGGGCCGGCTTTTCGTGCATGAGCTTACACCGCCTCTTCATTATTCAATGCCTCTATAATGCGATTATAGCATCGATGGATGCGCCTCCCCATAACGCGTGCAGGCCTCTAGCCGGCTGCGCGAGGATCGGATGGGAAAGCCCGGATCCGCCTTGTGGGCAGTCCCGGGCTCTTGAGAAGATGACGCCTATTGCATGGATTTCAGATCATCGATCCTTTGTAGTCTACCTTGACCTTCTTAAACCACACGTCCCCGCCGTAACTATAACCATAAAGGCCTATGTAATACTTGTCGCTTCTGCACTCCTTGGAAACGAACTTTGCGATCCTATAGCCGTTGAGGCTTATCACATAATAATCGCCCGTCTTGCTCAGCTTCCAAACATTATCACCTTTCCTGACAATATTTGGTATCGGGCCGAATCCACCTGCGACCTCTGTTCTTCTATCGGGTCCCTCGTCAGTCACCATCAAGGATTCTCCATCGTCATCGGT
>JAGOKM010000083.1 GCA_017994615.1 Bacillota bacterium | reverse complement strand
GCTTCAGTAAATGTTTACTTCAGCACCGCTTTTATTGTTTGACACGTGGAACCACCGGTATTAATATCTTTTATTGTTTATTCATGTAAGGAGGGATAATATGCCGACATACGAGAGGAAGGACATCGAGGCCTTATGCAAGGATAGGAACGTCAAGTTCCTGCGGCTCCAGTTCATGGACATGATGGGGGCGCTTAAAAACGTAGAAGTGCCCGTGACTCAGTTGGGGAAGGTTCTTGATGGCCAGATAATGTTCGATGGCTCATCGATAGAGGGCTTTGCCAGGATTGAGGAATCCGACATGAACCTTCGTCCTGATATGAATACATTCCTCATACTGCCGTGGAGCAACGGTGAGGTGACCGTCGCCAGGCTCATATGCGACATCTACACGAGATCTGGCGAGCCTTTCGAAGGGGACCCAAGGCTGGCGCTGAGGAGACAGCTCAGCAAGGCTGCTGAACTGGGGTATACAGTGAATGTAGGCCCGGAGTGCGAGTTCTACCTGTTCAAGACGGACGCATCGGGAAGGGCGTCCACGGAGTTCGCCGACCAGTCCGGCTATTTCGACCTGACGCCTGCAGACAAGACCGACGAAGTAAGGCGCGATATCGTGCTCACTTTGGAAGAGATGGGCTTCAAAGTGGAGGTCGCTCACCACGAATGCGGTCCCTCGCAGCACGAAATCGATTTCAAGTATACGAATGCTCTTACTGCAGCCGACAGGGTGATAACGCTCAAGATGGTCACCAAGCAGATAGCCAAGAAACACGGCATGCACGCCACCTTCATGCCCAAACCCGTCTACGGCATAGCCGGTTCCGGCATGCATTGCAACCTGTCCCTCTCGAAGGACGGCGAGAACGTGTTTTCTGATCCGAGCGGGGAATTCATGCTCTCGGACCTTGCCAGGAGCTTCATTGCCGGTCTTCTTAAACACGCAAAAGGGTTCACTCCGATAACAAACCCCCTTGTTAACAGCTACAAGCGCTTGGTCTCGGGCTTTGAGGCCCCGGTATACATCGCATGGTCCACAGCAAACAGGTCAGTGCTTGTAAGGATACCAACAGCAAGGGGGGCAAGCACGAGGGTCGAGCTCAGGAACCCCGATCCTTCATGCAATCCTTATATGGCTTTTGCAGCAATAATCGCAGCAGGCATGGACGGGGTGAAGAACTCCCTTACTCCGCCTTCTCCATGCAACAGGAACCTATACACCATGAGCGAGGACGAAAGGAGCTGCGGAGGAATCGAGATGCTGCCTGGCTCCCTTAAGGATGCGCTCCTGGAAATGGACTCCGACAGCGTCGTAAGGGATGCTCTCGGCGATGTCATCTACTCCAAGTACAGGAACGGAAGGTATCAGGAGTGGAGGTCATACAAGCAGGTAGTCCACCAATGGGAGCTTGATAACTACCTCCAGAATTTCTGACGATACAAGCAATGCAAGGAGGGGATGCGAATCCCCTCCTTTGATCATTTCGACGCCGCACTTGAGCGTAGATATCTTGACATCAAGACATCTGCCCGGCAATTATTTATTCAGGAGGGATGGGAATGTTGAGGAACAGGCTCTTTATAGCGGTAATAGCAGTGCTCGTCCTGGCGGCGTCTGCCATTGCTTATTATGTCAACAGAATCCAGCAGGACAGGGTCTTGGCAGCACAACAGGCAAACGATCAGACGGAGAAGGAGATAACCCTTGCGGACTTTGACATAAGGTTGCAGGTGCTGGGCGGCGCAACCAAAAGGCTGACAGACTATTCGGAAGGCATCCTTTTCATCAACTTTTGGGCTACATGGTGTGGCTATTGCGAGAAGGAGATGCCGGACCTGATCAAGCTTGACAAGCAGATGCGTGCGGAAGGCATCGGAATGGTACTTGCCATAGACGTCAACGAGAAGGAGCCCGATGTATCGCAGTACCTTAAGGAGAAGGGGTTCTCTGACCTGACTGTGCTACTCGATCTCAAGGGGGACGCAGCCATCAAATTCGGCATCCAAGGGTATCCAAGCACTTTCGTCTTCAAGAACGGGAAGTTCATCGATGCCAGGGTCGGCATGATGCTCTGGAGCGATATGGTAAGGCTCCTCGATTCTGCTAGGAAAGCGGTCTGATCGGTCAAACGGAATACCTCTCGGCAAGCAGCTTCTCCAGTGTCCTGACAAGCATTATCATCGTATCGAGGGTTATCTCCCCCCTGTCATGCAAGGGGTTGTATTCCACTATGTCGATTGAGGTTATCTCGAACGAGGATGTGGCCTTCCTGATGAGGCTCAACAATTGCCCCACCTTGAACCCACCTGCCACGGGAGTGGATACCCCCATGATATCCTCCGGGTCTAGGCTGTCAAGGTCGATAGAAAGGTGAAGGTACTTGGACCTACCTTTCAAGTATTCGATGGCCCTGTCCACCGACGCGTCGAAGCCGGCCTCGCTGATTTCGACATATGGGAATTCCTTGACGCCGGCCTTGCGGATGAGCTCGTTCTCACCCTCCTCGACGTCCCTGGTCCCGAAGAGCACCACATTGGACGGCATTATCCGGTTCTTGTTGTGCAGGTCCACCAGCTTGCTGTGCCCGTATCCCATAAGTGCTGCAAGAGGCATCCCGTGGATGTTGCCCGAGTGCGTCGTCTCATGCGTGTTCATATCGGCGTGTGCGTCCACCCAAAGGACCGCTATGTCTTCATAATGGTCCAGTGCGCCTTTGACGCTCCCCATGGCAAGGGCATGGTCACCGCCCAGCAGAATCGGTATGTGGCCCTCACTTATCGAGAAGCTGATCGCCTCCGCCACGATAGAACAAGTGGAGGCGATGGTGTTTACGAACTTCAGGTTGGAGGAGGAGAAATTCTCCGGCCTCCTGGCTATGCTGATGAACCTGATCCTGCCAGCAAGCTCAGGATACCTGCCCATAAGCTGGGTAGGTCCGTGTTCGAGCCCTGCTTTGTCTGCCCCGTAGCTGAGCGGGCACATAATCAGGTCTATCAACTTCCATCACCCCGTCGTCAATATAGACAATTATACGTTGTTGCATAACGCTACTTCAACACGTATCTGCTTGAATACCGTTTTTCCGGATTTGCCGGATCGCTACCTTAGGACGGCTCCCAGCTTGATGGCAAGGCCTTCCCTGACTTTCTCGTGGATTCCGTTGACCTCGTCGGATGTCAGCGTCTTTTCCACATCCCTGTATTTGACGGTGAAAGCCACGCTTTTCATCCCTTCAGGTATGTTGCCGCCCTCGTAGATGTCGAAAATCGTGATTTCCTCCGCCAGGTTGCCCGCTATGCCTCTTATAGCTGCTTCTATGGATTTCGCTTCAACATGCTTGGCTACTATCATGGCAATGTCCCTGTCAGTCGGAGGGTGCTTTGGTATGCCCGCGAACTTCATTTCTTTCCTGATTGCCTGCTGCAAAGGGGTGAATTCCATCTCGAAGCCGTAGCAGTTCTCAGGAAGGTCGAAATTGGCAGCCACGTCAGGATGCAGCTGTCCGAACGACCCGCACTTCTTGCCTGCTATCTTGACATCTGCCCGCCTTCCCGGCCGCAGGTATTCCGCATCGCTGGCTGCGATATCGTAATCCTCGACCCCTAGGTATCCGAAAGCCGATTCGATGACGCCCTTGATGTCGTAGAAATCAACCGGGGTCTCCTTGCCGTACCAGCTCTTGGATGCACTGCTGCCCGCCATGACGCAGGCGATGGCCTTCTTCTCGACTGCAGGCATGGCCCCCCTTGGCAGCTCGCCTTTCGGCAGCCCGCCTCCTGGCATCAGATAGACTTTGGCCACCTCGAACAGCCTGATCTCCTTTGCGCCCCTCCTGAGGTTGGTGCTCGCCACCCTCAAAAGGGACGGAAGGACGATGCTCCTCATCGAGGACTGGTCCTCGGACAAAGGATTGCTCACTACGATTGGTTTGAAAGCAGGATCGTCGCTGCGCATCAGCATCTTCAACGGGTCGTCGCATGGCACCATGCTATATGTCATGGTCTCATGGAAGCCAAGTGCGCACATCGTATCCTTTATCCTTCTTTCCCCCTGCTGCTCGTCTGTCCAGACCGACGGCTTGGGATTTGCCGGGACCTTGGATTCCAGGTTGTTGTATCCGTGCAGCCTGGCGACTTCTTCGGCGAGGTCTATCGGCTCTGACAAGTCCGCCCTCCACGAAGGTATGCCCACAGCGATCCCGTCTCCTTGTTCTTCAGCATCGACATCGAGCCCGATGAGCTCAAGGTAGTTGTCGATCTTCCTGCCCAGGTCTGTTCCCAATGTCTTGGATATCCATGCCCTGGTAGTCCTTATCTCCCTGCCCGACCATGGATTTGGGTTGACGTCTACTATGCCGGGGTGCACGCTGGCTGCGCCCATGTAAGCCAACAGGTTGGAGCTTCTGTTCAGTGCCATCGGTACGGTCTGGATATCCAAGCCCTTCTCGAACCTTGAGGAGGATTCCGTCCTCAGCTTCAGGCTCTTGGAGGTCCTCCAGACGCTTTGCCTCTGGAAATTGGCGGATTCCAGAAGGACCCGCTTTGTGCCATCCCCTATCTCGCTTTCGGCGCCGCCCATGACACCTGCAACTGCGACCGGCTTCTTCGCGTCGCAGATTAGGAGCATACCCTCCTCTACCGGCCGCTCCTGCCCGTCCAAAGTCGTTATGCTCTCGCCCTTGAGGGCCCTTCGCACTATTATCCTGCCGCCTTCCAGCTTGTCGTAGTCGAAGGCGTGAAGCGGTTGGTTTATGTCAATCATGACGTAGTTAGTCACATCGACTATGTTGGATATGGGCCTTATTCCTGCTGCTTTGAGCCTCGTCTGCATCCAGATGGGGGACGGCCCTACTCTGACGTCGCTGAAGACCTTCAAAGCGTACCTCGGGCAGAGATCGCCGTCCAAGACTTCCGCGGAAGTGATAAGCGATGCATCCTGCCCTTTTGAAGGATGCTCCAGCGCGGGGAAGTTCATCGGCGTCCTGGTGATGGCAGAGACTTCCCGTGCTACGCCCAGGATGCCCAGGCAGTCAGGCCTGTTGGGGGTTATCTCAAGCTCAAGCACCTCATCTTGCAGCTCAAGGACGGAAACCAGGTCCAATCCAGGCATGCACGAATCCGACAGTATCAGTATGCCTTCTGCATCATCGGATATCCCCAGCTCCATGGATGAACACATCATCCCCTCCGACTTGACTCCCGAGAACTCCGCGACGCCTATCTTCTTCCCGTCCGCCAAAACCGCCCCAGGAGCTGCAAGAGGGACCATGTCCCCCGCTTTTACGTTGCCAGCTGCCGTAACGACGGTATACGAATATTGCGGAGTCCACAGCTTTGCAAGCCTAAGCCTGCCGTCATCACCCATCGGCCTGATATCAAGCACTTTCGCCGATATTATCCCGGAGAGGAGCTCGGCTGTCTTCGTCACTGACTCCACCTTGGTCCCGGTCATCGTAAGGAGCTCGGCAAGCTCATGTGCCCCTACCGTGAGCTCTACGTAGTCTTTAAGCCATCTCAACGGTACCCGCATATATTCTCCCTCCCCTAGAAAGCTTCCAGGAAGCGGACGTCGTTTTCGAAATACAGCCTGAGGTCGTCCACCCCGTATTTAAGCGATACTATCCGGTCGATGCCCATCCCGAACGCAAAACCGCTGTATACATCCGGATCGTAACCTGCCATCCTCAGCACGTTGGGATGTACCATGCCAGATCCGAGGATTTCTATCCAGCCCTCACCCTTGCATATCCTGCAGCATTTGCCGCCGCATGCGAAGCACGATACATCCATCTCTGCTGACGGCTCGGTGAATGGGAAATAGTGCGGTCTGAACCTCACACGCTTGTCCTCGCCGTAGAATGCCTTGATGAA
>JAGOKM010000082.1 GCA_017994615.1 Bacillota bacterium | reverse complement strand
GCCCTATCCCGGCTGTGACAGGTATAAGGAGCGAAAGCACTATGAACAGGTTCCTTCCCATCCTCGACAGGAGTTCGCCTATAAGATAGTTGATGTCGAGGTCGGACACTATGATGCTTGCCACGCACAGCACGGTGAAGAATATCGGCACCGCGTACTGTGAAAGCGAACCACGTCTATGGCCCTTCCTTGCTTCGGTGGGGACTGTAGACAACCTATCGTCCGCCATTCTGCTACCTCCCCCCCGTTGCCCTTGTCAGGGCGTAGAGTATCATGCCGTTGCTTATCATCACCCTTGCGATCTCGCTTATCTCGGAGCCCTCCATCAGCGCCTGGGTTACAGGAGGGGCCACCGTCAGAAGGGTCTGGAAGAGTATCGCGCCGATTATTACGTTTGAGATCGACGCCTTCCTCAGAGACGCGCCGCCGATGAGTATGGCCGCGATGGCCGGGAAGGCCGCCGTCTGAGGAGCAGTATAAAGCTGCATGAAGCCGTAGCTCTGTGCGAAGACTATTATCCCGACCGCGCCAAGCACGGTGGACATTACCACGCCTATCCTCTTCATGTTGCCGACGTTGATCCCGGAGGAGACCGCGTAAGCGGGGTTGGACCCGGTCGCCAGCATCGCAAGCCCTGTCTTCGAACGCAGGAATAGGTATACCAGCAGGCAAAGCAGCAACCAGAACAGGATCAGCCCCGTGGGCACCGTGATGCTGCCTATCCTGAAGGCGAGGAAGTTGTTGAGCACCTTTCCGAACGTATCGGTCATGCTGATCGTGTAGCGCAGGCCCTTGCCTCCGACCGCGAAGATCAGCTTCGGATTCTTGATCGGCGCAAGCATCCAGAATATGCTCATCCCGAAGACCGCAGCGTACGCAAGGTAGGTCCCTACCATCATCTCTTCGCCGCGGACCTTGTCGAGCACCATATGGTACAGAAGCCCGACTATGACGGCGATGGGCACCGAGATGAGCAGCGCCGTCAGGAAGCCCGTCCATCCCGTCAGATTCATGTTGATCGTCAGTATGCCGCCGAGCAGGCCGGACAGTATCCCGAGGGGAAGGCCGAAGTTCATTCCCACTCCGCAGACGACGGCAGGCAGCATGGACAGTATCAGCACGCCGTTCATGCCCACCCTGACTATTGAATCGCTTATGAGACCCTGTATCCCTAAGCCCTTGGCGTAGGCTACGACGAACAACAGGACCACGAAAGCCAGGATGATGAGCCTGGCCACCCCGAGGTCCTTAATCGCTGTAATCAGGTTGAACCTGGGCTTGGGGGCGCAGGCCTCGCCGGTTTCAGTCTTGCTCACTGGTTGTGCACCTCCTTGCCCTTGATCGTCTCGCCGGCCATCATCAGGCCGAAATCAAGGTCGGATGCGTCGGGGGAGAGGACGCCTGCGATCTTCCCTTCATAGACGAGGACGATGCGGTCGCAGATTTTCCTAAGCTCCGCAAGCTCGGATGACGTCATCACGACCGTCATGCCCAGGTCGCGGTTGAACTTCACAAGCTGGTCGAGCACGAGCTCCTTCGCACCTACGTCGATGCCGCGGGTGGGCTCTGAGACCCACATCAGCTCGGGCTCAAGGGCGAAGGCGCGCGCTATGCACACTTTCTGCTGGTTGCCCCCCGAGAGCCTCCTTACGGGCTGCGTCGGGCCTGTGCACCTGATGTCGAGCTCCTCGATCATCCTGTCCGCGTACTTCCTTATAGCGTCGCCGTCGGCCAACCTCAGGCTCCTTATAGGTCCCGGCTTGAGGAACTTGTCCTGTATCTGCATCGCGGTCATCGTCATGTTGAGCTCCGTTGTGTCGTCTAGAAGCAGGCCGGTTCCCCTCCTGTCCTCGGATACGAACGACATCTTGGCGGACAGTGCGTCGTATGGGTTGTTCAGCTTGACGGGCTTGCCGTCCTTGAAGACCTCCCCCGTCGAAGGGTACAGCCCCATCACGCCGTTTGCTATGCCGACCTTCCCATGGCCGGCGAGGCCGCCGATTCCCAATATCTCGCCCCTTCTTACGTTAAGGTCCACTCCCTTGACGTTCTCGCCCGTCATGTTGACCTTGAGGTTCTTTATCTCGAGGATTATGTCGTCGTCGGAAGGTTCCTTCTTCCTCTTCGGCAGGTCGATCTTCTCTATGGACCTTCCCACCATTATCTCGGCTATCCTCTCGACCTTCGCTTCGCTGCGGGGCATCCTCGCCACGACTTCGCCGTCTCTCAATATGGTGATGTTGTCGGCGACCGCCAGCACCTCGTCGAGCCTATGGGTGATGAATAGCATCGCTATCCCTGACTTCGACAGCTTCTTCATGGCGTCGAGGAGCTTTTCTGCTTCGGTCTCTGTGAGAACCGCAGTCGGCTCGTCAAGCACAAGCAGCTTGACGTTCTTCTTATCTATCTCCCTTGCGATCTCTATGAACTGCTTGTATCCGACAGGAAGGCCTGCGACCGCCACCCAGTCCTCGATGGAAAGGCCTAGTTTGCCTATGGCGTCCTTGGCGTCTTTCCTCATGCTCTTGATGTCGAGGGTCTCGAAGTCGCGCCCGAACACCGCGCTGACAGGGTTCTTTGTCGTAATCTCCCTGTTCAGCTTTATATTCTCAGTAGCTGTGAATCCGGGCAGCAGCATGAACTCCTGATGGACCATGCCGATCCCCATCTCCATCGCTTGTCTGGGGGATTCCATCTTGATTTGCTTCCCTTCGAAGACCATCTGGCCTTCGAAGCCGCCGGTGTCCTTGATGACAGGCATGCCGAACAGTATGTTCATAAGGGTGGATTTGCCGGCGCCGTTCTCTCCGACGAGCGCGTGTATTTCTCCCGGCTTCACGGAAAGGTCCACGTTCTTCAGTACCGTAGTCCCGAAGAAGGCCTTCCCTATCGCCTTCAATTGCAGGACGAATTCTTCAGGCATCTTTATGGGGTCTCCTCTCAAGAGCCTTCTATGCAGGAAGCCGGGCTTTCACCCGGCATCCTGCCATTTATCGGCCAGATTACCGACCAGCGGTATATCAGCACAGTGCGCTGTTAGATTCCGAAGGTCTTGCTGTTGACGAGGTATACGAACAGGTTGCCGCTGTTGCGCGAGAAGGCGGCGAGCTTCTGGCCCGCTACTTCTTCGATGACAGCCTGTATCGCCTTGTCGTTCTTGAGGTCGAGGGTGCCTTCGACCGCCCTCTTGGCTATTTCGACGTTGGCAGTGGTAAGCAGGTACGGTCCCGGCACCGGCCAGGTGGCCATGCGTCCGGCCATGCCGGCTGCCACTATCTTGGCCTCGATCGCCTTGAATATCTTGGCGTAGTCGCCCTTGATGTCGTTTGTCACTTCAAGGCCGATCGCTCCGGGGTATCCATGGGTCGGGCTGGGGCAGCACTGCTCGGGATACAGGGCCTTGGCCAGGATGACGGCCTTGATTAGGGGCTCCTGCATTCCGCAGTTGGTCGAGAAGAATGCGGTGTCCTTGCCGTACTTGGCTACCTGGCGGGGCACATCTTCGAGTATGAACTGCTGGGCTGCGGGCAGGCCGCCTTCTGCCATCGGGTCGGGAGCGGTGACGAACACGAAATTGATGCCGAGCTTGTCGCAGGTCTGCTTCATGATGTCACGGCGCTCCGACAGCGGCTGCATCGCCATGTGGCGGGGGAAGGAGTAATGGATGAAAGTCTTGGCGCCCATCGACTTGGCGATGGTGGGGATCGTGACTCCGCGGGCTGCGTCGTCCGGCCTTATGCCGAAGTTGATCAACGCGCCGACTGTTGCGGGGTCTTCATGGGGCTCGCCTACGAAGAACAGGATGTCAGGCCTCAGCTCCTTGACCTTCTTGATCGCCGCGAGCGTGCCCGGGACTGCCTGGTTGATGACTATCGCCTTGACGTTCCTGTCTGCTGCAAGGCTGGTGATCTGGGAGATGTAGGTCTCCTGCTCTGCCATGAAGTTGTCAGGATAGGTCTTGTGGATGATCAGGTCAGGGTACTTCTTGATCATCGCCTCGGCTCCGCGGTACTCGTCCTCGCCCTGGGACACTGTTCCGGTGATGACGCCGATCTTGAAGCTGGCGGCGCTTACCATCATGCTCAGTGCCAGGACCAGGAGCATAGAAGCTACTAGGATCTTCTTCATTAGGTGCACTCCCTTCAATAATAGGTTTCGAGAAACCTTGATCATCTTTTGCATACTGTTGTGATGCCTGAAGCATCTCAACAACCTTAGGCTAAGAGTAGCAAAATACGGTGAATTAGGCAATTATGTCTTAGCTCAAATGCCATTGTAATGATAGAATTCATTGGCAATATATTGCAAAATGTGAAAAATGCGTTCAAAATATCCTTAGCTGTCCAATGTCCGTTTGGAGCCCGTTTTCAGGATGGGTAAAGGCTTGGCGGTAGTCTACTTGTAAAGGCAGGTAAAGAACAGTGGCTTACGAAGACAAGGTGTTAAACTGCAGGGAGTGCGGCAAGGATTTCGTATTCACAGCCGGTGAGCAGGAGTTCTTCGCCCAGCGCGGCTTCGAGAACCAGCCCTCCAGGTGCCCTGAGTGCCGCAAGAACCGTAAACTGCAGGCAAGCGGGGCGATGCCGAGGAAGCTCTACGATGCTACGTGCTCGCAGTGCGGCGCGCCTTGCAAGGTCCCATTCCAGCCCAGCGGCGACAAGCCTGTGTATTGCAGCGAGTGTTTCGCCGCCTATCGCGCCAACCGCCAGTAGGATTCATTCTGGGACGGAAAGCGTAGAAGATGGCCCGGCCGGTCCGCCGGGCCTCTTTTTGCACCATCCTCGGAATTAACCGACGAATGCCTTGACCGTCCTTGCGACGACGTCGTTTATCTGCAGCGGCCTCATCCTGTTGGACCAGTTCACTACGCCTGCCTTCACGACTGTGGCTCCTTTCTCCTCAAGGAGCTTCTGCATCGTGGAGATGGCCCTGTTCCCGCCCATCCAGGCGAAGGGGAAGTGCTGCGTCACGAATATCGCGGCCTTCTTGTTGCCTATGGGGCCCAGCCTGGAAAGGTAGGATGTCATGGCGGGGCATAGGCTGAATGCGTGGACGGGCGAGCCGAATATCAGGCCGTCGCAGGAGCCGATGTCAGGAAGCGATTCGAACTTCACGTCCTTTATGCCGGGATGCACTTCCCCGATCGGGACAAGTTTATGCATTGCTGCTTCATGGCCCGCCTGTTTGAGCTCTCCGGCTATTTTCTCCATCACTGACAGCGTGTTGCCTGTCTGGGTGTAGTAGACCAATCCTATCTTCAATCGATCGCCCCCTTCGATATGTGTCGGATCATGGATGCCACAGGGTTCCCGGGATGCAGGAAACAGGCGTTACAGGGCCTTCAGCCCGTTTACGATAGCGATGCCGGCGCTTGCGCCGATCCTTGTGGCGCCCGCTTCTATCATGGCGAGGGCGGCGGCAGTGTCCCTAATCCCGCCGGACGCCTTGACTCCGAGGTAAGGGCCCACAGCGGTGCGCATGAGGCGGATGTCGTCGACCGTGGCGCCTCCTGTTGAGAAGCCGGTCGATGTCTTCACGAAGTCGCAGTTCGCTGCTTTGGCGATGAGGCAGGCCTTCACCTTCTCGTCGTCGGTTAACAGGCAGGTCTCTATGATGACCTTCTTTAGGACATCTTGGCCGGCTGCTTCCACGACTGCCTTGATGTCGCCGTATACGTATCTGTAATCGCCTGCTTTGAGGGCGCCTATGTTGATGACCATGTCGATCTCCTCAGCGCCGTTCGCCACCGCGTCGCGGGCCTCCTCGGCTTTGACTGCGGAGGTATTGGCGCCCAGCGGGAAACCTATCACCGTGCATACGGCGACCCTGCTGCCGGCGAGCTTGGCGGAGGCCAGCTTTACGTAAGTAGGGTTGATGCAGACTGAAA
>JAGOKM010000081.1 GCA_017994615.1 Bacillota bacterium | reverse complement strand
ATACGAGATCTTCTCTTGTCTCGTGGGATCAGAGAGGTGTAGAAGAGACAGGAGGATAACCGTGGTGACAAAGGGCGGCCAGGTCTACACCGGCTTTTTGATGAGCGGAAGCAACAGCCCGGTCATACTCTCCGAGAAGGAGGCCGGCAAGGGAGAGATATTCTCCGTGCAGCTTAGCGACATACAATCGATAAGGTATCCGAGCCTTCCTGACGGGCTGATCACAAGGCCTGCCCTAAGGTGGCTGACGGTGAACAACACGTTGTCGAAGAGCCAGCAGGTGAAGGTGAGCTTCCTGACGGAGGGTTTATCGTGGAGCGCGGATTACGTGGCCCTTCTTGCCAAGGACGAGAAGAGCATAAACTTGACGGGCTGGGTGACGTTGCAGAACCTGAGCGGGGTCACCTATGAGGACGCCAAGCTCAAGCTGGTCGCCGGGGACGTGAACAGGGTGAGCGCCGCGAGGGACTACGAGACCATGAAGCTGGCCCTGGCCGCACCGACGATCAGCGAGCAGGCCTTCCAGGAAAGGGGCCTATTCGAGTACCACCTCTACGACCTGCAGTTCCCCACGACCGTGAAGGACAACCAGACCAAGCAGATAGGCTTCATGAGCGCATCCGCGGTGCCGGTCGAGAAGACCTACCTGTTCAACGGCAGGTACGACTCTGAGAACGTTGGGACGTACATCGAGTTCAAGAACGACCTTAAGTCCGGGCTCGGCATCCCGCTGCCCGCGGGGATCGTCAGGGTCAACAAGCTGGACACTGACGGTTCAGAGCAGTTCATCGGGGAAGACAGCATAGGCCATACGCCCAAGGACGAGAAGCTATCCTTGTTCCTCGGCAACGCGTTCGACATAAAGGGCAGCTGGAGGCAGGATTCCTTCCGTGACGTCACCAAGAGCCTACGCGAGGAGACCTACGTGATTGAGATAAGGAACCACAAGGATGCCGCCGTCAAGGTAAAGGTGCAGGAAATACTTTCCTACTGGAGCGCTTGGAGCATAATAAGTTCTACCGAGCAATTCAGCAAATTGGATTCCACGACTATACAGTTCGAACCTCTAGTTGCCGCCAACGGCACAGCTACGATAACCTATACGGTCCGCTACACAAGGTAGCGGGCGCTGTCTGGAACGAATAAGAAGTAGCTTTTCAAGTCTTTCATCGTAGGCAAATAACGTTTATTATAGAACCGGACACATGATAACATGGGAGTCCGGTTCTATATTTTGCCAGCATAAACGGCGATTAATTCTCTAACCGCACTAAGGCATATTCATATTATCGAATATGGCGGGCCGGATGGGCTGCCTTGATGTCTTAACCGGATTTGGATGGATGCATGCTCTCTAGTGAGGAGGGGACCCCGATGATGTCTATACCGGAAGACCTGATGGAAAGGAAGATGGACCTTACCCCGGACGCGATGACGATCCTTGAAAGTAGGTACCTTCTAAGGAACAAGGAAGGTGCGATCATAGAGACGCCCGAGCAGATGTGCGCCCGGGTCGCCATGGAGGCGGCCAAGGCCGGGGCGAAGTACGAAGGCTGTGCGGAAGACGCCGAACAGAGGTTCAAGCGCTTCTACTATATGCTGCTGGATGGGCAGTTTTCTCCCAATTCACCCACATGGATGAACGCAGGCACGCCAAATCCGCAGAATGCGGCCTGTTTCGTGTTGCCGGTTGAAGATTCTTTGAGCAAGATATTCGACGCGGTGAAGAACGCCGCGCTCATACACCAGAGCGGAGGCGGCACGGGCTTCGACTTCTCGTCGCTAAGACCCGCCGGCGACGTCGTCCGCTCCACCGGTGGCGTGGCCTCCGGTCCGGTATCCTTCATGGCCGTGTTCAACTCCGCCACCGAGACGATCAAGCAGGGCGGGAAGAGGCGCGGCGCAAACATAGGAATCCTCAGGGTCGACCATCCCGACATAGAGAGTTTCATAACCTGTAAAGAGGACAACAACACCCTAGTCAACTTCAACATATCCGTCGCCCTGACTGACCTTTTCATGAAGGCGGTCGAGGAGGGCACGGAATATGAGATCCTGAACCCCAGGGACGGAAAGCCCGCCGGGAAGAAGGACGCGAGGGCCATATTCCATAGACTGGTGGAGCACGCATGGAAGAACGGCGAGCCGGGCATCGTGTTCCTGGACAGGATAAACTCGGACAACCCTACTCCCAAGCTGGGCAGGATATCGGCGACGAACCCATGCGGCGAGCAGCCCCTGCTGCCGTACGAGGCATGCAACCTGGGCAGCGTCAACTTGCAGAAGGTGTTCAAGGAAGCAGCCTCTGACTCTGACGTGCTCAGCAAAGACTACCTCCCCGAGGGGCTGGCCGAAGCCTGCGAAGCGGAGATCATGCCCGAGATAAGGAAGGTAGACTGGGCTCTCCTCTCCGAGGTGGTGCGCAACGCCGTCGATTTCCTGGATTCGATAATCGACGTCAGCGAATATCCCATCAAGGAGATCTCGGAAAGGGTGCGCACGACAAGGAAGGTCGGCCTCGGCATGATGGGATTCGCGGATCTGCTGATCCTCCTGGGGCTTCCGTACGGTTCGGTCAAGAGCGAGCTCATGGCGAAGCTCATATCCAATTTCATAACAGGTGAGGCCAGGATAGAAAGCGCAAGGCTCGCGGCCGAGCGCGGACCCTTCCCCGCCTTCGAAGGCAGCACCTTCGACATACCGGGCAAACCTGCGATGAGGAACGCAACCGTCACGACCATCGCCCCCACCGGGACGATCAGCATGATAGCGAACGCGTCCTCAGGCTGCGAGCCACTGTTCGGTGTCGCGTTCACCAAGCAGAACGTGCTCGGCGGCAAGCAGTTGACGCAGACCAACCCCATATTCTTCGAGGACCTCAAGAAGAGGGGGCTTTTGAGCGATGAGCTAACCGCCAAGGTGGCCGACAACGGAGGCTCGGTACAGGGCATCGACGAGATACCCGACGACATGAAGGAGCTGTACCGCACCGCACTGGAGATCCCGTGGGAATGGCACGTGAAGATCCAGGCCGCGATCCAGTCGGGCACCGAGAACGCCGTTTCCAAGACGATAAACATGATGAACGACGCAAGCCCCGAGGACGTGAGCGAGGCATACATGCTCGCCTACAGGCTCGGCTGCAAGGGCCTCACCGTGTACAGGAGCGGCAGCCGCGAGATAGAGGTCATTTCCTCCAAGCAGAAGAAGCACGCCCGCGACGAAGAGGCCCACAAGCCCTACACCGTCCCCTGCTCCCTGTGGGGCATGGTCAAGCCCATCGACAGGCCCGAGGAGCTCGCCGGCATCACGAAGAGGGTGGCCACGCCCTCCGGGACGCTCTGGGCGACGCTGAACATGTACGAAGACAGGCCCTTCGAGATATTCTGCCAGATAAGCAGGGCCGGCACTGACATATACGCATTCACGGAATCGATCGCAAGGCTCATCTCCTTGTGCCTGAGGGCGGGCGTCGACCCGTCGGAGATAGTGAAGCAGCTCAGGGGGATCGGAGGCAGCGGCCATACGGGTTTCGGGCCGAACAAGGTGCTCTCCGTGCCCGATGCGATCGGCAGGATGCTCGAGCAGGTCATGGGCAGGAGGTTCAGCTACCCGCCCGGGCTGGATCCGAAGGTGCCCCTGCAGGTGAAAGAGCCCGCGGCGTCCGAGCCTGTCCTCACCCAGGAGGCCGAGCTTCAGGATTACCCTTCCGGCGCTCCGCTGCCGTCCAACCACGTCCATCAGCCGCAGGAAGGACCCGACTACGCCGACCAGCCCTCCTTCGACTTCAACGGGCAAGGGAACGGCTCGCATGAGCGGGAAGGCGCCATGCAGGCGGCCCCTGCGGAAGCTGCGGAGGAGAAGGCCGCACCCAGGATGGACCTGTGCCCCAGCTGCGGCAACAACTCGCTCGTATATGAATCGGGCTGCGAGACCTGCATAATCTGCGGTTACAGCCGCTGCTAAGGAACATATCGAGAATAAAGGCGCGGGATCTTCATACGATCCCGCGCCTTTTGATATCTATATCGCACCTGCTTGCTAGAAAGCCAGCGCCAGCCCGTCCTTGCGCGACTCGGTCCCTGCGACGTAGGTGCCATTTTCGTAGTCTCTCATTATCATCTGGCCACCGCCGAACATGGCGGACGACTCTTCCACCCTCACCTCGTACCCCATGCCATCCAGCGCGTCCTTCGCATGTGACAGGCCCTTCTCCAGATGAAGCCTCATATCCCCCGATACCCTGAACCTGGGCATGTCTATCCCAGACTGCGGATCCAGCCCCGTGTCGGCTATCGCGGAAATGAGCTGTACGTGCCCTTGCGGTTGCATGTCCCCGCCCATAACTCCGAACGGGCCTACCGGCCTGCCGCCTTTCATCAGGAATCCAGGTATGATCGTATGGTAGGGCCTCTTTCCCGGCTTGAGCTCGTTGGGATGCCCCTTCTCGAGGCTGAAGCCGACCCCCCTGTTCTGCATGCTGATCCCGTGCTCGGCGATCACGATTCCGCTTCCGAAGCCCATGTAGTTGGACTGTATGAGCGAAACCATCATGCCGTTCCTGTCGGCCGCCGAAAGGTATACGGTACCTCCTTCCACTGGCAGACCGGACTTTAGGTCACGAAGGGCCGTACCACGCCTGAGAAGCCCCGCCCTTTCCTGGGTATAATCATCGGACAGCATCGCGCCCACCGGTACTTCGTAGAACGAGGGGTCGCTTATGTGCCTTGCAGCGTCCGCGAAGGCGAGCCTTAGCGCGTCGGCAATGAGGTTGATCCTCAGCGGGTCGTCATATCCCAGCTTCTCCAGCCCCATGCCATCGAGCATCTTAAGCGCCATAAGGGCCACTATGCCTTGCCCGTTAGGCGGCATCTCGTAGACCTCGTAGCCCTTGTACCCGGCAGATATCGGGTCCACCCACTCGCTTCTGTGAGCAAGCAGGTCCTCCTTCCTGATGTATCCGCCCTCCTTCTCAGAAGCGCGGGCGATCGCGTCCGCGATGTGTCCTTCGTAGAAGCACCTGCCCTTGCTCTGCCCTATCGCCCTTATGCTTTCGGCCATCCTCTCGTTCTTGTAGACCTCGCCTGCAAAAGGCGCCCTGCCTCCAGGCATGAAGGCCTTAGCGAATCCTTCGAAGGATCCGAACCTCGATGCCGCGTAATCCCAGAAGCCGGCCGTCACCTGCGATACGGGATACCCATATTCTGCCAGTCTCGCCGCCGGTTCGAGGACTTCGTCCAGGCCCATGCTGCCGAACCTCTCCGATATGAGCGCCCAGCCGTCCACCATGCCCGGCACCGTCACCGGCTCCCAGCCCGTAAGGGGCACTGAAGCGAGGCCCTTGTCCCTTAAGGCATTCGCATCCAGGGCTAAAGGCGCCCTTCCCGAGGCGTTCAGCCCGTGGAGCCTGAACCCGTCCCATATGATCGCGAACAGGTCCGATCCGAGCCCGTTCGACGTAGGCTCGCTCACCACCAGGCACGCCGCCATCGCCAGTGCGGCGTCGGCTGCGTTGCCCCCGCCCTTAAGTACGTCATAACCAGCCAGAGCAGCGGTCGGGGTGCTGGTAGCGACAGCGCCCGACGTCCCTATTACAGAGCTCCTCCTTGTCATGAAACCGGCTCCGAATCTCATATGGCACCTCCTCGTCATCAAGCCGATTGTAACAGAAAGGCATTGCCAGGGCATGTGCTAGAATGGATTACGATAAGGAGGCCGGATATGAGAGAGAGGTTGAGCACGCCCCACGGGGAAGTCCTGTTCCCCACCTTCCTGCCGGACGCGACGTATGGCGCGGTCAAGGCGGTCGACTCGCGTGACCTTGGGCGCGTCGGCGTGCAGGCTTTGGTCATGAATGCATACCATATAATGCAGAAGCCCGGCACGACCACCGTGTCGGCGCTGGGCGGCCTCCACACCATGAGCGGATGGTCCGGCCCGATAATGACCGATTCAGGAGGATTCCAGGCCTATTCGATTATC
>JAGOKM010000080.1 GCA_017994615.1 Bacillota bacterium | reverse complement strand
CCACCATAGAGGGTATCAGCATCGATCCGAGCGCCGAAGCGTCGGCTATGGCGGAGCCTGTAATGCCCGAGAAGAAGCACTCGGCTACAACGTTTACGTGTCCGAGGCCTCCTCTTATATGGCCTACAAGCGTGTCTGCGAACTTGACGAGCCTCTGGGTTATGCCAGTCTCGCTCATGAGGTCGCCGGCGATGCAGAAGAAAGGTATAGCCATAATCGGGAAGTTATCCACGCCGGTGAACATCCTGGCCGCTATAGTGCTCAATGAATATCCTTTGACGAGCAGCGTCACCAAAGAGCCAATGCCGAGTCCGAAGCCTACGGGTATCCCGGCAAGCATCGTTATGAAAAAAGCGAAGAAACCATATGCCATGGTCCCCTGCCCCCTTTCCTTGTCATCTGGTCTTCTTGCCGGTTGCGTATTCGAATATCAGCTTTATGTTCTCCATGAACATAAGGAGGGCCCCGACGGTAACCGCAAGGTACGGATATATCATGGGCACCTGCGTCGCCGGCGACCTTTGTATGCTCAATACCCTTGTGTACTTGACCGACTCCAGGGCGACGACGAACAGGAAGGCCCCTATCAGCAGATGGGAGATGACCTTTATCACCTTCCTGGCGGCAGGCGGGAACCAGTTGACTACGAACTCTACGCCCACATGCTGTTCGTCCCTTAGAACCATGCCCATGGAAAGATAGGCCACCCAGATCATCAGATACCTTGAGACTTCCTCGACCCAGGCGATGGCGTTGTTGAGGACATAGCGGTAGAACACCCCTACTGACACATCGATTATCATTACAATCAGTACGGACGCTATCAAGAAATCCACTACCCTGTTGATGTTGTCATATAACCATCTGAGCGCTCGCACGATAACACCTCATTCTCAGCTTATTTTCGTATCCCCAAGGCAGGGGCAGCCAACTCATTTTAGTGAGGTTGCGCCGACCTTACTTGCCTAGTGGAATCCTGTTGTAATACCTCTTTAAGCTGCATAGATGACCTTCACGGGCCTTCTATGTACATCTCTGTCGACGGAAGGCAGAGGCGGCCCTCACAATGCCCATAAAGCTCCTAAAGAGCGCCCTGCCCCTTAAATCCATATGGATCCTCCGGAGGCTGGGCATTTTTCAGCTGAAGGTCTATTATGTCGGCGATGTCCCCGTCGTCATCGGCTATTAGTGCGCCTCCATACTGGAATAAGCTACATGCCTACATAGAGGCGGCCAGACGACCCGAATCTTCATGCCGGAAAGGCCGGTACTGCCTAGAAACCGTGCCTTTACCGGCAGCGGATTCCTCTGCAGTCTGCATCCCTTATTCGATTGTGTGTGGGTAATTAAGAAATAGCGGGAGGAGGCCTGTTGGCCAAGGGGAGCATGTCGATTCTGGTAAGCAAGGGCAAATCAAGCGCCGAAAGCTGCTTCCTGCAGGTCGTTCCTCTGGTGATCGCCGTAGAGGTCCTGGGAAGCTGGAATACCCGCCTCGTCTTCTTCAAGCCTTGTTCCCTGCTAGTTTCCTCTTTTCTTTCCTTTATCGTCTTCCGACCGGTTTCCTCGAAGTATCTAAGGTTCAGAACGTCAGAGAATTGGCTTGCGGACTGGACCCGGGTTATCTTTCCAGTACATTCTTTTGCAGCTGTTGCTTTTGTCGGGCTTGTAAATGCTGAATAGGATGCGCTCTGGGAATCGAACCCTAACAAGCCCAGGACTGTTATGATCCCAAGCAGGATGATTGTCAGGTTCGATGCTCTTCTCATTCCTTACTCCATATGTCGACAGCAATCCGGTTTGAGTTCAAGTCTACCAGAGAACATCCTCCGATGGATATAAGGCTTCTCCTATAAAAAACCGAAGGAACGTCCGATTTGATGGCTTTACTGGAAGGAGGCCAATTCCAGGGACACGAAGCCTCCCGATGATGCTTGCTAAAAAGCGCGGAAGCTTCCATGAATCCTCCGCTTTGTAGCGATAGGCAGTCGTCCTAAAGCAGCGGCTTGAGGACCTGTATCGTCCTTCTGATGGCAGACTCCTGGTTCGGATAGTTGAAGACTTCAGCAGAAAGATATCCCCTGTATCCCGCCCTCTTAAAGGCGTTTATGACGCCCTCGAAGTCCATGTGCCCGTATCCAGGCGGCTTCCTGTTCGTATCGCATAGATGGACGTGTGCGACTGCGTCCAGCGACACCGCCTGCTTGATGCTTTTCTCCATGCTGAGCCTGTCTTCTATGTTCATATGGTAAACGTCCAGCATGAGCAGGAAGTTGGGCTTGTTGACCCTCGCCATCCAGTCAAGCCCGTCCTGGGTGCTGTTGATGAAGTTGAGCACATGGGAGGCAATCGGCTCAAGCGCTATCGTTACATCGAATCGGGCTGAATAGTCAGATAGCTCTTTGAACGCCTCCAAAGCCCACTTCTCAGTCTGCTCCCTGGGTATTCCTTCCTCGTAATGCCAGCGAGACCTCCCTATATTGACATGCGCCCCCCATATTGAGGCGAAATCAACGATCCTTTTGATGCGCTCCAGCGCAAGCTTCCTTATTCCTTCATCGGGATGTGCCAGGCCGATGGCCGACTGCCCTAAAACCTCCCCTGTGCAAACAAGGGGGACATCAAGGCCGTGTTTCTCGACGGCATTCTCGATGGGCTTCCAGTCGAAGGCGTCTGCCTCAGCTGTCGTCAGCTCGATGCCGTCGTATCCGAGCTCCTTGAGCAGCGAGCAGCTGTAATCGATTTCTCCGTGATAGCCTAGGGAATTGGGAGAAAGGATGTCAGGGGTTGCGACCATGTAAGCGAGCTTGTATCTCGTATCCTGCATTTTGCCTCCAATGATGTACGGAATCCGACGAGATTCTTAATATATATGCTGGCTCAATGACTATCCTAACACCTGTCGGGCAAGGTTTGAAGTAAATTTATGCAATATTGCGACCTGTTAATACGGATCGGATTAATACTACAGGTCCATCGCCATGTAGCCGGCATCCTTGGGGACGAACCTTCCGCCGAGCAGCCCAGTCCCGATCTCCAGCGCCTCGATGGCAGAAATGTCCGTCTGGATGTTCGACAGCACTGCCTCCGCCAGCTTGTAGGCGACCTGGTAGTCCATTCTCCTGATTCTTTCGTATGACATCTTAAGGAGCGCCATCTGCTCGCATCTAAGCTGCACGCACTTTCCGGCCTTGCTGTCCCTGATGATCCGGGAGATGTCGATGTCAATCCCGACCATGCCGGCGATTTCCTTCAATCCTTCGAACGTCGTCTTGGAGATGCTCTTTACTTTGATGCCACGGCATTGCTCAAGGAGTTCCACCACTAGTCCCTCGCCGCCCTTGGCAAATGCCTCGCCGAGCATCATTGGGCCCTTTTCTGCGAGTGAATAGTACGCAGTTGCGTCCATGGCGTCAACAATTAGCTGTTTATTTACCTTGTCAATGGTGGCAAGGACGACATCTGTCCAGCCGATTTCGCCTTTTGGGCCTTTATCGGTGACCAAGAGGAGGTAGTTTTCCTGTTCGATACCCTGGAAACACAGGCAGGAGAAGGAGGCGAAAACAACGGCTGCGAATAACATCATGAGGAATGTCATCTTAAAATTCGTCACGAATTTCATTGATGTAACCTCAATATTTCGTTAATTGGATTGTCTAGATTATACTACAATTGCCAAATATTAGGGATGTAAAAGAAGAGGCGCGCCTTTTCTGCGCGCCTTGTATCCATTTCATAGAGGCTCTTAGTATATCTGACTAGAGCTGGAAGCTGAGGTTGGGGCCGTCGTTCGGGACCAGTTTCCCACCGATCAGGTCCCTTGCAAGGTTGAACATCTGTATCAGGCTGATGTTGGAATCCACATACTTGAATGCAGCCGATGCCAGCGAGAACATGCGCGAGATGGTCATATTATGGAAGCCGTAGGCGACGGCGTCTATGAACTTGAGCTGTTCCCTCCTTGTCACCGACCTGTCGTTGCTCTTGCTGGCTTTTATCATTGCGTCGACGTCTATGGACCTACCAAGTATGCCGGCCACTGAGTTGAGCCCGGAATATGTCGTCTTGGCGAAACGCGTCAAATCGAGCTTGAAGTTGGTGTTTATCACGCTCATCAGGAGCTTCTCGCCGCCTATTCCGTATATGTCTCCCATTTTGGTTGGCTTGCCGTTCACAGTGTAAAGTTTGTTGCAGTCCAAGGCATCGACGATGATTATCTTCTCAGGCCTGTTGTGTGTCAGCACTATGGGTTCAGCCCAACCTCTGGCGGCCGGGTTGGCTGCATCGATCACCAACAGAAGGTAATGGTCTATGCCTGCGTCATCAGCAGACGCGGCCGCAATCGGCTGAACGGAGGCGAGCAGCAGTAAGGTCACAAGGACGGCTGTAAGCAGCAGAAATTTCCTCAATTGGATATACCCGTTCCTTCAAGATTCGTTGATGTTCCAACAGATTATACATTATAGGAACGCCGCCTTCTATCCGAAGATTTCCGTCGTGCTCAGAGGATTTATCAGCTACCCATCAACATATCAATCGGTTTCCGCCTGGAGTCCTGGGTTAGCCCACCAAGCTCAGTCCCTCTTGAATATATCTCTGGTGTAGACCTTGTCCTTAACGTCCGATAATTCCTGCGAGTACCTGTTTGCGACTATGACATCGGAAATCCGTTTGAATTCATCAAGGCTCTTCACGACCCTGGACCTGAAAAACTCGACCTCATCCAAAACAGGCTCGTAGACAACCACTTCGACTCCTTTGGCCTTTATCCTTTTCATAACCCCCTGCACCGAGGAGAACCTGAAATTATCGGAGTCGGCCTTCATCGTCAGCCTGTATATACCCACGGTCTTCGGCTTCCTTGCGAGCACCATCTCGGCTATGTGGTCCTTCCTGGTCCTGTTCGAGTCCACTATGGCAGCCATTAGGTTGTTGGGGACATCGTGGTAATTGGCCAGAAGCTGCTTGGTGTCCTTGGGGAGGCAATATCCACCGTAGCCGAATGAGGGATTGTTATAGAAGTTCCCTATCCTCGGGTCAAGGCACACCCCTTCGATTATCTGGCATGTATCCAGGCCTCTTACCTCGGCATATGTATCAAGCTCGTTAAAGAAGGCAACTCGCATGGCAAGGAAAGTGTTTGCAAATAGCTTGATTGCCTCCGCTTCGGTGGAGTTCGTGAATAGCACCGGTGCGTCTTTCCTGATGGCTCCCTCCACAAGAAGGTCTGCGAAACTCCTTGCCCTTTCCGACTTCTCCCCGACTACTATCCTTGAAGGGTGGAGGTTGTCGTAAAGCGCCTTGCCCTCCCTCAGGAACTCGGGGGAAAACAACAGTTTGTCTGTGCCGAACCTGACCTTGGCCTTCTCAGTATAGCCTACGGGTACCGTGGACTTGATTACAATGAGGGCCTTGTCGTTCGCAGAAACGACGTCCGATATGACCGAATCCACGCTCGATGTGTCGAAATGGTTCTTCTCGGGATCGTAGTTCGTAGGAGTCGATATTATTACCAGGTCTGCCTTATCGAAAGCTTCGGCTTTGCCTGCCGTAGCCCTGATATTCAGCTCCGGTCGGGACAGATATTCTTCTACTTCCTTGTCCGCAATGGGCGACAGCCTGGAGTTTATCAAACCGACTTTCCTTAGGTCGATGTCGTAGGCCGTGACTTCGTTGTTCTGCGCCAGCAATACCGACATCGCCATTCCGACATATCCCGCCCCTGCGACTGTGATTTTCGGCACAACCATCCCCCGCTTTCCGTTCATTCGTCGATGATGCTCCTGCGCGCAATCTCACGGTAGGAGAAGGTCTTCATCCCCTTGTCCTCTGCCGCCCGCCTCATCGGTTCGTATCTGTCCTTGCTGCTGATGAGTCGAATCTTCGCTTTGATCTCATCGACGCTGTCCTCGTAGAGGAACTCGCAGTTCCCGCCTAAATCCAGGTGCGTCGTACCCTCCCAGTGCTTAATGAGCATCGGGATGCCAAGCCCTGCAGCCTGCTCCCAAAGGACGGAATGCCTACCGGGGAAAACCATGAGGTCGGCTGCTGCCATATATCTATAAGCG
>JAGOKM010000079.1 GCA_017994615.1 Bacillota bacterium | reverse complement strand
ACCCGGCAGGCGCCGACAGGCTCATAAAGCTCATCAGGCCCAGGGTCGCAGTCCCGATGCACTACGGGATGAAGCCAGGCATAGAGAGGCTGCTTCCGCTATCTGCGTTCCTTGAGGGCAAGGAACGCATAACATACGCCGAGCCGGGTGAAGTAGAGCTCAAGAAACCGGCGGCGGCCGAAGGCACCTCGTACCTTGTGATGTCGCCCAAGCCACAGGTGTGATTTTGGCAAGCTCATTTGAATCGGGCTCTGCCCTGATGTATAATCTTAATGTTTTTAGCTGACTACCCGGGAGGACCATATGGCTAGGCTCGTTATCGTTACTGGCGGGGTGGTTTCAGGCCTCGGAAAGGGCATCACCGCCGCATCCCTCGGCAGGCTCCTCAAATCCAGGGGCTACACGCTTAGCATCCTCAAATTCGACCCCTACATAAACGTCGACCCGGGGACGATGAGCCCCTATCAGCACGGGGAGGTTTTCGTCACCGAGGACGGCGCCGAGACCGACCTCGACCTCGGCCACTACGAGAGGTTCATCGACATCAACGTAAAGCGCAGCAACAACATCACTACAGGTATGATATACTCACAGGTCCTGGCCAACGAGAGAAGAGGCGACTACCTCGGCGGTACCGTCCAGGTGATCCCCCATATAACGAACGAGATAAAAAGAAGGATAAAAGCCCTGGAGGCCGACAGGCCCGATTTCATCATAGTTGAGATAGGCGGGACGGTAGGCGACATCGAAAGCCAGCCTTACCTGGAGGCGGTAAGGCAGTTGAGGCGCGAAGTGGGCCGCGAGAACACTTTCTTCGTCCACGTGACGCTTGTCCCCTACCTCAGGATGTCGGGAGAATTCAAGACGAAGCCGACTCAGCATTCCGTCAAGGAGCTGAGGTCCGAGGGCATTCAGCCGGACGCCATAGTATGCAGGTCTGAAGTGCCCCTTCCGGCGGAGATAAAGAACAAGATCGCCCTCTTCTGCGACATCGACCCAAGCGCCGTAATCTTCAACCCCGACCTGGAATCGCTTTATGAAGTGCCGCTCCAGCTCGAAAGGGAGGGCCTTGCAAGGATAGTCCTAGCCAGGCTGGGCATGGAGGACAGGAAGCCGGACCTGGTCGACTGGGAAGCCATGGTGCAAAAGGCCAAGGGAGCCACCGAAAAGGTCAGAATCGCGCTTGTGGGCAAATATGTGGCGTTGCCCGACGCGTACCTGAGCGTCGTCGAGGCGCTAAAGCATGCGGGCATAAAGAACGATGTCTGCGTAAAGATAGACTACATCTACTCGGGAGACCTGGAAGGGGACAAGGACCTTGACGGGTTCCTGTCCGAAGCAGACGGCATCCTGGTGCCCGGAGGTTTCGGGGACCGCGGCATAGAGGGCAAGATAAAGGCCGTGGCATACGCAAGGGAGAGGAAGGTCCCCTTCCTGGGACTTTGCCTGGGCATGCAGATGGCGATAATCGATTACGCAAGGCACGTATGCGGAATGGCCGACGCACATTCCACGGAGTTCAGGCCGGACACCAAGTTCCCGGTGATAGACCTGATGAGCGACCAGAAGGGGATAGACAACAAGGGCGGCACCATGAGGCTCGGAATCTACGAATGCGAATTCAAGGAGGGCAGCATCGCCCACGGGATATACGGGAAGGTGGCCTCGGTGAACGAGAGGCACCGCCACCGCTATGAAGTCAACAACTCATTAAGGCAGGCCCTCATAGACAAAGGGCTTGTGCTCTCGGGAAGGAACCCGGAGAGGGACCTTGTGGAAATCTGTGAGCTGCCAGGGCATCCTTTCTTCGTCGGTACGCAGTTCCATCCCGAGTTCAAGTCGAGGCCCAACAGGCCGCATCCGCTTTTCGACGCATTCATAAAAGCAGCCAAGGAGAACAGGAAATAATCCTTCCTGATGAAGGAGAAGCGCATCGGATATCGAAAGAATTGTGTAAACATCGACGTTCGCATTCCTTTCTTTTTATCATGTGAAGAAGGTCTTTTGATGCAAATCTGCCGCCTGCGCAGGTTGTAATTGTTTGCACCGCATTTCCCACAGGTAATTCCCACGATTCCGGATGGAGGAACATAATGAAAGACAGAATATCAGAGTTGGGCGCCAAAAGCGTCCTTGAGCTCAAGGACGAGGCGAAGGCGCACGGCGTCAAAGGGTTCAGGACTTTGAGGAAGGCAGAGCTCATAGACGCCTTGACTGCCATATACAGGGAAGAGGGCGCAAAACCCCAGGTCCCTGCCGCAAAAGCCGCGCAGAGGGGAAGGCCAAGGAAGAACAGGACGGAAACTGAGGAAGCCAGGACCGTCGAGCCCGTATCCTTCAAGATAATCGGCGTAGTTGGAGACGACGGCGAGCTCGGTTCGGCCAAGGACATAGAGGACGTCTCGAGGATGCTGGCATCGGGCAAGCTGGACGGCCCCGAAACCATCATATCGTCCAGGCCTGTGCTGAGAAGGCGCAGCAAAGCAGGCGAGGCGGCTGAACCCGATCAGGGGCCGGCGACTACGGCACTGCCCTCCGAAGAGGAAACCTCGGTCCGGGAGGAGCCGGCAGCAGCAGCGCAGGCTGCACCCCAAAGGGAAGCCCAGCTGCCGTCCCATATGAAGGACGGAGCGATGTCGGCGAAGGGAGTCCTGGTGATAAAGCCGGAAGGATACGGCTTCCTGAGGGCCAATCAGCCTCATACGCAGGGTTTCGACGACATATACATATCGCCGTCCCAGATAAAGAGGTTCAGGCTGAGAAACGGCGACGAGGTGGCAGGATACGTAAGGCCTCCGAACGAGGGCGAGAAGAACTCGGCCCTTATAAGGGTCGAAAGCGTAAACGACGATCCGCCGGAGTACTGCGAGACTCGCAAGTACTTCGAAGACCTCACCCCGATATTCCCCAAGCAGAGGATAAAGCTCGAAACGCAGAGCTCCGAGATAACAGGCAGGGTGATCGACCTCATGGTGCCCATTGGCATGGGGCAGAGGGGCATGATAGTTGCCCAGCCCAAGGTCGGCAAGACGACGGTAATGAAGACCGTTGCCAGGGCGCTGATGGACAACAGCCCCGATATCCGGCTGATAGTCCTTCTTGTGGACGAAAGGCCGGAGGAAGTAACCGACTGGATACAGTGGATCGGGGATAAGGGACAGGTCTTCTCGTCAACCTTCGACCAACCGGCCGAAAACCACACAAGGGTCGCAGAAATTGTCCTGGAAATCGCCAAACGGCAGGTTGAGCACAGGAAGAACGTCTGCATACTGCTAGACTCCCTGACTAGGCTCACAAGGGCGTACAACACGACGACGCCTTCATCGGGCAGGACACTGTCGGGCGGATTGGACCCTTCAGCCCTGCATCCGGCCAAAAGGTTCTTCGGGGCGGCCAGGAACATACAAGACGGGGGATCCCTGACGATACTCGCCACCTGCCTCGTGGATACGGGAAGCAGGATGGACGACATGATATACGAGGAATTCAAGGGTACCGGCAACATGGAAATACACCTGGAAAGAGAGCTCGCAGACAGGAGGATCTTCCCTGCCATCGACATAAAAGCCTCTTCGACCAGGAGGGACGAGCTATTATACACCCCCAAGGAGAGGGAGGCTGCATGGGTGCTGAGGGTGGCCATGGCGAGCATGAGCCCGCAGGAGCAGACCGAATTCCTGTTCGGAAGGGTGAGGAAGACTGCGTCGAACGACGAGCTCATAGACACGATCGTCAATTCGAAATACGCAAGCAACATGAAGGAACGCGGGACCGTTTACTAATATGGGTCGTTATCAGGAAGTGCCCCGGATGGCTCACGGGGTTTTCAGATAGCCTCCAGATGGTGTAAAATATCTTATCTATGGTCAGCGAAGGGGAGAGATCTTGAGGTACAGGCAAGAGATGCCGAAGATACCGAAGTCAGTGGCGACAATGTTCGCATTGCTCGTCTTCTGTTTCATATTCCTACTGCTTACGCCATCTTCGGCTGACATCGGCGTCGGCGGCGGCGCCGACACCGTTTCGGGTTCAGGCATAGCGAGGATAGCGGCAAATGTATTCGACATGCTGACGGAGCCTTTCTCGCTCAGCCCCGGAGGCCATGGCACAGACGAGAACCTCTTCTCTATGGACGACGAGGCTATCACAACAGGCTCCCCGCTTGAGAACCTGAGGGGCATACTGGAGAAGAAGCCCTATATAATCGAGCACGTGGTCGAGCCGGGCGATACGATATGGTCCATCATGAAGGCATACAACGTCGATGAAGCGACGATAGTCAACGCCAACAACCTGACCAACGCATCAAGGCTCAAAGTGGGTCAGAAGCTGACGTTCCCGTCGGTTACAGGACTCACCCACACTGTAAAGAAGGGCGACACAATATTCGACCTGGCCAAGACCTACCAGGTCACATCGCAGATCATACTCGAGGCTAACGAGCTTACAAGCAGCAGTACGATACAAGCAGGTCAGGTCCTGGTCATACCGGGCGGAAAGCTGCCCAAGTCCAGCGCCAAGTCGACGACCATTTCCTCCTCTTCCAAGGCGTCGGGCAAGTCAGCGAGCACGGACGTGAAGTTCATACACCCGATATCAAGCGGCACGAGGGTCACCTCGAACTACGGAATGCGCAGCGGCTCCATGCACAGCGGAACGGACTTCGGGGTACCGACGGGCACCATGGTCAGAGCCGCGGCAGCAGGAAGGGTGACTAAGTCCGGATGGGGCACCGGCTACGGCAAGCTCATCATCATCGACCACGGCCAAGGGACCAAGACCTATTATGCCCACAACTCGACGCTTCTGGTCTCGGAAGGCGATTGGGTGGAACAGGGCGAGGCAATCGCCTATTCCGGCAACACCGGAAGGTCCACCGGACCTCACCTCCATTTCGAGATCAGGATAAACAACAGAACCTACAATCCGTTGAACTATATCAAGAAGTAGCGCCGGCCAGTGGCTCCCTTAAGCCTGCCGGCGGCAGGAGGTCGATCCAGTGGACTTCAAGGGAATCATGTCGGCGGCCATTTCATCCCACAAGGAAAAAGTCGAATACATGGAGATCAGGCTTGAGCAGAGGGAAGCGACGTCCCTGCTTTTCCGCCTTACCAACGTCGACAGCGCTACGGCGAGGGTGGACCTCGGCGGCAACGTAAGGGCGCTTGTAAACGGAGGATGGGGTTTTGCGGCGTTCAACGACATATCGGCGCTGGACAAAGCATGCGATGATGCCATTACGTCGGCAAGGTACGTAGGTTCCTTCATCCCGGCCGAGGACAAGGTCAGGCTCGCCAGGGTTACGACCGCCTATGACGAATGCAGCCTGGGCATCAAGAGAGGGGCCAAAGACGTAAGCCTGGCCGAGAAGATGAAGGTGATGGGCGAATACGCAGAGATACTTTCGAAGACCGACCCCAAAGTGGTCTCGTCCATGGTAAGGTACAGCGACTTCTACGTCAGGAAATACTTCGCAAACTCGGAAGGGGCCTTCATAGCCACGGAAAGCTCGGACATGAACGCCAGCCTCAACGCAACCGCGATGAAGGACGGCCGCCCGGTGGAAGCCTTCGAGGGGATAGGCAGCAGCTTGGATTTCTCGGACCTGACCGGCAGGCACGATGTCGCCAGGAAGGTTGTGGACACCTGCGTAGAAGCATTGGGAGCGGATCCTGTGAAAGCGGGAGTATACACGGTTGTCTGCGACCCGCACCTGGCAGGCGTGTTCGTGCACGAGGCCTTCGGGCACCTGTCCGAGTCGGATTTCATAGCCGAGAACGAGGACGCAAGGAAGATGATGACCCTGGGCCGCAGGTTCGGCCAGGACTTCCTCAACATCGCCGACGAGCCCGTCCCGGAAGGGCTAAGAGGGTCTCTCAAGTACGACGACGAGGGCACCCCCGCGGTGTCCGCCCCCCTCATAACGAACGGGCTTCTCGTCGGGAGGCTGCATTCCAGGGAGACGGCGGCAAGGCTGGGCGAGGGGACTACCGGCAATGCAAGGGCGGTCAACTACAGGTTCGCCCCGATAGTCAGGATGAGGAACACCGTAATAAGGCCGGGGAAGTCCAGCTTCGACAATCTTATCGGTGATATAAAG
>JAGOKM010000078.1:4980-6139 GCA_017994615.1 Bacillota bacterium | reverse complement strand
GTATCACCTTCCAGTCATGCGGGCGCGGAAGTTGAATATCCCGCCGCCGGTCGTGCCAGTGGATGATGCTTCGGGGTTCATGCGGTAGACCGCCTCGCCCTCCGAAAGGCCCTCCAGGACTTCGATGCCTTCATCGCCTTCCTCGCCGAGCACCACTTTCCTTGCCTGCGGCATTCCGTCCGCCCCTTTGACTGTGACCTCGCTTATCCCGCCGTCCTGCTTGGCGAAGCCGTATGGAATGACCAGCGCTCCCTGCCTGCGGTATACGGAAATCGCCGCATCGGCGCTCATGCCGGGTTTCAGCGTGTAGAACGTGCCGCCCAACGTTATCCTGACGGGATATGAGACTATGTTCCCAGAGCGGACAGGCCTAAGCGTGATCCCGGTCACCTCGCCTTCGATAATCTCCCCGGTCGCCAGCACTTCGACCGAAGCCTTCATGCCCAGCCGCAGGGAGTTGACGTCATACTCGGACACGTTCACGTCCACGTACCAGCCGTCGGCCGCTATCACCTCGACAAGGGGGCTCTGCGCGCCTGTGCCGGCCAGCTCCTGGCCGGGCATGCCCTCAAGCTTCGATATGATGCCGTCGAAGGGGGCCCTGTAGGTGAGCCTGCCCTGGGCATCCACAAGCTTCTTGTATGAGCTTTCAAGCTGTGCCGTATCCGTGCTTCCGGCTGTTGCGAGCGCCATCGAGGACAGCATCGACAGGTCGAAGGCCCCGGAGGACAACCTTGATGCGGCGTCTTTAGCCGCTTGCAGCTCCGATGCGGCCTGTCTTATGTCGTCCTTGAGGCCCGAGCTCTCGTATTTCGCGATGAGCTGGCCCTTCCTCACCGCTTCCCCGGACTTGGCCTGCAAGTCGAGCACTTTCACCGAGTACTGGGTATAGAGCAGGTCCTTCCTGCCAGACTCCACATTGCCCGAGGCTTCGACCGACCTTGTGATCACCGAGATCCTTGCCGTCGCCTCCTCATAGCCCGAGAAAGGGTCCCTCGTAGCCTCGAGCCTGTTCTGCCTCACAGTCCTTAGCGCGATTAACGCAGATATGATCAGTACCGCAGCCAATGCCGCTTTCGCCCACTTGCCTTTCAAAGCCCAGTCCTCCCTGCATAAATCTCTGTGGATCCAAAGCCCGTCTTTTTCTCGGTCGCGCTAC
>JAGOKM010000078.1:0-4880 GCA_017994615.1 Bacillota bacterium | reverse complement strand
CTCGGTCGCGCTACATAGCATAGTAATATAATGTATATGGTGTTGTAATAATCACATATGGTTAACGAATCTGAAACAAATAAATCGCTGAACAGGGAACAAACTCTTATTTAGCTGCGTCACTTGTACTAGGAAAATATATTTTGCGAGGCTGATAAAGATGAAAAGAATATACATGTTGATGATGGTGTCAGTCTTAGTAGGGATAATCCTCTTGACTCCGTCGCTCGGACTTCTAGCCGAGGGCTTGGTGCCTACCGGGCCTTATCTCAATGCCAACCAGAAGGCCGTCATCGGCAACTGGGAGATCCAGGTTGGGAACGGAATAAGATGGACCAAGGAGGTCAAGGGCGACAAGCCGGAGCCGGTGAACAACGACGACAAGGATAAACCCAAGGAAAAAGGAGAAAAGGAACCTCTGAAGGAAGTGGTCAAGGAGCAGAGGAAACTGGCATCCAAGAAGGATATGGTGTTCGCCCTGATTCCTGTGACCATCAAAAACATAGGGACGACAGTGGCCAGCGTGCCCCTGAATTACGATGGATACCCGCTGGGATGGAGGCTTTATGACAAGAACGGCGCCGTGTATGGCATAAACTTCGAAGCATGGTCCACCATGCCCTCCTCAGAGGCGATAAACCTGGTAGATTTCCTGCCCGGCGAGACCAGGAAGGGGTTCATCCCCTTCGAACTGCCCGAAGGCCTGGACAAGAACGACAAGTTCATAGAGCTTCTCATCCCTCTGGTAGGCGTTGCCACCTGGAGGTTGTAGCAGAGATTTGAGTTGTACAGCCCCGCGCATTGCTGAGCAAGCGCGGGGCTTTTCCTATTTATTGAAGAAAGCAAGCACAGACTTCATAAACGCCGGAAGGTCGTCAGGCTTCCTCGATGTGATGAGCCTCCCGTCTACTACGACCTCCGCATCCTCCCACAGCCCTCCGGCGTTGACAACATCGTCCTTGATGGCGATGTATGACGTAAGCTTCCTCCCCTTCACAACGCCGGCCGAGACCAGCACCCACGGCCCGTGGCAAATGGCGGCCACGACCTTGCCCGCGTTCACCATCTCCCATGTGAGCCTCTTGGCGTCGCGGTCCATCCTTATCTTGTCCGGTGCGAAGCCCCCGGGTATGACCAGCAGGTCGTAATCCTCGGACCTCGCCTCGGGGTACGACTTTCCCGCCATAGCAGGATAGCCGTACTTGCCGTTGTAGACCTTCCCCTTCTCGGGCCCGATCAGGTCCACTGCGAAGCCGGCCTCGATGAGCCTGTAGTAAGGATACATGACCTCCATGTCCTGGAATATGTTGTCCACGAACATGGCCGCCTTTCCTGTCGCCATCTCCATCCCCCCTTCTTGGTTTTCTTGTTTCCTTCTGCGCTGCCGAGCTCCATTCCTTCCATACCCCGGACTTATACTTCCCGCCCGGCGACCGGCATCAGAAACAGCCGGTCTTAGTGCTTATTTTAACTTTCTTATAATGTTTTTATTAAATCCTATTGATATTTTCGAAACGATATCTTAAAATTTGACGTAAGGTTATGTATCGAGGTGATGCAAATGGCAAGGTTCCACGGCCCGGATGAGCCGGTATATACGATACAGGTCGCATCGAGGCTTACTAACGTGTCGGCTCCCATGCTCAGATACCTTGAGCGCATGGGGCTGGTGCAGCCGACCAGGACCGAGGGCAACATAAGGCTCTATTCGGAGAACGACCTGGAGCTGATCTCCCGCATCTCCTACCTCATCAGGGAAGCCAAGGTCAACGCCGCGGGCGTGAAGGTGATACTCCAGATGGAGGTCGGACATGCGATAGTGATAGCCGACGAGGATGAGGAAAAGGAAAGCCAGGAAGGCTGATAATCAGCACACAACCACCATTTATATATCAAACGAAGGAGAGGACAGTAATGAGCAGGACAGTAGGAATCGACCTCGGGACGACGAACTCGGTCATAGCGGTGATGGAGGGCGGCACCCCGCAGGTCATAGTGAACACCGAAGGCACCCGCACCACCCCGTCGGTGGTGGCCTTCACCAAGAACAACGACAGGCTTGTCGGCCAGCTTGCAAGGCGCCAGGCTATCTTGAACCCCGAGAACACCGTAGCGTCGATCAAGAGGTTCATGGGAAGGCGCTTCGACGAGGTGACCAGCGAGCGCCGCAATATGGCATACAGCGTGGTGGCCGGCAGCAACGGGGAAGCCAGGGTGGACATACCCGTGACCGGGAAGACCTTCTCGCCGGAGGAGATCTCGGCCATGATCCTGGGCAAGCTCAAGGCTGACGCGGAGAAGTACCTGGGCGAGAAGATAACGAAGGCAGTAATCACGGTTCCCGCGTATTTCAACGACTCCCAGAGGCAGGCTACCAAGGATGCCGGAAGGATCGCAGGCCTTGAAGTACTCAGGATAATCAACGAGCCCACTGCCGCCTCGCTCGCCTATGGCCTGGACAAGAAGACCAACGAGACCATATTGGTGTTCGACCTGGGCGGCGGCACGTTCGACGTTTCCGTCCTGGAGGTCGGAGACGGCGTATTCGAGGTCAAGGCGACCAACGGCGACACCCACCTCGGAGGGGACGACTACGACAGGCGCATAGTTGACTACATCGCCGAAGAGTTCAAGAAGGAGAACGGCGTAGACCTGAGGGCGGACAGGCAGTCCCACCAGAGGCTCATCGAAGCTGCCGAAAAGGCCAAGATCGAGCTCTCGCAGGTGTTCGAGACGACAATAAGCCTCCCGTTCGTGACGGCGACGGCGTCAGGCCCGCTGCACCTTGACATGAAGCTTACCCGCGCGCGCTTCGAGGAGATGACCAAGGACCTCACCGAACGCTGCGTAGGCCCGTTCAAGCAGGCGCTTGCGGACGCCAAGCTGTCCCCCGCCGACCTCGACGAGGTCATACTAGTCGGCGGGTCGACGAGGATGCCGGTGATACAGGAGCTGGTCAAGAAGCTCACAGGCAAGGAGCCGCACCGCGGAGTCAACCCGGACGAAGTGGTAGCAGTCGGGGCCGCCATCCAGGCGGGCGTCCTGGCTGGCGAAGTCAAGGACGTCGTCCTCCTGGACGTGACGCCGCTTTCGCTCGGCATCGAGACCCTGGGCGGCGTGAGCACCAAGCTCATCGAGCGCAACACGACGATACCCACAAGGAAGAGCCAGATCTTCTCGACCGCCGCCGACGGCCAGACTACGGTGGACATCAACGTGCTCCAGGGCGAGCGAGAGTTCGCCCGCGACAACAAGAGCCTCGGACGCTTCCAGCTGAGCGGCATACCCCCGGCGCCACGCGGAGTGCCCCAGATCGAAGTCACCTTCGACATAGACGCCAACGGCATAGTCAACGTCACGGCCAAGGACACCGGCACCGGCAAAGAGCAGAGCATAACCATCACGGCAAGCACCCAGCTCTCCAAGGAGGAGGTCGAAAGGCTCGTCCAGGAGGCCAAGAGGGCCGAGGCCGAAGACCGCGCCAAGCGCGAGCAGGTGGAGCTCAAGAATCAGGCCGACCAGCTGGTTTACCAGGTGGAGAAGTCCCTCAAGGAGACCGAGGGCAAGCTTTCAGCCGAGGACAAGGCCAAGGTTGAGGCGGAGATAGCAAGCCTTAAGGAAGCGATAAAGAACGACGACTACGCCACCCTGAAGGCCAAGATGGATGCCCTCCAGCAGGCCTCGTACAAAGTCTACGAGGAGATGTACAAGAAGAACCAGGGCGCCGAGGCGGGCGCCGGGCCCCAGGGTCAGGATCCAGGCCAGCAGAAGAACGGCAAGGCCGACGACGACGTTATAGACGCAGAATTCAAGACCGAGAACTAGCCCCGGGCGGTGGATGACATGAAAGAGAAGGAAATAAAGGCCGAAGCAGCGGAAACGCAAAAGGAGATATCCGCCGAGGAGGCGTCCAGGATACTCGCCGACCTGCAGATGCAGCTGGATGAAGCCAAGCGCCAGGTCGAAAGCTACAAGGACAGCTACCTGAGGGCGAGGGCCGATTATGACAACCTGAAGAAGCGGGCCGACCGTGAAGCCCAGGACATGATCAGGCTCGGAAAGTCCGACTTCATGTTGAAGGTCCTGGACGTGGTGGACGACCTTGAGAGGGCCATGGCCTCCGACGCGGGGTACGAGGCGCTGAAAAGCGGCCTTGCGCTCACGATCAAGAAGCTCGGGTCCGTGGCAAAGTCAGAGGGCCTGGAACCGATAGATGCGGTCGGCAAGCCCTTCGACCCGGCCCTCCACGAGGCGGTCTCCACTTCCGAGGAGGACGTCGACTGCGAGACCGTGCTCCAGGAGCTCAGGAAGGGGTACACATACTGCGGGAGCACGCTGCGCCCGTCCATCGTGAGGGTGAGCGTCCCCAAAAAAGGATGATTTGCATCAAGAGGCGCCAGATGCCTCGCAAATAGGCAGTGCGCGGCGCCTCCCCCGTCGACGGGCAGGGGCGCCGCGCACTTTACGGTATCGTCAGAGGTGACAGGATGAACAGGAACTATTACGAGCTTCTCGGATTGAAGAAGGAAGCGACCGACAAGGAGATAAAATCGGCTTACAGGAAGCTGGCCCGCAAGTACCATCCGGACGCAAACCCCGGCGACAAGTCCGCGGAGCTGAAGTTCAAGGAGGTAAACGAGGCTTACCAGGTATTGAGCGACCCGAAGAAGAAGAAGTACTACGACAAGTTCGGGCCCCAGTGGGAGCAGATGATGCAAGCCGGCATAGACCCCGACCAGCCCAGGGCCTGGGGAGGGGCCGGCGATGGCCCCGGCGGCTTCAGGGTGGAGTACGGAAACCCCGAAGGCATCGACCTGGAAGACCTGTTCGGAGGGATGATGGGAGGCTTCTCCGGATTCGGCGGCTTCAAGGGTTTCAGC
>JAGOKM010000008.1 GCA_017994615.1 Bacillota bacterium | reverse complement strand
CAGGGGCTGATGGGCGCGTTCCATACGAGGGCCGGCAGCGTGCAGGACGTCAAGGTCTTCTCATGCCTCACACTGCTTCCCTACGATTTCTACATGAAGCCCGAAATGAAGGGGATATTCGAGCTCAATTCATGGTTCCATACCGCGAACATAAGGGAAGTGATAAAGAAGGGCTACGGCACCGTCACATTCGTGCCCAACATGCTGCACAGGGCGGCCACAGACCGCCTGTACGTGAAGCGCCCCGATATCTACATGGGGACATGTACGCCTCCTGACAGGCACGGCAATGTCGCCCTCGGCATGAGCCTGACCTATGAGAAGGACATCTTGGAGAACGCCAAGCTGGTAATCCTTGAAGTCAACGAGAACATGCCCAGGGCCTTCGGCGACACGCTGGTCAACGTCCGGGACGTGGACATCTTCGTGGAGAACAACCAGAAAGTACCTGAAATGCCTGGCATGCAGCCGAGCGAGGTAGACATGCTCATCGGTTCGCACATAGCGGAGCTTGTAGAGGACGGTTCAACCATACAGCTCGGCATAGGCGGCATACCCAACGCCGCCGCCCTGTCGCTGAAGGACAAGCATGACCTCGGGGTGCATACGGAGATGTTCGTCGATTCCATGATGGACCTCTACGACATGGGTGTGATCACCAACCGTAAGAAGGGTTTCATGAAAGACAGGGCGGTGACGACGTTCTGCATGGGCTCCAAGAAGCTTTATGACTGGGTCGACAACAACCCTGTGGTTGAGTTCCACAGGGGCAGATGGGTGAACGACCCTTGCGTGGTGAGGCAGAACACGAAGATGGTCTCCATCAACACGTGCCTTTCGGTGGACCTGACGGGGCAGGTTGCGTCGGAGTCCATAGGCCCCATACAGTATTCCGGGACCGGCGGCCAGACGGACACTGCAGTAGGCGCGGTGGAAGGCCTTGACGGCGCAGGCAAGTCGATAATCGCATGCTACTCCACGGCCAAGGGTGGGACCATTTCGACCATCACACCGCTGCTGACAGAGGGCTCGGCGGTCACATTGCACAGGTCAAACGTGGACTATGTGGTAACTGAGAACGGTATCGCGGCGCTAAGGGGCAAAAGCGTCAGGGAGCGCGCCAAGGCGCTCATCGCCATAGCTCATCCAGACCACAGGAAGGCGCTCGAGGAAAAGGCAAGGGCGCTTAACATACTCTGACAGATTACGGCCTTCGGGCTTTGGAGGTATTAAAGATGCGCGAAGCAGTGATAGTGGGAGCGAAAAGGACGGCGATAGGCGCCTTCGGCGGCGTATTCAAGGACGTCTCGGCGGTCGAGCTTGGGGCGGTAGCCGCCAAAGCGGCCCTTGCCCAGGCCGGGATCAGGCCTGAACAGGTAGACGAGACGATAGTAGGCTGCATACTGCAAGCAGGCCTCGGCCAGGGCGTAGGAAGGCAGGTCGCCATGAAGGCGGGCATCCCGGTCGAGAAGCCGGCCTATGCTGTGAACAAGCTGTGCGGCTCCGGAATGAAGGCAGTGGTGCTGGGGGCCCAGGCGATAATGCTCGGCGACGCGGAGGTCGTATTGGCAGGGGGCGTGGAGAACATGAGCCAGGCCCCCTATCTCGTGCCGTCGGCCAGATACGGGGCGAGGATGGGGGATGCCGCCCTCGTAGACTCCATGATAAAAGACGGGCTCACCGACGTATTCAACAACTATCACATGGGAATAACGGCCGAGAACCTGGCAGACGAATGGTCCATAACCCGGGAGGAGATGGACAGGTTCGCCGTGGCAAGCCAGAACAAGTGCGAGGCCGCGATGGCATCCGGCAGGTTCAAGGACGAGATAGCCCCCGTGGTCATCCCCCAGAGGAAGGGCGATCCTATAGTGGTGGAAACCGACGAATTCCCAAGGAAGGGCGCGACGCTGGAAGGCATGGCGAAGCTGAAGCCGGCGTTCAAGCAGGACGGCAGGGTCACCGCAGCCAACTCCTCGGGCATAAACGACGGAGCGGCGTTCTTGGTCCTGACCAGCTTAGAGAATGCCAATAGACTGGGCCTTAAGGTCCTGGCGAAGCTCGTTTCGTACGGGATGGCAGGGGTCGACCCGAAGGTCATGGGCTTCGGCCCCGTGCCGGCCATAGGCAACGCCCTCAAGCGCATAGGATGGAAGCTTTCCGACGTCCAGCTAATCGAGCTGAACGAAGCATTCGCCGCCCAGTCCATAGCAGTAATCAAGGGGCTAGAGAAGGAGCACGGCAAGGTCGATGAGAGCATCGTTAACGTAAACGGCGGAGCCATCGCCCTCGGGCATCCGGTCGGAGCGTCAGGCGCGAGGATCTTGGTCACCTTGCTCTATGAGATGCACAAGCGCGGCAACAAGAGGGGGCTTGCCAGCCTCTGCATCGGCGGGGGCATGGGCATTGCGACGTTGCTCGAGGTATGAAAAACTCCAGTGTAAGAGGCGCACCGGCGAAAGCCGGTGCGCCTCTTCTATCCCCCTTCTATCCTCAGAATAATTCAAATGCTGTCCCTTGCAGTAAAATACTCGACCTCAACCCTGCCGATGATCAATGAATCACCGGGGGATGTGGCATATATATGGGGAGCGAACCAGCTTGAATCAAAATACTGGATCGTATGGTCATAGACGCTGGTTCCGTTGCACTTTATGCTGACCAGGTTCCCTTTCCTCCTTATGGTGAGAATGTTCTCCCCTCCCCTGTTGATGCCCGGAATCAATAGTACAGGCGGGAAACCTGTCGACCCCTCATCGCTTCTGTCTACTACCATGAACGCCTCATCTGCAGATCCAATCCCATAGAAACCCAGCAGCAACATCTGAGTATGGGAAATGTCCAGAACGTAGACAGGATTCTCTGCGAAGATCAGATATAGTGTCGGATTTCCCATCGAGGCATAGACCAGCACCTTCATCGTCATGGTGAAATCCCCCTTGAACGTCAGGGGACAGCAGATCATGTTCGCTTTCGGCAAGAGTCCCTCGGGGGCGAATTCGTACGGACCCGGTATGGTTGTGAGCCATTCGCCCTGCGAATTGCCAAGGTCCTGCTCGATTCCGAAGTCGATGGAATAAAGCTTCGGCTCGCAGCCGCCGGAAAAGGTCACGGCCAGGCATAACGCCAGCGCTATTGCAATACGACTTAGCGCCATGAAGATCCCTCCCTCGCTATTGCTTTTAATAATTAATATTTCATATTTTGTATCATTTTCCTTCAATCGGATGCGAATTTCCTTTAACCTATGCCGGGCCGACGATCCGTTTGCCGGACGTGTTTCCAGCATTCGGTAAACCACGGCTTGTCTGATATAATCGGCTTGGTGGCAATAAACCCGCGGAGGTATCGAATGAAAGCCTTGGTCCTTTGCGCAGGATACGGAAAGAGGATGTACCCGATTACTCTGTCCACGCCCAAACCCCTGCTTCCCGTGAACGGAAGGCCTCTACTTCTCAACTTACTGGACAACATAGCCGGAGCCGGCATCAGGGAGATTTCGATAATATCCAACCAGACCCACTACCGGGAATATGCAAGGCTCCTCGAAAACTACAGGAGCGACATAAGGCTCGACATTATCTCGAACGGTGTGGAGTCCCCCGATGATGCGCTGGGCGCAATCGGAGACATGGCGTTCGCCATAAACAGGATAGGCAAGGAAGACGACATGCTGATAATCGCCGGCGACAGCCACCTGTCGTTCAGCCTGTCCGGGTTCATCGATTCATTCAGGAAGACCGGGTTATGCAGCGTAATCGTGCAGAAGGTCGATGATATGGAATATCTGAAGAGGCTGGGGGTCGCCGAGCTTGATTCGACGTCTAGGATAATCGGCTTCGAGGAGAAGCCCCAGCAGCCGAAGTCCGACATGGCTGCCTACGCCGCCTACGCTTTCAACAAAGAAGCCCTTTCGCATATAGATTCATACCTGGAGCACGGAAACCACAAGGACGCGCTGGGCAAGATAATCGGTTGGCTGCTCCAGAAGACGACCGTGATGGGATACGTCGCCGAAGGCAAGTTCATAGACATAGGCACCCCAGAGACATATAAAAGCCTTTAGAAGCAGACAAGTTAAAGGGTGCCGGGCGCTCGCCCGGCACCTGCTATATCCTCCCTATGGGTTTGACTTTGTGGTCGGGGTCCAAAAGAAGTGCCTTGAGCCCGGCCGACATCCTGTCCGGCGCCTTTATCTCCGGTGCAACCTCGGCCAGCGGCACTACCACGAACGCCCTGTCCCACATCCTCGGATGGGGGATAGTCAGCTTCTCGTCCTTGATCTCTATCCCGTCCATTACCAGTATGTCGATGTCTATGGTCCTTGGGCCCCATTTGAAGGTTCGAACCCTCTCGAGGCGCTGCTCTATCTCCCCTATCTTTTCGAGCAGGCTCCATGGTTCCACGCTGCTGAAATAGACTGCGCAAATATTAAGGAAGCTCGGCTGGTACTTGTATCCCCAGGGCTCCGTCTCGTAGATGGAAGAGAGCTTCACCGGCTCCCCGAGCTTCTCCGCGAGGCCCTCCAGGGCCCTCCTTATGTTTGCCTCCCTGTCCCCGACGTTGGACCCCAGGGAAAGGTAGATAAGCCTCCTTGGCATCAGATCTCTATCCTTTCATATCCTTTTTCCGCGAAAGCCATCAGGGCTGCGAAAGTAATGACTGCCAACAGGACGTTGAACCCGGAGATGACCCCCACCGGAAGCCAGCCCTGCCAGCCTGCCAGCAGCATCTTGTATGCGGCGTATCCCTGCGCGAAAACGAGGCCGAACCCTCCGAACAGGGGTATTACGGCGTTGATATTCTGCTTGACAGCCCTTGTGGGGTCCGTCCAGTTCAGATAGGGCCTCGCAAGGTCTATCAGCATCCCGCCAAAAATGCTCCAGAGCCCGCTCACCTGCCCGACGGCTATCCCTGTCAGGGCATAGGCCAACGGTATCTTGAACAGGTACTGCAACACCATGGTCATCGGTATGCTGGACACCAGCTGGAAGATGACAGCATGCCTTATCTTGGCGAAGACCACCTGCCTGCCGCTTATAGGCAGCACTTTCGTTATAGCCAGGGACTGCCCTTCCCTGGAGAAGGCCGTCGCGGCCATCATGGAACTGACCGTTATTTGCATTATCAGAATCCAGGCAATCGCCTTGAGCCACGGGTAGTTGAAATTCATGACGAACTGTATTACCTGGTCCTCCGGCTGGCTGGATGCTATGTTCTTGCCGAACATGTAATAGAAGAGGATCAGGCCTGTCCATATCAGCGGCATCGTACATATGTTCATAAGGTAGACCGATGTGCGCATCACTATCTTGTGGTCCTTGCCGGCTATGGTGGCGATTGGGTCGCCCTGTCTGAGCTTCCCCAAAGCCTCTCCGGCCTCAAGCCTGTTCCTGTTGGTAGATGTTTCTGTGCCCTTCATTACGACGTTGTAATAGAATTTCGATCCCAGCAGCATTATCAGGGCGATACCAAGCAGGGCCGATCCAGCAAACAGGGCGAGCCCCTTCAGGCCGGCTGAGTTGAAGCCCTCGGCTACCGCATATGTTCCCCAAAGGCTGGGAGGGAAGTTCCTGGACGCCGTCTGGGCCAGCTGATAGTTCGCACTGGCGAGGTAGTTGACCATGCTGGACCCGTCCTGGGGCAACTTGAACAGCACAAGATATTGGAAGCCGAAATATAACGCGAGGAACAGGGCCACGCCGAGTATATTGGTGGCCGTCCTGTTCCTGCCCCTTGCGATGATGCCCGCCATCAGCATGGCGAGGATCGAGGCCATGGCTAGGGGGAGAAGAGGCACCATAAGGAAGACCAGGGCGCACATGAGCCAGTATGGAAGCCCGGCGCCGGACATGAACCCGTATACGCCCATTATGGGGCCCAGGATCAGCAACTCCGTCAGGTATTCGTTCACCAGCACCACCGTGAACTTGCCCATGAGCACCGTGACGGGGTTCATCGGCATGGCCATCAGCTGGGAAGTCCCCTTGGCGTAATAGAAAGCGGCCAGGACGTAGAACATCCCGAATATTAGCACCATGATCTGGGCCGCAGAGATGCCAAGCGTAAGCATCGAGCTCTGCTGTCCGGCCATGGCCAGCACCGGATACATCTTCTTCAGCAGCAGGATGAACATGACCTCATAGAAGCCGGCTATCGCTGCCAGCAGAAGATAAAGGAAAGCCTGTCCAATGACCTTGAAGCTTAGCTTCTTCTTCAGGCTCGCCTTCCAGAACCCTATGTTGAAGTTGACCTTAAGGAGCGCCTTGACCAGCGCGAAGTACTGCCTTGCGGGGTTCATGCTCATGACTCCGTCAGCTCCAGGAAGATCTCCTCGAGCGATTCGCCCGAACTTCCCTTTTTGTTCGCCTTCAGCTCGTCCATCGTCCCCTCTGCGATGAGCCTGCCCTTCTTTATGATCCCGACCCTGTGGCAGAGCCTTTCGGCAACGTCTAGTATATGGGTCGAAAAGAAGACCGTGCCGCCGTTTGCGCAGTGCTCGTTCATGAGCTCCTTGAAGAGGTGTGCCGATTTGGGGTCCAGCCCGACCATGGGCTCGTCGAGGACCATCAGCTTGGGCATCGACAGCAAAGCACCGGTAAGTGCCATCTTCTGCCTCATGCCGTGGGAATATGACGAAATCAGGTCGCCTGCTGCAGACTCCAGGTCGAACATCGCAAGCAGCCTCTTCGCCCTGGCTATCCTGTCCTGGGTGCTTACGCCGTATATATCGCCCATGAAGTTGAGGTAGTCGATACCCGTCAGCTTGTCGAAGAGCTCCGGGGTGTCCGGCACGAAGGCAATCGACGCCTTCGCCGCCACGGGCTCTTTTTCCACATCGTGACCATTTACCACGATCCTGCCGGCATCCGGCTTAAGAAGGCCCACTATCAGCTTTATCGTTGTCGTCTTGCCTGCCCCGTTCGGCCCCAGAAAACCGTATATCTCGCCCGGCTTGACTTCCAGGTTGAGGTCGTCCACCGCCTTTACCTTGTCCCTGTTGTAGCTCTTCGAAAGGCCCTTGATGCTTAACAACTGCCATACCTCCCCGATTCCGACGCTATTAGGGGACGCCTTTGCGCCCTAATACATTGTATACCGTATTCGTAGATTATCGGAGGACCGGGGAAGGTTTTTTAAGGCCCACGAAACGCGCCAGGAACAATGGCCATCTACATCCGTCATGATTTATACATGATATTTATCGGATTTAATGAAAGGTCTGAAGGATATCGATATTCTTTCAAGAAACTCTATATGGTATCTTAAGAATCAGTTGGAGTGAATCCCAAAATAACTAAGGAGGAATAAGATGAAGAGAGCATTGCTGATCGGTCTAGCGCTTATTATGTCCTTTTCCATGATAGCCATGGCGGCGACGGACCTCACCCTGGGCACCGGCGGCGTGGCTGGGACCTATTTCCCCCTCGGCGGCGTTATCGCAGGCGTCATCAACAAATACAACCCCAACTACAATATGAACGCCGTCTCGACAGGCGCTTCGGTAGCCAACCTCAATGGCCTTAAGGCAGGCGACTTCGACCTCATCATAGTACAGAACGACACCGCGTACTTCATGTACAACGGCTCAGAGGGAAGCCAGTTCGCGGGCGCTGCATACAAGGGCTTCGGCGCCATATGCAACCTGTACCCCGAGCCTCTCCAGATCGTAGTCAGGTATGACTCCGACATCAAGACCTTCGCCGACCTGAAGGGCAAGAGGGTCTCCGTCGGCGACGCCGGATCCGGCACTGAAGTCAACGCCAGGCAGCTGTTCGAAGTCTACGGCATGGACTACAAGAAGGACACGAAGTATGAGTACAGCAGCTTCGCGCAGGCATCAGCCAAGTTCAAGGACGGCGGGCTCGACGCATTCTTCGTAACCGGCGGCGTGCCCACAGCGGCCATCACCGAGACCGCTGTGACCCACAAGATCAGGATCCTGAGCATAGAGGATGCCAAGATAGCCGAAATCCAGAAGAAGCTGCCGTTCCTTGCCGCAACGACCATCCCCGCAAAGGCATATGGGGCAAACCAGCCTGACGGCGCCAAGACCGTTGCAGTCATGGCAATCCTGGTAGCAAGCAACAACGTCAATACAACTGTGGTCTACGACATAACCAAGACGATATTCGAGAAGACCGCGGATATAGCTGCCGGCCATGCCAAGGGCGCTTCCATAAAGCTCGCAGAAGCAATAGACGGACTCGGCGCACCGCTGCATCCCGGCGCGCTCAAGTATTTCAAGGAGAAGGGCCTAGTTAAGTAAGGATACCGCACAACAGGCGTAAATGAGCGTCCATCCCGCCGGGTTTTGCCCGGCGGGATTTTTCATTGCGAGGGGCGATTTCCTTGATATGGGCGCATCTGGCGGCCGAATCCGAAAAGCGAGCTGGGCGTCAAAGTATCCCGAAGATTTGTTTTGTCTTATAATCTCAATATGGATGTAAAAGCATTCGATAATGTAAAATACATAAAGATATGGCTCTTAATTATCGCACTTGCGCTGACAGGGGCGGCATTGCTTGGCAACATCCATTATTTCGAGGTCGTTGCCGTCGACAACGGCGATGTGATTTTCTCGGCTCGCGTTCGACCGGGATTTCGGTTCTCGACCACTTTCAAGCACTCAGTTCAGCTTAGCGACTGGACTGACTTCTTTGAAATCACGAAGGACTGGCAGTTCAAGCTCTATGAAACCCATTTCGCCGATATGGGATGGGGGTTCCCCAGTGAACCCGACCCAGGCGCAAAAATGGAGATGACCGACGAATACATTAGGTACTACGACATGAATAGGTTGATGGAATCGTTCCAAGTGGCCGTTACGACCGCCAATGACAGGCATTTCCTGGTAGCGGGCGATTTGACGGTGGACCTGGTCAAGGAAGCAGGGCCCGGCAGGTTGCTTGATTTCAGGATAAGGAGATGGCGGTTGATAAATTAAGGAGGTATTCTTCCGTGTCTTCAGAAGAAATCAGGAAAAATGTCGAGGTTGACGACGCACCGGTCGATGTAGAGGCAATCCTGGCCAAATATGACAAAGAATCCGCAACGAGGAAGACCGGTCCGCTGCTTACGAAGATAATAACGGTCATCCTCTTCGTATGGGGGACGTGGCAGCTATATACAGCTTTCACTGGTGAGACGCCGTTGCAGAGGATAACCCACCTGGGTTTCGTGCTAGCAGTCGTCTTCCTGCTTTACCCTGCTACTCCTAATGGCAGGGACAAGTTCGCGTGGTACGATGCCATCCTGTCGCTGACCGGAGCTGCCATAGCCATCTATTATGCCACGCAATACGACGGCCTGGTCCTGCGGGCAGGAATGAATACGAAGATGGACGTGGTCATGGCGACTCTTGCAGTGCTGCTGGTTCTGGAGGCTGCCAGGCGTGTCGTCGGACTGCCGATACTTATCGTCGTCACGGTCTTCCTGCTGTACGCATACTTCGGCAAATCGATGCCCTCGTTCCTAAGGCACAGGGGAGTGCGCTTCGAGAGGCTCATGTCCTACATGCTATATACAGGTGAAGGTATACTGGGCGTTCCGCTGGGCGTCTCTTCTACTTTCATCTTCCTTTTCATAATGTTCGGCTCCTTCCTCGAGAAGACGGGAATAGGCAAGTTCTTCATTGATTTCGGCAACTCGATAGCAGGCGCCGCTTCAGGCGGTCCCGCTAAGGTCGCAGTCATATCATCCGCCCTACAAGGGACGATTTCCGGAAGCTCCGTTGCGAACGTTGTCGGAACAGGGAGCTTCACGATACCTATGATGAAAAGCCTGGGCTACAGGGGCGAGTTCGCAGGCGCGGTCGAAGCAAGCGCATCCACCGGAGGTCAGATAATGCCGCCTGTAATGGGAGCTGCCGCCTTCCTTATGTGCGAATTCCTGGGCGTTCCGTACGCAACCGTCGTCAAGGCCGCTGTAATCCCAGCCATACTGTATTTCACCGGGGTTTTCCTGGGAGTCCATTTCGAAGCCAAGAAAAGGGGGCTCAAGGGCCTTCCTAAGGACCAGATGCCCAGGATCTGGAACCTTCTTAGGTCCCAGGTCCAGCTGCTGACGCCTGTAATAGGGATCATTTTCTTCCTTTCCAGCGGCGTTTCAGCTATGAAAGCGGCGCTTTACGGGATAATCCTCACTGTAGTCGCCGGCTGCTTCAAGCGCGACTTCTCGATAGACTGGAAGGAGGTCGGCAAGTGGGAGAGCCGTTCATTCCAGACTGTGACGGGGATAATCATCGCACTCATAGCAGGCCTCTATGTAACCAACGCATTCGTCAAGCTTCCGATACTGGAACTTGTCATGATAGGCCTGCTTCCGATAGCGGCATACTTCTCCGTAATCTACCTTATTGCCAAGAGCTCGCCGAAGAGCACCGCTGTCGATTTCCTGTCCTTCTGGGCAAGGCTGATAGTGCCCCTTATAACTTTCGCCATAGTCTTCGTGCTTTATAAGGACCTGGCGAAATCGGCGATCTTCGGCATAGGTTCGTATTTCCTTGTAAATGCGATCACCGGCGAGCCGAGGATACACTTCACAAAGCTGCTGCAGGCCATAGTGGACGGATCGAAGAGCGCGCTCGGCGTCGCAGTGGCATGCGCCACGGCGGGAATGATAGTCGGAGTCGTCACCATGACCGGGCTGGGCCTGAAGCTCGGGACGGGCCTGGTAGAGCTTTCCGGCAACCAGCTTCTGCTGACGATGTTCTTCACGATGATAACCTCCATAATCCTGGGGATGGGCGTTCCGACCACTGCCAACTACGTGATAACATCGACTATCGCAGCTCCTGCGATTATCAGCCTGATCGGATCTGGGCAGGCTTTGGCGGCGCATCTGTTCGTGTTCTACTTCGGCATCATCGCCGACGTGACGCCGCCGGTCGCCCTTGCGGCCTTCGCCGGAGCAGGCATAGCAAAGGCGGACCCGTTCAAGACCGGCGTGAACGCAACCAAGCTATCCATTGCGGCGTTCATGGTCCCGTACTGCTTCGTCTATAATACCAACCTCCTTATGATCAACCAGAGCTTCTTCTCGTTCATTACCATCTTCAACCTAGTAACCGCATTCCTGGGCATGATGTTCATAGCCGTCGGAGTTCAGGGCTGGCTGAAGACCATCTCCCCCTGGTGGGAGAGGATACTTGCGATAATCGGCGGACTTGCCATGATCGGCGGTTCCCAGTTCCTCCACGGCGTAATGGAGATCTTCAAGTTCATCAAGCCGATAGAGGCGATGGTAGTGAACGCCAAGGACTTCTTCTACAGCCTGTCCGGGGAGTTCCTGATCAACGGCATAGGGCTCGTCATCATCGTAATAGTGTATTTGGCCCAGACGACGAGGAAGAGGAAATACGGAGAAATGTCGCAGGACCAGATCTACGCTATGCTTCAGGCCAAGTAGGATCCCAAGAATGGTTCGCCTGCATGCCCCTCGAGCGGAACCCGCCGCCGGGGGCATGTTTCCATCAGGAGGAGGCTTGATCGATTGGATATTCCGAAGCTTAACGATTTGACTCTTGTTCGTATCCTTCTTAAAGGCCTGAGCTTCGATACTTCCCCGCTTTGGCACGGAAGGCAGGGCAGCATGAATTTGGAGGCATCCGTCAGCGTCAAGGAAGTGAGCCGCCCTTCAGACGGGAACATAATCGTGCAGATGACATACACAGTCAAGGAGAAAGGCGCCGGGACCGAGATACTGGCCGCGAGGATGGAAGGCCATTATCACTTCAAGGGCGATGTCAGCCTCCTCGGCAAGCCGCCTTATGTGACCCTCCTCGTCCACCCTGCCATGCAGCACGGCGGCCTCTGGCTTTCGACCCTGACCGGATGGTCCGGCCCCGTGCCTATGATGCTCATGCAGCAGAAGCACGAAATAAAGCACTAGGCAGTAAAACGGGAGGCCCGAGCGAATCATATCCAGCATAACTCGTACTCCCGGCTCCAAAATCGGTATTGACATTTGGTGCCGATTACTTCATCCTTTAATTCGATTCTTCAATACGGACAGTCAGGCCGTTTGCGGAAATGCCGCGGGATGGAGGGGTATGATGTTGTATGGAAAGGTACATCCTGGAGCTTAAGGACGTATCTATGAAGTTCGAGGATGCCGAGGCGTTATCGGGCATCAACCTGAAGATAAAGCATAAGGAATTCGTCACTCTGCTAGGGCCCTCCGGATGCGGCAAATCCACGATGCTCCGCATACTCGGGGGTTTTCTCTACCCCACATCGGGCAAGGTGCTATTCGACGGGACCGACATAACCGACGTTCCTCCCTATCAAAGGAAGCTCAACACGGTCTTCCAGAAGTATGCCCTGTTCCCCCACCTCAACATATTCGACAACATCGCATTCGGGCTGAAGATCAAGAAGCTCCCCAACGATGAGATAAAGCAGAAGGTCAAGGCAATGCTCAAGCTGGTCAACCTCGAAGGTTACGAGCGTCGCAGGGTGCAGTTCCTCTCGGGCGGCCAGCAGCAGCGCGTCGCGATAGCAAGGGCCCTGGTAAACGAGCCTGAGGTCCTGCTGCTGGACGAGCCTCTGGGTGCTCTGGACCTGCAGTTGAGGAAGGATATGCAGCTGGAGCTGAAGCGCATGCAGCAGCGACTTGGCATCACCTTCCTTTACGTTACGCACGACCAGGAGGAGGCCCTCACCATGTCCGACAGGATCATCGTCATGAAAGACGGTGTGATCCAGCAGGACGACACCCCGATAAAGATCTACAACGAGCCCATCAACCACTACGTAGCCGACTTCATCGGCGAAGCCAACATGCTCTACGGAGTAATGAGGGAAGACTATAAGGTAGAATGCGAGGGCCTTATCTGGAAGTGCCCCGACAAGGGCTTCGAGAAGGACGAGTTCATAGAGCTGGTAATAAGGCCCGAGGACCTGGAGATGGTCCCCGAAGGCCAGGGCAAGGCCCAAGGCATAGTCGAATCTGTCGTGTTCAAGGGCGTCCATTACGAAATCGTCGTGCGGGACGACACCGGCTACGACTGGATAGTCCAGAACACGAAGAACGCACAGATAGGCTCGAGGATGGGAATAGATTTCTCCGATGATGCGATACAGATAATGAGGGTCAGCCCCGAATACCGGCTTCCTGCGGTGATAGAGCAGGCCGGAAGGTCCATCAGGGGCGAGCTCTGGATTACCCAGGACAGCGAGGATTACGTGAAGTCAGGCAGCGGGTCCCTGAACGCCGTTCCAAAGCTTCACACTGAGTCGCAGGGAAAGAACATCACTACGGTCTTTTCCGAGGACATCAGGAGGACCTGGGTCCTCAGGACGGACGAATACATTAACCTGTCCGACCGGCTTGTAATCCGCTACGGGGCAGGGGCTGATTCCCCTGACGGGCAGGAGGTGAGCTAGGTGGACAAGAAGAAGCGGCTGCTAGCTCTCCCCTACATAGCCTGGACCGTGGCCTTTAGCATAATACCGCTCATCATCATCTTCGTATACAGCTTCTGCGAGCGGACGCCATATGGCGATATAGTATTCAAATTCACATACGATAACTATGTGAAGTTCTTCCAGCCAATATACCTCAAGGTACTTTGGAGGTCCATAGTGCTTGCGGTGGCTTCCACCGCCGGCTGCCTCCTCATCGGCTACCCGATGGCCTGGATAATAGCAAGGGCCAAAGAAAAGGCAAGGAACTTCATGGTCATGCTATTCGTGCTCCCCCTGTGGACCAATTTCCTCCTCAGGACCTATGCATGGATGGGGCTGCTGAGGGAGAACGGGTTCTTCAACCAGGTGCTAATGAGCCTCAGGCTCATCGACGAGCCGCTTAAGCTGCTGTATACGGAGGGCGCCGTCTTCGTAGGCATGGTATACAACTTCCTGCCGTTCATGGTGCTGCCTATCTACTCGGTGCTGGTGAAGATGGACCAGGGGCACATCGACGCCGCGAACGACCTAGGAGCGGATCCTAGGCAGACGTTCATCAAGGTAGTGCTCCCCCTCAGCTTCCCGGGCATCGTCAGCGGGATAATAATGGTCTTCATGCCGGCTCTTTCGACTTTCATCATCTCCGACCTTCTGGGCGGCGGCCAGACCATGCTCCTGGGCAACTTGATACAGAACCAGTTCCTGTCCGCAAGGAACTGGCAGTTCGGATCCGCGATATCCTCAGTGATGATAGTCATGGTGCTGATAATCACCCTGGTTTCGAGCAAGTACAGGAGCGAAGGGAGTGAGATGCTGTGGTAAACAAGGCCGGCAAGTGGCTCTACGCAGGTCTCATCTACACCTTCATGTACCTGCCCATAGTGATACTGATAATCTATTCCTTCAACAATTCCAGGTACCGCGGCAACTGGGAGGGGTTCACCCTCAACTGGTACGTCGAGCTTTTCAAGGACCGCAGCATAATGGAAGCTTTGAAGAACACGATCATAATAGCCGTACTCTCCTCTGTCGGGGCTACGGTGCTGGGTACTGCCGCAGCGGTCGGCATCTTCTCCATGAAGCCGAAGTTGAAGAACTTCATGGTGAACCTCACATATCTCCCCGTAACCTATCCAGAGATAGTAATAGGCGTCTCGCTTCTGGCGCTATACGTAGGCATCGGGCTGCCTCTGGGGCTATGGAGCATAGTGCTTTCGCACATCACCTTCTGCGTGCCGTTCGTGGTAATCGCCGTGCTTCCGAAGCTCTACCAGCTCAACCCCAACCTTGAGGAGGCCGCCATGGACCTCGGGGCCACGCCTTCGCAGGCCTTCTGGAAGGTCGTGCTGCCCGAGATATTCCCGGGCGTGATGACGGGCATGCTCCTGTCATTCACGCTGTCGCTGGACGATTTCCTGATCAGCTTCTTCACGACGGGGAGCGGGGTAAATACGCTGGCAATTAAGATTTACTCGATGACCAAGGTCGGCGTCACGCCGAAGATCAACGCGCTCACTACGATAATTTTCTTTACGATATTCATTCTGCTGCTCCTGATACAGGGCAGGGAAAAGAAGGTGGAAAAGTAGGACGGGTTTTTCCTCCGTCCGGATTGAAGGGGGTAATGTCAGTGAGAAAGTTCATTGCGCTGACATCGGCTCTCGTCATGGCATTCTTTATCGGAGGCTGCGCAGACGAGAAGACAAACGACCTGGGTTACTACCCTAGGATCAACGTTTATAACTGGAGCGACTACATCGACCCCTCGGTCATTAAAGGGTTCGAGGAAGAGTACGGCATCAAGGTAAACTACGAGAACTTCGCGACTAACGAGGAGATGCTGGCAAAGCTCAAGACAGGAAGCACGGACTACGATGTCATATTCCCGTCCGATTATATGGTGGAAGCGCTGATCGCCCTCGACATGCTTGAGGAGCTGGACTTCGGAAACCTTCCCAACTTCGCCAATATCGACCCGTCCTTCAAGGACCTGGGGTTCGACCCTGGAAACCGCCACTCAGTACCATATTTCTGGGGCACGATGGGCATCGTCTACGATTCCGAGAGGATCCCCGATGGCATTACCAGCTGGAGGGCGCTGTGGGACGAGAGGTTCGCCGGCAAGATAGTCATGCTGGATTCCCCGAGGGATACTATCGGCATCACCCTCAAGATGCTGGGTTATTCGGCGAACAGCAGGGATGTCGGAGAGCTCAACGAGGCGGTCATCGAACTCATCAGGCAGAAGCCCCTGGTGCGGTCCTACGAAATCGACGCATACAAGGACATGATGGCCTCCGGCGATGCCGTGATGGCCCTCTGCTGGTCAGGGGATGCCATGCTTCTTATAGATGAGCACCCGAACCTCAGGTATGTAATCCCAGAAGAGGGGACGAACGTCTGGGTGGACTGCATGGCGGTCCCGAAGACAACTAAGCACAAGAGGGAAGCCGAGCTGTTCATCGACTACATGATGAGGCCCGAAGTGAACGCCGCCTGCGCTCAATATGTAGGTTATTCGACCGCCAACCAGAAGGCGGCAGGTTTGCTGCCGGAGGAGGTCAGGCTGGATGAAGCCCGCTACCCCTCTGGCAATGTCTGGGAGCATGGGGAGGTCTTCGTGGACTTAGGGGATTTCTCAGATGAGTACGACCGCGCCTGGACCGAGATAAAGTCGAGATAACAGCCCCAAAACTATCAGGATATTCCTTCTTTACATTCCGGCCCAAGCTAGTATAATCATCGTCGTAAATCATAAGACGGAAGAGGTAGAAGCCTATGAAGAGGTTCATCGCTTTCATCGCTTTAGCGGCAGTTTCCATCTCATTGATGGGCGGATGCGGCAAACAGGCTACTGTAAACGTATACAACTGGGGCGACTACATGGACCCGGCGGTTCTTGAGGCCTTCGAGAAGGAGACCAAGATTAAGGTCGTCTATGAGGTCTACTCGACTAACGAGGAGCTCCTTGCAAAGCTCAAGGCAGGCGGCACGAACTATGACATCGTAATCCCCAGCACCAATATGCTGGAGGTGTTTCTTGCCCAGGACCTGCTCTCTGAGATAGACCTGACAAAGATACCCAATTTCAAGAACCTGGACCCGCAGTTCGTCAACCTTGATAGCGACCCTGGCAACAAGTACTCCGTACCCTACTTCTGGGGCACGATAGGGATACTCTACAATGCGAAGGCCATCGGAACCGAGATAGACAGCTGGTGGGCAATGCACGATCCGAAGTACGCCGGCAAGATCATCATGTTCGACTCTGTCCGCGACACAATAGGTGTGACGCTCAAGATGCTTGGATATTCGCTCAACAGCACCAACCCGGCTGAGCTCGAGGAGGCGAAACGGGTCCTGATAGCACAGAAGCCCTTGATACACTCCTACACGGTAGACGGCTATGAGGACCCGCTCCTGGCAGGGGATGCCCTCCTTTCGATGGCATGGTCCGGCGACGCATTCAAGGTCATCGCGGAGAACGGCGACTTCAAGTACGTGCTTCCCAAGGAGGGCACCAACGTATGGGTGGATTCCATGGCAGTGCCCAAGTCAGCCAAGAACAAGGAAGAGGCGTACAAGTTCATCGACTTCATCCTGAGGCCGGAGATCGGAAAGCAGCTGGCGGAGTATCTTGGGTATTCCACCCCGAACCTCGCAGCCCAGCAGCTGCTGCCCGAAGAGGTGAGGAACAACGAGGTCATCTACCCCAAGACAAACGTTTTCGAACTGAACGACGTCCAGGTTGACATCAAGGAGGCCACCGAACTTTACGACAGGATCTGGACCGAGATAAAGTCCCAGTAGCTCAAGAGGCGGGCGGCAGATGCCGCCCGCTTTCAATTGGTTTGCACCCTCCTGAGCGCCTATCGACTTGCTTCGATATGAACGTTATGCCATATTAAATCCATTAGCCATCAATAAGAAAAAGGAAGGTTGCTGATCCAGTTGAGACGTTTCCTCATCGTCCTTATTGCCTTGGCCCTCGCCCTTGCTGGCGCATACGGCGCATACAAGATGGGCTACATCGGAAAGAAGCCGACGCTCAGCGTCTACAATTTCGGGGAATACATCGACCTTGCCGTCCTTGACGAGTTCAAGCGGAGAACCGGCATAGAAGTGGTATATGAGACGTACTCCACGAACGAGGAGATGCTCGCAAAGCTCAAGGCGGGCGGTAACAGCTACGACGTCATCTTCCCTTCCGCATATATGCTCGAAGTGCTGATCGCCGAGCGGATGGTCTCCCCCCTGGACCACAGCAAGCTTCCTAACTACGCGAACATAGACCCTATGTTCAAGGGGCTCTCCTGCGACCCCGAGGACAAGTACTCCGCCCCATATTTCTGGGGCACGGTCGGCATACTGTACAATTCGGAGAAGGTCGACGAGCCTGTTGACAGCTGGTGGGCGCTGCATAACCTCAAGTATTACGGCAAGGTGATCATGTTCGACAGCATGAGGGATACCATAGGCCTTACGCTCAAGATGCTGGGCTATTCGATGAACAGCGTCAACCCCGCAGAGATCGAGGAGGCCAAGCAGGTGCTAATTAGGCAGAAGCCGATGGTACGCTCGTACGAGATAGACGCCTACAAGGATTCCCTGCTTTCCGGGGATGCCGTCATGTCGATGGCATGGTCAGGCGACGCGTTCATGATAATGTCGGAGGATCCCAGGTTCAAGTACGTCATACCCAAGGAAGGGACCGGAGTCTGGGTGGATTACATGGCCATACCTGCCGATTCCAAGAACAAGGACGCAGCGCACAAGTTCATAGACTTCATGCTGTCGGCCGAAATCGGCCTCAAGAACACTGAGGCGGTGGGCTACTCCACCCCTAACAATGCGGTGAAGCAGCTTCTCCCAGAGGAAGTCAGGAACAACACGGCGGCCTATCCGACTGGCAACGTCTTCGAGGGCAGCGAGTTCGGCATCGACCTGAAAGAGGCGACGGAGCTATATGACCAGGCATGGACCGAGATAAAATCCAAATAACCAGGATATGAGCGTCTGAGGCGGGAGGGATCCCGCCTTTTTTAAAGCCTCCCTATGGGAAACCCTGAAGAATTGAGGTGCGGCCTTGGTAAACGAATACATGCTGACAGACGGAAGATGGACTCCAGCTTCTGCAGGGAAAGGGAATTGGATAAGGGCGGTGAACCCGACGGAGGACGAACTGGCGGCCCTTGCTTCAACTTACAATGTGGAGATCGAGGACCTAAGGTCCGGGTTGGATGACCTAGAGCTGCCCCGGTATGAGGATAACGAAGGCTACATCATGCTCTATATGGCGACATCAAGGATGTTCGAAGATGCAAGCTGGAGGGCGGCGACACTCGGGATTGCCGTCCTCCCCGATGTAACAATAACGGTTTCCATGCATGAGACGGAGCTTGTTGAGGGCTTCAAGGATGCCAGGTTCAAGTGCACCGGCGAGTGCGCAGGGAAGGACGTCGCGCTTCAGCTGCTTCTGAAATCCACCCAGCTTTTTATAAGGGACCTCCACATCATCGACCAGAAGAACGCCGAGCTGGAGAAGAAGCTCGGCATAGCGATGAAGAACTCCCTCATATTCAGCATGCTGTCCCTGCAGAAGTCCCTGGTCTACCTCCGCACCGCCGTGAACGGAAACCAGTCCATGCTCGAGAAGCTCAACACCGTGGAATGGCTGGTGAACGACCCCAAGAGGAAAGGGCTGCTCGACGACATAAGGATCGAAAACAGGCAGGCCTGCGACATGGCCGCCATCTATACCGACATAATGGGCAACACCGTCGATGCCTTCGCTTCCGTGATAAACAACAACCTGAACGTCGTCATGAAGCTTCTGACAGGATTGACCCTGATAATGGCCATCCCCGTGATCGTGATGAGCGCGTTCGGCATGAACGTTCCCATGCATTGGGTGGAAAGCCATGCGGCTTTCTTCTGGATAGTGCTCTTTGCAACCGGCCTTACCGGGCTTGCCGCATATTTCATGGTGAAGAAGAGGCTTTTCTAGAATTCGCTCCAAACCATGCCATCCTAATAGGCAAACTTCGCCATGCCTGCCCTCCCGCGGCGTAATGTTCCGGGAGGGCTCTTCTTTCTTTACATCATGTTCATAAAACCGCAACATTGCCGTAACATTATTAGCATATGATTGCTGCAAAGGCGGAAACCTCAATACCTATAAGTCCAGTGAAACACACAAAATAAACAGAAAGAACACATTGACATGCTAAGCGGCAACAAGGCGCCGAGAAGGATGATATGGGAATGGCAAAGATACTCATAGCCGACGATGAAAGGCGGATAAGGGATCTCGTCCAGGATTCCCTTGAAAGCCAGGGTTACGAGGTATTGGCAGCGGCAGACGGAGCAGAGGCCCTGGACATCTTCTCCGAGGACGGTGATATTGCGCTGGTGATCCTGGACGTGATGATGCCCCATTACGACGGCTGGACGGTGTGCCGCGAAATCAGGAAGAAGAGCCAGGTCCCGATACTCATGCTGACCGCCAGGGGCGAGGAGTTCGACGAGTTGCATGGCTTCGAAGTCGGAGCCGACGACTATTTAGCCAAGCCCTTCAGCCTTGCCCTGCTTCTTGCAAGGGTCGCCGCCCTCCTGAGGAGGATCGCCCCTCCCAAGGCAGGCCAGGTGAAGGTCGGCAAGCTTGAGATAGACCCGGCCGCCCACGAGGTGAGATTCGACGGCAGACCTGTAGAACTTGCGCCAAAGGAGTTCGAGGCTTTGCTCATGATGGCATCCAACCTAGGCAAGGTCTTCAGCCGTAGGCAGCTTCTGACCAGCGTATGGGGGTATTCTTACATCGGAGACGAGAGGACGGTCGACACCCACATGGCAAGGTTAAGGCAAAAGCTCGGCGATGAGGGAGGCAAGATGGTCAAGACCGTGCGCGGCTTCGGCTACAAGCTGGAGGCAGGCCTATGATGCGCCCAGGCATCAGACGCAGGTTGCTGCTTTCCATGGCGGGGATACTGGTCTTCTTCGCCCTGGTCCTTGTTGCATTGAACAGCACGGTCCTTGAAAGCTACTACACATACATGGAAAAGCGCATGCTGAAGATTCAGACTGCAGCAGTTGAGAAGATAGTGGCCGGCACAGAGGACCCCAACGAGCTTGGAGGAAAGCTGGAGCAGCTTGAGAGGCGCAATTCGCTGACCGTCTCGATAATCGGGTCCGACGGCACCCCGATCTATTTCACCAGGATGGGCATCTTCGACAGGCCAATAGACAGGAAACCGGAGTTCAAACCGGCGCCTATAAGGGACGACCGGATGGAAGACTTCTCAGTGACATCCCGGGAGGAGCTTGCCGACGGCTCTGTCTTCGAAACCCAGAAGGACCCCAAGCTGGACATAAGATATATGAGCATCAGGAAGACCCTGGACGATGGAAGCACCATGGACGTTAGGGTAACCCTCAGTTCCATAGAAAGAGGCGCACGGATCGCCAGCATATTCACTATATATGCCACTGCTCTAGGGCTAATCGCCGCAGCGTTCTGGTCTGTGCTCTTCTCAAGGCGCTTCACGGAGCCCCTCGTGCAGATGAACAGCATAGCGGGCAGCATTGCAGACCTGGACTTCTCCAAGAAGTGCGAAGTCAGGACCGATGACGAGATAGGACAGCTGGGCAAAAGCATAAACGGGCTGTCTGAGAAGCTCAGCGCCGCTTTGGACGACTTGAAGGCAAAGAACGCCCTGCTGACCGATGAGCTTGACCGAGAACGCCGGTTGGACAGGATGCGCAAGGAGTTCGTGGCAAACGTCTCCCACGAGCTGAGGACCCCGATATCCGTAATACAGGGGTACGCCGATGGGCTCAGGATGAACATCGCATCGGATGAAACCAAGAGGAAATACTACTGCGAGACAATAATCAGCGAAGCCGAGCGGATGAACAGGCTGGTGGGCAACCTGCTCGAGCTCTCGCAGTACGAAAGCGGAGGAGCAAAGCCGGTCAAGTCACAGTTCGACCTGGTAGAGCTGGCGCAGAGGGTCATAGAAAAGTGCGTGCCTGATATTGACAAGGAAAGGCTTCGCCTTGAATTGCCGAAGAGCGCGCCGTCCTTCGCAGATGAGAAAGGCATCGAGCAAGTCCTTATAAACTACATCAACAATGCACGGGAGCATCTTGCAACCGAAGGGACGTTCAGTGTCGCAGTGGAAGAATCGGCCGATATGTCTTCATGGGTGATATCGGTGACAAACGACGGAGCCCCAATACCGGAGGCCAGCCTGCCGTATATATGGGACAGCTTCTACAGGGCTGACAAGGCCCGAAACAGGCAGAACGGGAGATATGGCCTCGGGCTTTCAATAGTCAGGGCGATACAGCAGATGCACGGCAAGGCCTTCGGGGCGCAGAACCTTGACGGAAAGGTGAGGTTCTGGGCGGAGGTCGACAGGTATGAGGAGGAAGCCTGATAGGATTAGCGCTCAGCAAAGAAGGGATGCCGTCATAAGGGTTCTTTCACGCCTTCGGTGTCTCGTGCGGTTTTGAGTTCATGTACCTGTAGACAAGGAAAGCGGCGAACGAGGCCCCGGCAAACCCCAACGAGAACGCCCTGGTGTATCCAACCGGCGTACCGTTTACGAAAAGGCCCATCATAGGCTGGTACAGGGCCCCTCCCGCCAGTGTTATCGAATTAATCATCCCAAGCACCGTACCCCTGACGGAGACATCGGTAGTGGTCCTGACAGCATTGTTCATCAGGACCAGCACGACTATGTCGGAACCGCCCATAAGGGCCGCCGAGACATAAAGCAGCGCCTTTGCTAAGCCCGACGCAGGAAGCAGCAGCGGTATCCAGCACGCTGCGAAGAGGGAAGCCATGGCTATAGCAAGCTTCTTGGGTCCAAGTCCCAGGCTCCCTGTTATAAAGCTCATGCTCAGGCCGGCGGCGATCATGCTCAAGGATATAAGCAGGATCAGCTGGCTTGCGCCCAGCTTGGCCATGTCGTATACGTCCATGAGGAACGGTACGCCCCACAGGCCCTGGTATGAGACCAGTGGTCCGTACTTGAAGAACGCTATGACGCCAGGGACAAGGGCTACGGGCAGCAATTTCGCGAATGTGCGGAAGTCGAATCCTGAAGCCGCCCTTGAACCGCCTGTTTCCCATGGGGCTTTGATCAGGCAAATGCAGAGCAGCCCTACAAGCATGCTGACCGCGGCAATGATGTAGAAGGCGGCCCTCCAGCCGAACTCCTGCATGATGAGGACAAGAGGGCTCGTCGCCCCCAGCGCCCCGAAGGCCCCTGATGCCATCAGGATCCCGTTCGCCGTCATGAACCTTTCACCGAAGGCGACTCCCAGTATCTTATAGGAGGGCACCAGGACTGCAGAAACCCCGAGCCCTGTCAGCGCCCTGAAGATAATCGCAGCAGTCAGGTTTTCCGACATCCCGAAGGCCGCCGAGCTAAATCCGGCCAGCACGATGCCCAGGCCGATGAGATACCTGGGGCTGGTCCTGTCAGAGAGGAACCCCACCGGTATCTGGCTTAAAGTGTAGGTATAGAAGTAGGCCGACGACAGGAGGCCGATTATGGCAGCGCTGCCCCCGAATTCGGCCATCAGTTCGTTTACCATGACGGCCGGCGTCACCCTGTGGAAGTAGACCAGGAAATTGGCCGACGAGCACAATGCTAAAAGTAGCCACTTGTTTATGCCTTCCCCCGCTCTCGTCCCCGGTTTCAAACGATCCAATGGAAGCACTCCTCTTGTATCATGCCTTGATCTGTATGAGGCCCGAGGACCCAGCATCAATAATTGATGCCGTACATGCCGGTCGGTCCGTCTATGAACAAAGGTATGTGCGGTTGGTAATAAGTGAATATCATGAGCATCGAGAAGAACCAGGCCAACAGCACGGCCCCTAAGGCCCATGTCCTCTTGGCGAACCCGCTTCCTGCGGTCACCCTGAATGCCATCATGCCATGTGCGATTCCTACCATGAAAGATCCTATATACTGAACGAATCCCAGCTCTCCGAAGGCTTCGGGCAAAGCCGCATGAGTGAAGAACATGACTGTGTAGGCGCTCCAGATGGCCAGCGCCGCAGGCATAGCCCAGTCCTTAACATGCGCCACGCCCATATTCTTCTTCAGGATGACGATGGCCCAGACCAGCATCGGCCACGCGGCAAGCTTCGCATGCTCCCAGTAGCTTTCGTTGACCGGCATGAAGACGGCCAACCATCGCATATAGGGGAACTCCTTCACCAAGTCCCATGTAAAGTGCAGGGCCCCGCCAATGGTCACAATGAGGACGAAGGCAGCTGGATCGAACGGGATGAATATCCTCTTCCCTGCTGGAACCATCTGCATCCCTCCTTTTGCATACATTATGTATAGCAGAAATCCTTACCGATTTCACCTTATTCGCCCCTCTTCTCTGGAGGTATACTCACCAGCGCATTGAATCAGTACTTTAATAAACCTCTTGGAGGTGCGATGATGCCTACCCTCATACCTGCTGATGTTGGACCGGATTCCTTCGCCAGCGAAGGCGAGAGGAAGGTATTCGAATACTTCGCCAACTCCCGTATCGACGGATATGTGCTCCATTCGCTTGGCTTCGAGATGCACGGGTCCAGGGAGATAGACTATGTCGTGGTCTGCGAAAGGGGCATACTCTGCCTTGAGGTGAAAGGTGGAGGCATCGGCAGGGAGAACGGATTGTGGTACTACGTCGACCGTAACGGAGGCCGGCACTACGATGAAAAAGGACCATACATACAGGCCCGTGAGAACATGTACAAGCTCAGGGACAAGTTCAAGGCCCATTTCAGGTCCGGCCCCATAAGGGAAGTCCAGTTCTCATACGGTGTCGTGCTTACGGACGCACCTATGAGTTTCCACGGCGTGGACATCGTAGAGGAGCTAACTTTCGACAAGAGGATGGGGCTGGACGATTTCGATTCCTATATCACCAGGTGCTACGATTACTCCGCTGATGTCTGCAGGAAATTGAACGGGATGCCCGGCGCCCTTCTTACTAACAGGAAGGACCTGGAGACGGTCAAGGACTACCTAAGGGGCGACTTCGGCTTCCTGCCCGACTTGAACTCGCAGCTGGACGGCCTTGAAGGGCGCCTGAACAAGGCGACGCAGGAGCAATACAGGGTGCTGGAGCAGCTCCAGCTTGTAAAAAGGCTAATTGTAAGAGGCGGCGCGGGCACAGGCAAGACGCTTATCGCCGTCGAGCATGCAAGAAGGCTGTCTTGCTCAGGTCACAAAGTCCTGTTCCTTACTTTCAACAAGCAGATAATGCAGCATTTGTCGCATGTAAGCCCGATTGATGGAGTCACGTTCGACAACTACAGCCACTTCCTGTACAAGGCCCTTTATCCGAACGAGGACTATGTTCACGAGGGGGATTTCAACGATTTCAACAGGAGGGTGCTCCCTGAAGGCTTTATAAATAAGGGAGGCCTTGCAGAGGACTTGAGATACGACGCCCTTATAGTGGACGAAGCCCAGGACATACTCGATGACAATGCGATAATGTGCATGGACATGACAGTTAAAGGCGGCTTGTCCAGAGGGGAAGTCGCGATATTCTACGACCCGAACCAGAACATCTTCAACATTTCGGATACGAACAGGCTTGACGGTGCCGTCCGCACGCTTACGGAGGAATACGGCTTCATGCCTTTCATACTAACTGAGAACTGCAGGAGCACGCGGCGGATCTCTTCCTTCCTGGCCAAGGCGACCGGCCTTGCTCCTATATCCGGCGGTCCGGTGGAGGGGATGAAAGTAAACCTCATAACCTATGAGAACCTGGATCAACAGAGGCAATCGCTGGCAGAGGTCATTAAAGGGCTGAGGAAGGAGGGGGTCCCTCCAGGAGACATTGTGGTGCTTTCTCATATCGGCAATAAGAAAGAACACGGATGTTTCTTCGACCTCACTGCCCTAAACGGCCTCTGCAGCTACCAGTTCGTAGACGGCAGGGAATATCAGCCACCGGTCAAAGACCGCCTCAGGGTTACGACCGTCCAGTCGTTCAAGGGCATGGAATCCAAGGTTGTTATAGTCGCCGATGTGAAGGGGCTCGATGACGGCAACGGCTTCATCAAGCCTCTGAACTACACTTCGTTCTCCCGGGCCAAGACGCAGCTTTTCATACTGGCCCACAAAGACGCGAAGAAGGAGCTGTCCAAGGTCATAAACGAAGTCGGTTGACCTTCATAATGCCAGGAGGTTGACGGACGGCTCAGCTGAAGAACAGTGAGTCGGGTTTGGTCCCAAGCGCCTTGGCGATCTTCGCGGCAGTCTCATATGACAGCCTTATCCTGCCGTTTTCGAGCATGAACATATACTGCTTCGACCGACCTATCAGCCTGCCTAACTCCTCCAGGGTGAGCCCCCTGTCCATCCGCGCTTTCCTTATCAGACCCGGTAGATCCATGCCATCACCTTCCTGTATTTGTCCCTGTTTCCAATTTCAAGGCTAGTAAAGCCCAGCTTGACTGTCAAGGAAAGTCAAGCATTTCTTTACTTGCGCTCGTCCAAGCGATGGGCCAGATTAATAATGGAGGGGTGATGGTATTGGATTTCGGCATGAGGCTAAGGCAGGTGAGGAAGGCAAAGGGCTTCTCGCAATCGGCCCTGGCCGAAATGCTTGGTCTCACAAAACAGGCGATCTCCAATTACGAATCAGGAGCCAATACGCCAACACACAGCGTTTTCGTAAGGATCGCCGAACAAATGGGCGTGGAAATGGACTTTCTCGCAGGCAGGACCGACGAAAGCTACGCCTCGATAATGGAGAAGTTGAAGAAGCTCAGTCCCGAAGGCAGGGATGAAGTCGGCCGTTTTGCGGATGCGGTATTGGAGAAGGAAGCCAAGTACGGCAAATGAGGTCCATAATATTGAATAAGCGGCCGCAAGAGTTCTACTTGCGGCCGCTTTGCATCATTCTGGCGTTTCCCGTCAGAACTCCCAGTCGGTATGGAATATCCCCTCTTCATCCAGCCTTTCGTATGTGTGCGCCCCGAAGTAGTCGCGCTGGCCCTGAATCAGGTTCGCAGGCAGCGACGCGCACCGCATCCCGTCGTAATAGCTAAGGCAAGACCCCATCGCCGGAACCGGCACCCCTGCCATGGCTGCAATCGATACCAGCTGCCGGAGCGACTTCTGCCCTTCGTTCAAGCTTGACGCGAAGGAGGGCGCCAGCATGAGGTTTCCGAGCCCTGGATCATTCGAATAGGCCTCCTTGATGTCATCCAGGAACCTGGCCCTTATAATGCAGCCGCCCCTCCATATCAGCGCGATGCCGCCGAAATCGAGGTCCCAGCCGTACTCCTCCGACGCATCCTTCATGAGCGAGAAGCCCTGCGCATAGGCGCAGATCTTGGCGGTCAGCATGGCTTTGCCCAAAGTGCCCAGAAGCATCGCGGCCATCTCGCCGGACGGTTTGACTGCAGGAGGGCCGACCAACGCATCCGCGGCCTTCAACCTTGTCTCCCTCTCGGCGGAGATGTTCCTTGCGAACACGGCCTCGGCCAGGCTGGGAGCCGGCGTCCCCAAAAGCAGCGCCTCCTGCGCCGTCCAGATGCCCGTCCCTTTCTGGGCCGCCCTGTCCTTGATTACGTCGACCAGCGGCCTGCCCGTCTTGTCATCCACCTTCTCCAGGACCTTCGAGGTGATCTCTATCAGATAGGATTCGAGAGGCCCTCTGTTCCACTCATTGAAGACCGATGCGATGGCCTTCGCGTCCATGCCCAGCATGTCCCTCATGACGTGGTACACTTCGGCGATTATCTGCATGTCGACGTATTCTATCCCGTTGTGGACCATCTTCACGAAATGGCCAGCCCCTCCGGGGCCAAGGTACCTGCAGCATGGAGTGCCGTCCGGCGCCTTCGCCGAGATGTCGGTGAGCAGCTTGCCCACAAGCTCGAACGCCCTCCTTGACCCTCCTGGCATTACGCTGGGTCCCTTCAAAGCGCCCTCTTCCCCGCCCGAAACTCCAGTGCCTAGATAGAAGAAGCCCTTCGCTTCGACCTCCGCGAAGCGCCTCTGGGTGTCCTTGAAGAACGAGTTGCCGCCGTCGATGATTACGTCCCCCGGGCTCAGCACGTCATAAAGCTGTGAGATGACCGCATCCACGGCCCCGCCTGCCTTTACCATCAGCATGACCTTCCTGGGCGCAGAGAGGTTCCCTACCAGCTCCTTGAGGTCGAAACAGCCCTTGATGTTGGCATTGCCTTTGGCTTCGCCTTTCATGAAATCCTCAGTGACAGACGCAGTCCTGTTGTATACGCATACCCTGTAGCCGTTCCTGGCCATGTTCAGGACCAGGTTCTGCCCCATCACCCCGAGGCCGATGAGGCCTATGTCATAACCCATGCCAGTTCCACCTTTCCGGCCTTGCGTCAGGCCTCGAAATGCTTCGACAGTGCCCACAGGCCGAGTGAAGGGTTTGCCACATAGAAGACCCTGCCCTCCGCCCCCATGTCGTTCATGCCCTGTTTCATCGCCTTTATGTCGTACCTCCGCAGCGCTTCTCCCAGGTCCATGTAACCGAACCCCGCGCCTTCGACCTCTTCCCTCGTAAGTTTACCTGGGCAGTAAGTTATGCCGAACCTTCCCTCGGATGAGCCGTGGATAAGATGCGCTGCGGCCGATAGCCCGCCTCTTAGGTCCTCGTTCTGCTTCACGGCCTCAAGGACGTATTCCGTGCCCTTGTAACCATATTTCCTGATCAGCTTGTCCATCCCCGGATCTTCTCCGAAATGCCTGACCCCGGGGGCAATGACAATGAGCTCCCCGCGGTCTGCAATCGCCATCCTGGTCCTGTATATGGCCTTGTTGCCGAGCCATGTGCTCTTGTAATGCTCCGGGTCCAGGTAGACGACCACCTTCTCCAGCGGTTCGTCCAAGAGGTCGAAGTTGTAGGCCCTGCTCAAGGCGACCGCCTCTTCGAAGAGCCTCCTCTGCCTGCCGGCGAAGAACCCCTTGATTACCCCCCTTCCCCCCTCCTGCCTTACAACTGTGAGGAAATACTGCAGGGGGACACCTTTGAGGAACCTCTCCTCTGCGTAATCGAACACCTGCCTCACAGGCGAATGGTCGCGCCCCATCAACCTCTCGAGGCCATATACCGCGCCGAGGAAATGCGTCTTGTCGATCATCTCCTTGCCGCCGCATCCGACGAGCACGTTCTTAGTGTAGTTCGCCATCCCGGCTACTTCGTGCGGCACCACCTGGCCTATGGAGATGATGAGCCCGTAGGTGCCGTCGACGAGCCGCCTGTTTACCTGGACCTTTATAGGGTAGTCGAGCTTGCCCTCGGAGGCTTGCCTGACGAAGGCCGACGGCACTTCCCCGATGTCGGCCACTTCGGTGCGCCAGTTATGCACGAGGAACCTCTCGGCGGGGATTTCCAGGCCGAACATCTTCAGCCTCTCCTCGTCGCTCACCCTCTCATGGGTCCCCAGGGCCGGCATCACGTCGACCTCGAAACTGTCTTTGAGCATCCTGTAGAGCATGGCTGTGATGGGGCCCGCCGCAGACATGCTCCTTGTGTAATCCGGCGGCAGCAGCAGCACCTTCCTCACCCCTGCCGTCCTGCCTTCCAGCCAGCCCTCCAGCGAGCTTTCTATGCTGTCTATGCCGATGTCGTCAGCCTTGATGGCTACTTCTTCCATGTCTACCTCCGCCCGACAGGGGATATATTGTTCCGCCTCCAGCGCTATCTGGGGCTTGTCGCTTCGTATAGCTCCAGGTACCTCTCATACCTGGACGAGAAAAGCCCCATGTTCTCGTGCCTCGGAAGGTACACGGCGGACGGCTCTGCGTCCACCTCGCCCAGGCCGTCCCTGCCCTCAAGGGCCGCAAGCGCCACAAGGGCCGCCCCCACAGTCGAGTCGTTCGCGGCGCCGGTGGCCTCGAGCCTCATGCCGAGTATGTCTGCCGCCATCCTCACCCAGCTGTCCGACCTGGTAATGCCGCCGGAGATTACGATCCTTCCCGGTTCCCCTGCCAGGCTTTCGAGTATCCTGTAGCACTGAAGCATGTTGAAAAGTATGCCTTCCTGAATCGAATAGTAAAGTGCCCCCGGGCCGTGCTTCGGGGAGATGCCGTAGAACCCTCCCCTTCTGTTCTCCTGCCAGCCTGGGCACCTCTCGCCGAAAATGAACGGAAGGAATATCGGGGCGGATTCCCTGTCGACAGAAGACGCCGCCGAGTCAAGCTCTTCATAGGCCCGCACGTCCCCGGGAGACTTCCCCAGCGACCTGATCAGCCAGTCCAGGCAGTTGGTGGCATTGTTGACGGCAGCGCCCGCGATCCAGGCCTTCGATGACACATTGTAACACCATGTTGAGGGCTTTTTCGCAATCATAGGAACCGGCGAAAGCCTCCTTAAAGCGCCGCTGGTCCCGACCGATACCGACATTACGCCTGCGTCCGAGCCTCCTACGGCAAGCTGGTTCATCGCTCCGTCCGCGCCTCCCACGGATACGGGAAGCCCCGCCTTGAGCCCGCAGCACCCGGCTGCAGCCCGGGAGAGCCGGCCCATATGGAACAGGTCTTTGAGGGGAGAGAGCATGCCCTTCGTTATCCCAGCCGACGCGACTGCCATATCGTCCCATCCCAGCGTGCGGGCGTTCATAAGCCCGCTTCCCGATGCCAGGCACGTCGAAGCCGCCCTTTCCCCGGTAAGCGACATGTAGAGCCATTCCAGCTGGCTCATCACGTAAGAAGCGCCTTTCAGCCCCTGTTGCCCTGGACTTGTCAGCCAGGCCAGTTTCCAGCACGGGTACATACCGTGAAGGACGCAGCCCGTCCTCTCGTAATAGCCC
>JAGOKM010000077.1 GCA_017994615.1 Bacillota bacterium | reverse complement strand
GTCACCACCATGGAGCACAGGGTGCAGAGGAAGCACCACTACGCGATAGTCGACGAAGTGGACTCAATCCTCATAGACGAAGCAAGGACCCCCCTTATAATCTCCGGGGCCGCAGAGGATTCGGGGCCCAGATACGCCACATTCGCAAGGATCGCGCAGATGCTCGAGCCCGATGTCGACTATACAGTCGACGAGAAGGCGAGGACCGTCGCCATCAACGAGCCCGGCATAGAGAAGATAGAGCGAAGGATAAACGTGGAGAACCTCTACGACGAGGAGAACATAGAGCTCATGCACCACGCCCAGGCCGCGTTGAAGGCCAAGGCTCTGTTCAAGAGGGACCGCGATTACATCGTCACCCCCGACGGCCAGGTGATAATAGTGGACGAGTTCACCGGAAGGCTCATGCACGGGCGCCGCTACTCGGACGGCATCCACCAGGCCATAGAGGCCAAGGAGGGCGTGAAGGTACAGGAAGAGCACCGCACCATGGCGACGGTCACCTTCCAGAACTACTTCAGGATGTACGAGAAGCTGGCCGGCATGACCGGCACCGCCAAGACCGAGGAGGACGAGTTCCGCAGCATCTACGGCCTGGATGTGGTGGAGATACCCACGGACAAGCCGATGATAAGGGTCGACCACCCCGATGCGGTCTTCAAGACGCAGAAGGCGAAGTACGCAGCGATAGTCGACGAGATAGAGGCGTGCTACAAGAGGGGGCAGCCGGTGCTGGTGGGAACTGTCAGCATCGAGAAGAACGAGATGCTCTCCGAGATGCTCAAGCGCCGCGGCATAAAGCACCAGGTGCTGAACGCCAAATACCACGAGAAGGAAGCCGAGATCATAAAGCTCGCCGGCCAGAAGGGGGCCGTGACGATAGCCACCAACATGGCGGGCCGCGGCACCGACATAGTGCTGGGCGAAGGGGTGGCCGAACTGGGCGGCCTGCATGTGATAGGCACCGAAAGGCACGAGAGCAGGCGCATAGACAACCAGCTCAGGGGCCGTTCCGGCCGCCAGGGGGACCCGGGCTCCTCCAGGTTCTACGTGGCCATGGACGACGACCTCATGAGGCTGTTCGGCGGGGAGAACATAGGGAAGATACTCGGCATGATCGGCTGGAACGAGGGCGACGCGATAGAGCACAGCCAGCTGTCCAAGCAGATTGAAGCCGCCCAGAAGAGGGTCGAGTCCAGGCACTTCGAAATGAGGAAGCACCTTCTGCAGTACGACGACGTGATGAACAAGCAGAGGGAGGCGATCTACGCCCAGAGGGACATGATCCTAAGGGGCGAGGACATAAAGCAGAGGTCGGTCGAGCTGTGCAAGAAGACGGCCGAGGGGCTCGCGAGGGCGTTCGCGGACGAGAAGACCTACCCCGAAGACTGGGACCTTGAGGGCCTTGCGGGGCAGATGAGCGAGCTCATCGGCAAGAGGGTGGACCCGTCGCTGCTGAAGTCGGCCGACTGGAAGGGCTTGATAGATAAGGTCGACGGCGCCATATCGTCCTTCTACGAGGCCAGGGAGGCCGAAGTCGGGCCGGACCGCATGAGGGCGCTGGAGCGGGCGCTGATGATGTACATCATGGACAACAAGTGGGTAGACCACCTGTCGAACATAGAGATACTCAAAGAGGGCATAGGCCTGAGGGCCTACGGCCAGAGGGACCCGCTCCTGGAGTACCGCAAGGAAGCCTTCAACATGTTCAACGACATGATGCAGTCGATAGGCGAGGACTTCATCAAGCTCATAATGAGGGTGAGGTTCCGCGAGGAGGGCGAGGCGGCCGAGCCGCCGCCCCAGAAGTCCGTGTTCAGGAACGCCGCCACCAACAGGGCCGCCGAGGGCCCGAAGGAGCCGCAGAAGGCGAAGGACAAGGTCGGCAGGAACGACCCTTGCCCCTGCGGCAGCGGGAAGAAGTACAAGAAATGCTGCGGGATAGGCAAATAACCCCGGGAGGTTCAACAGCCAGCACATGAGAGCAGAGCTTTCGACACCCATAGAGGAACTAAGAAGCCGCATAGAGCAGATGAAAGGCTACCTTCTCATCGACGAGAAGCTCAAGAAGCTCGACGAGCTGCACGTACAGGCGGCGGCCCCTGGCCTCTGGGACGACAGGGAAGCGGCCCAGGCCCTTATGCAGCGCATATCCGAGATCGAAAAGCACGTGGCGAAGTACACCGGCCTTAAGTCCAAGCTCGAAGACGTCGAGGCGCTGGCAGAGATGGCCGACGAGGAGGACGACCAGGACGCCATAGAAGAATGCCTCGCGATGGCAAGGTCGCTCGCCAAGGAAGTCGAGCACGCCGAGATGGCAAACATGCTGTCGGGCGAGTACGACTCCGGAAACGCCATCATCTCGATACACCCCGGGGCAGGCGGCACCGAGAGCAACGACTGGGCCCAGATGCTCTACCGCATGTACTCCAGATGGGCCGAAAGGAGCGGCTACGAGATCGAGGTCGCCGACTACCTGCCAGGAGACGAGGCGGGGCTCAAAAGCGCCACAGTCTTCATAAAGGGCGAGAACGCCTACGGATACCTGAAGTCAGAGAAGGGCGTGCACAGGCTGGTGAGGATCTCGCCGTTCGACGCTTCCGCCAGGCGGCACACCTCCTTCGTCTCGGTGGACGTCATCCCAGAGATCGAGGAGACGGAAGTGGAGATAAACCCCGAGGACCTGAAGATAGACACTTACAGGTCCGGGGGCGCCGGCGGCCAGCATGTGAACAAGACGGACTCGGCCGTCAGGATAACCCACATCCCCACCGGCATAATCGTCGCCTGCCAGAACGAGAGGTCGCAGTACAACAACAAGGAAGTCGCCATGAGGATACTCAAATCGAGGCTCGTCGAGAAGCAGCGCGAGGAGCAGGAGAGGAAGCTTGCCGAGATGAGGGGGGACCACATGGAGATAGCGTGGGGCAGCCAGATCCGTTCCTACGTCTTCCAGCCATATACGATGGTGAAGGACCACAGGACTGGATGGGAGACCGGCGACATCAACTACGTAATGGACGGGGGGCTCGACGAGCTCATAGAGGCTTACCTCAAGATGAAAGTGGCGAGCGCCCAGAGGGCGTAACCCGCAGGAGGTGTCTTGATGGCCAAGGGTACTTCAAGGTATTGGGCCATGGCAGCAGTTGCGGCGGTCCTTGCAGCGGCCGCGCTCTCGGCCTGGGCCGCATACGACAGGAACGTCAGGGAATCGTCCTACAGGACGGTGGAGGTCTGCCTGGACTACGACGACTTCTCGACCCTGGCCAACCAGTCCGCCGAAGGGCCCCTCGGATACTGGAAGGCATTGAGGGAGGCCGGCGCGACGTCGGTGGCTGTCTCAGAGGCCAGCCTAGGCTGGCTCGAGGATGCCGGTTACATCGACATAGGCCAGCTTGCCCCGGACGGCCCCAACCTTAAGTACCTTGTGAAGCCGAACGACAGGATTTCCGCGGTCATGCTCTTCGAAAGGGCCGGCGAGCGCTTCTCGGGCATGGCAAGGCCGCTTGTCGGCGGCTATGAGGTCTCGGGGCTGTCCTATGAGGCCCTGAGGTCCGTGAACATAGGGCCCAACGACTATGCCGTCGCCCTGGTGAAAGGCGCTGGCTTCGATGTGGTCCTGAGGCTTTCGGCCTTCGCCGGCTTCGACGAGGGCTGGGTGAAGGCGATATCGGGCTCGATAGGCGACATGACCCCCGTGATATTCGCCGAAAAGCAGGTAGGCGGGTTCCCCAACAGGATGGACGGCGTAGCGGAGGCCCTCAAGTCTGCGGGCGCAGTGCTCGGGCAGGTCGAGTTCGCCGGCCAGCTCGGGATGGATGCCCTCTCAGCAGGGATGTCCCCTCGCATCATCCGCGTGCACAGCATAACGCCCGAGGAGCTGGCCAAGGGGATGCCCGAGGAGACGGCTGTCGAACGTTTCGTAAGGGCTGTGCGGGAAAGGTCCATGCGCCTTCTCTACATCAGGCCGTACAGGGCCTCGGGCGCCGACTCCGATCCTTCGCAGCACAACCTCGGATACGTCGGCAAAGTGGCCGCTTCAGTCAGGGAGGCGGGCTTTGAGCTGGGCAGGATGGACGCCCCGCCTCATGATACGGGGATCGACAGGGAAACGCTCCTGTACGCCATAGCTCTGGGCAGCTCCGCTGCTGCATACCTTATATTGCTGCCGTTGGGGGCGCGCCTGGCAGGCGCCCTTGCGGCCTTGGCAGCCCTGGCCCAGATGGCGATGATGTTGATATCCCCCGGCGGCCTGGGCGCCTCGGCCATACCTTTCATCGCGGCGGTCTCGATGCCCTGCCTGGGGGCTGCAGCATGGCTTTCGATAATGAGGAAGTCCGGATCCGGCAACATGGGAAAGTCGGTCCTGGGCTGGGCCGCGGCGTCGGCCGCCTCAGTCGCGGGGGGCCTCATGCTCGCGGCGCCTGTCGCAGACACGGCCCACATGCTCGGAGTTGGCCTCTTCATTGGAGTAAAGCTGGCACAGGCCCTGCCGCTGGGGTTTGCGCTCGTCGCGTTCTGGGCGCTGGCCCCCGGAAGGAAGGGCATCCCCGACGCCGGAAGCCTCGTCAAGGAGGCGGCCGTCCTCGGGATGGAGCCCATACGCTGGTGGCATGCGGCGGTCGTCGGCATGGCCGGGCTTGCCGGCATCTACATGCTGCTGAGGTCCGGCAACTCCAACCCGGCGCTCGTCACCGGGTTCGAGGCGACGGCAAGGCAGCTGCTGGAGAAACTGCTGGTATACAGGCCGAGGAGCAAAGAGGTCTTCATAGGGCACCCTGCGCTCATAGCTGCCGGGTTCATGTTGGGAAGCTGGCCGGTCGCCCTCAGCATGGCGGCCTTCGTGCTCGGAATGGTCGGGCAGGTATCTATGGTCAACACATTCATGCACCTTCATACGCCGGTGGCGGCGACGATGCAGAGGACCTTGCTGGGACTGGCCCTGGGGCTGGCCTTCGGGCTGGTTGCATCCGCCGTCCTCAAGGCAGTTGTCAAGGCGGCCTCTGGCAGGTGGCGCGCCAGATGAAACTTAAGAGGATCGTCATAAACGGCTACTACGGCATGGGTAACGCCGGGGACGAGGCGGTCCTGGCTTGCGCCCTGGAGGAGATATCGAAAGCGGCGCCGGGTTCGGAGATAACGGTGCTTTCGGGCGATCCGGGGTATACCGGGAGGGTCTACGGAGTAAGGTCAGCCGGGAGGATGGGGCTTGCAGCGCTTCGCGAGATCGCGGCATGCGACCTTTACGTCTCCGGCGGGGGCAGCCTGCTTCAGGACGTTACGTCTGCCGCGTCGGCCATGTATTACATCGCGCTCATGCTTTTTGCAAGGCTTGCCGGGCGCAAGTATGCCGTGTACGCCAACGGCGTGGGGCCCTTGAAGAGGGGATGGGTGAGATGGTTCGCGAAGGCCGCCGTCGAGGGCGCATCAAGCGTAAGCGTCCGCGACCCCGGCTCGCTGAGGCTGCTTGAGGAAATCGGCGTCGCCCGCCGCGACGTCATCCTCGCCTCCGACCCCGTCTTCGCCATCAGGCCGGCGTCCTTAGAAGATGTACTGAAGGCTGTGGAAGGATGCTGCGGCAGGCAGACGGCGGACGCGCTCAAGGCCTGCTCCGGAAGGATCGCCGTATTGAGCCTGAGGCCGTGGAAGGGCCTGGACGCTGGGATGGAATCGCTTTCCAGGATGGTCGGCGTCCTGAGGGACGGGGGCTTCTTCCCGGTCGGGCTGGCCCTGCAGCCTGATGCCGACATGGGGCCGCTGGAGGCCCTTTCCGGCGCTTGCCGGGAAGGTTTCCCCGTGGTTCCGTGCGACTTCCATCCGAGGGTCGCAGCAGGGCTGATCAGGATGGCTGGGGCCACCGTTGGCATGCGGCTCCACAGCCTTATAATCTCGGCGTCGCAGGCAGTGCCCGCCTTCGGCATAAGCTACGACCCGAAGGTCGACGCCCTGTACGAGATGATGCCACTGGGAAGGTATGTGAAGGTCGAGGAGCTGATGGACAGGGGCGAGGGCGAGCTCAGGGCCTTCCTTTCCGAGCTCCCGGAGTCGAGAAGGAAGATAGCCGATTCCATCGCCCAGATAGCTGCAAGGGCGGCAGACGCGGCAGCGCAGATGGTCAGGAGGGCGGAAAGCTGATGGGCTGGAAGAAGGCGAGGATATTCGGGCTTGAAGTAGACACGATAGGCCTTAATGCCGCGGCGGACGCTTGCATGAAGCTCATAGGCGCGGAAGGCGGCTATGTGGTCACGCTGAACCCAGAGATGTGCATGGCGTCGCTCAAGGACAGGGTGTTTGCGGACATAATAAGGG
>JAGOKM010000076.1 GCA_017994615.1 Bacillota bacterium | reverse complement strand
GGAGAGCGAGCTGGGGGACGTTTTCCGCTCAGGCAAGGGCGTGGGTGTCGTCGCTGAGGGCCGGGCTGCCGCGAGGATGCTGGCAAGGGGCATAACGGTGCAGGGCTTCCCGGCAGAGGCAGAGGAGGCGGACCCATTCGAGCTCGCCTTCCCGGGCCAGTCAAAAAAGGAGATAAGGTCCTCGGTGGGCTCCATGAGGCTGGACGCCTTAGCGGCATGCGGCTTCCCGGCCAGCAGGACGAGGCTCGCCGCGGAGATAGAGCTGGGGCGCGCCAAGCTCAACGGCAGGACGGTCACCGACCCCGCAGCCAAAGTGAGGCAGGGCGACGTTATCATAATCAAGGGCAGGGGCAGGATAGTGCTGGACGAGGAGGGCCCCGTGACCAGGAAAGGGCGCATTTCCGTAAGGATGACGAAATATTCGGCCCAGTAGGAGGTGGATGCATGATTACGCCGCTGGAGCTGCTGAACAAGGAATTCTCGGTCAGAATGAGAGGATACGACAGGTCCGAGGTGGACGAGTTCCTCAGCTTGCTGCAGAAGGATTACGAGACGCTTTTCAGGTATTACAGGAAGAACTGCGGGAGCGACGCCATAGTGCCCCCGAAGCCGGAGGAGCTGGAGCCTGCCGAAGCAAGGCCCGCGCGCCAGGAACCCCAGCAGGCGAAAACCGAGGCCGAGTCCTACGGGGCAGCCCCGGACAGGCCTGCAGCTGGAGGGCCGCCCACACATCCAGCGCCCGGGCAGGAGGCGGATCTGGCTGAGAGCATAAAGGGAATACTTGCTATGGCGCAGAAGGTCGCCGAGGAGTCAAGGCGCGCCGCCGAGTCCGAGGCCGCGGCCATCATCAGCGGGGCAGAGGCGGACGCGGCTAGGCTGGCTGCCGCGGCCGAAGAGAAGCTCAGGGCAGCCGAAAGGCGGCTTGCAGACCTCGCGTCGCAGGAATCGGCGCTCAGGGCAAGGATGAAAGGCTACCTTGAGGTCTACAGGCAGCTCATCGAAGACTTCGAGGCCACCTCCGGCATAGACTACAGCCTGTGAGGCGTTTTTATTGAAGGGCAGGTCAAGCTGTGATAAAATCGGGTTTGTGCGGTGAAGACGATGGCAGGGGCCCTGAAAGGGCGGTCCCTTCGATGTATGGCTGGCTCATGAAGGCGCTCGCCCTGCTCGTAGCGGCCGACCAGGCCTCGAAGTTCGTAGCCGAGGCGCTGATAAGGCCCTACACCACGGTCGCCACGCCGCTGGGCCGGCTGCTCAGGTTCACCCTCATTTACAACGAGGGGGCGGCTTTCGGGATAATGAGCGGCAAGCGGCTGTTCATAATGGGCGTAACGGTCCTGTTCGCCGCAGGCGTGCTGGCATATTGGCCGAGCGTCTGGAGGATGGGATCATACACCAGGGTCGCCGCAGCGATGATGCTGGCAGGCTCCGTCGGGAACTTCATCGACCGTGCAAGGACGGGCGCAGTGGTGGATTTCCTTGAGGTTCCGGCGGTGCCGCTTTTCCAGGTGTTCAACTTCGCCGACGCGCTGCTGGTCCTGGGGACCCTGGTATTCATCTATTCCATGTTTCGTGCTTCGTAGTCGAGAGGAGGAGTTGTTTTGTACCCGACGTTATTCAAGATCGCAAACTACCCTATACTGACATGGGGAGTCTCCCTTGCAGTGGCTTTCGTGATATGCACCGTGGTCGCAGTGCTGCTCGCCAAGAAGAGGGGCATCAAGGGCGACACCGTAATAGACGCCGCTCTCATCATATGCATCGTGTCGATACTGACGGCAAGGATCCTTTACGTGGCCCTGAACTGGAGCCAGTATGCGAACGACCCGATCAGCATAATATACCTCAGGGACGGCGGGCTGTCCTTCATAGGAGGCGTCGTAGGAGGCATATTGACCGGCTGGCTGTTCACGAAGGCGCGCAAGGTAAGCTTCGCCGACGGTTCGGACGTCGGCGCCATAGTGGTCACCCTCGGCTACGGCATAGTGAGGCTTGGCTGCCTCGCCAACGGCTGCTGCTACGGCCTCCCGTCGGACCTGCCTTGGGCGCTCGCCTGCGGACCCGGCAGCGTGCTCAGGCACCCGACGCAGATTTATTCGTCGATACTTGGCTTTTTGATGTTCGCGGTGCTGCTGTTCCTGTTCTTCAGGTCCCAGAAGCTCAAGGGCCTGCTGCTTTGGCTGTACATCGCGATGTACTCGGCCGGCAGGTTCGTCATCGAGTTCTTCAGGGTGGGGCCCAGGGACTACTTCGCGCCGCTCAGCCTCGCCCAGGTGTTCGCCATCGTGACGTTCATAGCGTCGGTGGGCGTGCTCGCAATAGAGCTGGGTAAGAGGAACTCCAGGGCATGACCCGGTCTGCCGCCTGCGGCCCTGACGATGCGGGGCTGAGGCTGGACACATACTTGGCGAAGGGGTCTCTGGCCCCTTCGCGCTCTTTTGCAGAGAAGCTCATCGAAGCAGGGTCCGTGCTCGTCAACGGAAGGCGCTCCAAGCCCTCATACAGGCTGGTCGCCGGCGATGTCGTCCAGGTGGAGGTGCCTGAGTCTCCCCGAGCTTCGGGGATAAGGCCCGAGGGCATTGACCTTACCGTGGTCTACGAGGACGACGACCTGATAGTGATCGACAAGCCCAAGGGGCTGGCCGTGCATCCCGGGGCGGGCAGGAGCTCGGGCACCCTTGTGAACGCCCTTCTGGGCAGGCAGGGCATGCTCTCCTCCATCGGAGGGGAAGAAAGACCCGGGATAGTCCACAGGCTGGACAAGGACACGTCCGGGCTCATGGTCGTGGCCAAGAACGACAGGGCGCACATAAGGCTTTCGGCGGACCTGGCTGCAAGGAAGGTCAAAAGGACCTACCTTGCGATAGCGAAAGGGTCCTTCAGCGAGGACCAGGGAAGGATTGAAGTGCCCATCGGTAGAAGTCCTAACGACAGGAAGAAGATGGCGGCGGACCAGTTCGGAAGGCCGGCGGCGACCGCCTTCAGGGTCTTGGAGAGGTTCGACGGCTACACGCTGCTGGAACTCAAGCTTATGACGGGCCGCACGCACCAGATCAGGGTGCATCTGAGCTACATAGGGCATCCGGTGGCGGGGGACCCGCAATACGGCGGGAAGCCGGGGGAGCTGGGATTGGGCTCGCAGGCGCTGCATGCGGCGCAGCTGGAGTTCGACCATCCGGCCGACGGCAGGATGATGAGCTTCCGATCCGAACCGGGGCAGGAGTTCAAAGAGGCGTTGAGGGTGCTGCGCAGCCGCTGCGGAGGTGTTTGAATGATAGACAGGTACGGATACCCCGAGATCAAGGCGATATGGGAGGACGACCACAGGTTCCAGACATGGCTTAAAGTCGAGGTCCTCTCGGCCGAGGCGTGGTCCATTCTGGGGCGCGTCCCGAAGGCGGACGTCGAGGCGCTGAAAGCGCCCGTCAGGATCGACCCAAAAAGGGTGGCGGAGATAGAAAGGGTGACGAACCACGACGTCATAGCCTTCCTTACTGCCGTATCCGAGCAGCTCGGAGAGCCGGCGAAGCACCTCCACCTCGGCATGACGAGCTCCGACATGCTCGACACGGCGATGGCGGTCAACATGGCAGAGGCGCTGGACATCATAATCGTGAGCCTCGACAGGCTCATGGATGCGGTATATGAAAAGGCGTTGGAGCACAAACGGACAATCATGATGGGGCGCACGCACGGCGTGCACGCGGAGCCCACTACCCTGGGCCTTAAGCTCCTGAACTGGCACTCGGAGCTCGAAAGGTCCAAATGGAGGATAATGGCCGCGCGCGCGGAGGCGGCCGTGGGGAAGATATCGGGCCCCGTGGGCACCTATGCCGGGGTGCCGCCCTTCGTTGAGGAGTACGTATGCGAGAAGCTTGGGCTCAAGCCCGCCAAGGTGTCGTCGCAGATCATACAGCGCGACAGGTATGCCGCCGTCACGGGCGCGCTTGCGCTTCTAGGAAGCTCCCTCGAGAAGTTCGCCACCACTGTCCGCACGCTGCAGAGGACAGAGATATCCGAGCTTATGGAGCCTTTCGGCAAGGGCCAGAAGGGGTCCTCGGCGATGCCGCACAAGAAGAACCCCATAACATGCGAGAGGATCTGCGGGATGGCGAGGCTCTTAAGGGGCAACCACCTCGCTGCGATGGAGAACATAGCCCTGTGGGACGAGAGGGACATCTCCCATTCCAGCGTAGAGAGGGTGATAATACCTGACTGCACGATACTGGCGGACTATGTGACAAGGAAGTTCACCTGGGTCGTCGAAGGCCTTGTGGTAAGGCCCGACAGGATGCTCAGGAACCTTGAATCCACAGGCGGCCTGGTATTCTCGGGCACCGTGCTGCTGAAGCTGGTGGATTCGGGGATGGCCAGGGACGACGCCTACGCGGTGGTGCAGCGCAACGCCATGAAGTCCTGGGAGGACGGGACGCCCTTCAGGAAGCTCTGCGAAGAGGACCCGGAGATCTCCAAGAGGCTCACCCTAAAGCAGCTTGACGAGTGCTTCGACTACGGCAGGCACCTCGCCCACGTAGACGAGGTGTTCGACAGGTTCGGAAGGAAGGGCCGGGAATAGGAAAGAGGCTCAAACACATCATCGCCCCCCTGGCCGCGACGCTTTTGCTCGCGGCCTTGGGTTCTGCCCGGGGCGCATGGAAACAGGCGCCCTTCAAGACCGCCGCTAATCCCTCATGCCTGATCGCCGCGGCAGGGGACACCATGCTCGACAGGGGTGTGGCCTTAGCCCTTCACGAGAGGGGAGAGGGCTGGGCCTTCTCGGGCGCGGGGGAGATCCTCAGGTTGGCGGACATCGCCTTCGTGAACCTTGAGACCTCGGTTTCTTACAGGGGATCGAGGATGCCGGGCAAAGGCATATGGTTCAGGACAAGCCCGGAAAGGCTGCCGCTTCTAAAGGAAGCCGGCATCGACATGGTGTCCGCAGCCAACAACCACATCATGGACTACGGCGAGGTATCGCTGCTCGATACACTGTCGCACCTGGATGAAGCGGGGATAATGCACGTCGGGGCGGGCAAGGACCTGAAAGCTGCCAGGCTCGGCAGGATATTTCAGATAAAAGGGCTAAAGGTGGGGTTCCTGGCCTATTCGGACTTCTGGGACATATTCTGGACTCCTGAATACAGGAGGACTTTCGCGGCATCGGCCGATGAACCGGGCATGGCGCCTGCCATAAGGGCGTTCATGGAGGAGGACATCAGGAGGTTGAAGTTACTTTCCAATTTCGTGGTGGTATCAGTCCACTGGGGGGACGAGTACATGACGATGCCGAATGCAAAGCAGGTGGAAAGGGCCCACGCCGCCATAGACGCCGGCGCTGACGTGGTCCTGGGGCATCATCCCCACGTCCTGCAACCCTTCGAAGCATATAAGTCCGGGATAGTGTTCTATTCGCTCGGAAACTTCGTCTTCGATCAGAAGAAGCCGAGGACCACAGAGAGCATTATAGCCCTCATCAGGCTGGAGAAGGGGAGGCCGCCCGAAGCGGAGGTGGTGCCGATGAGGATCACGGATTCAAGGCCCGCACCCATGGGCCGCGCGGACGGTTCGGAGCTGCTCCATAGGCTGTCGGACGGTTCGGCGCTGCTCGGCACCGACCTGTACGTATACGAGGGGAGGGGATACCTGTCGGCAGGCTCAATGAAACCTTCGATGCTGCTGGAGAGGATGCATCCCCACGCCTTCAAGGCGACAAGGTAGCACCTAGAGCTTCACGAGGGCGGTCTTCTGGTCCGTGAAAGTGACGGCGCCGGGAAGGCCGCCTTTAATCTTCTTCACCCTCCTGACCTCCGTGCAGTCGACCTCGCCCTTTCCCTGGTGTCTCAGGGATGAGTTTGCGAGGGCCAGCTTCATGGCCTCGTCCAGGGCGGAATCGGGCACGGCCTCTCCCTTCTGCCGCCTCAGGACGACGTGCGAGCCGGGCGCCCCCTTCACATGGAACCAGAGGTCCCAGGGGCTTGCGATCGAGAACGTCAGCAGGTCGTTCTGGGCGTTGTTCCTGCCCACCAGCGCCTTGTGCCCGCTTGAGAGGGTATATTCCGCAGGCAGCGCCGGCCCCGGCTTCTTGCCCCTGGCAGCCGGCTTACTCTTCGCCGCAAGGTAGCCTGCGCATTCGAGCTCCTCCTGGATCTGGGAAACCACGTTCGGGTCCTCCGCCCTTTCGAGCGCGTCCTTCACCCTTTCCAGGTATTCGACCTCCCGGGAGGACGATTCGACCAGGTCGGCCAGCGCCTTTACGGCCCTCCTGCTACGGTTGTACATCGAATAGTAGAGTTCCGCGTTCTTCGCTGCGCTTTTCGCCTGGTCCAATGGCACTTCGATCTCCTGGGGAGGGTCTGTTGAGTAGTCTTTG
>JAGOKM010000075.1 GCA_017994615.1 Bacillota bacterium | reverse complement strand
CTCAGGCCGGGAGGCAATAGAAGTGGCGTTCGCCGACATCGTCGGGACCGAGGCGGCGCTTGTCAGGCACCAGATCGTGTCCGGTACGCACGCAATCTCGCTCGCCTTGTTCGGGGTCCTGAGGCCAGGAGGAAGGCTCATGGCAGCCTTCGGCAAGCCATATGACACATTGGTAGGGATAATATCCGGGAAACAGGGTTACGGGTCGCTGAGGGAATTCGGGGTGTCCTACGTCGAAGTCCAGCCGGAGGCCGACGGCGAGCCAGACTATGAAGGAATAGCCAAGGAGGCCTGCGGGGCGGACGCCGTGCTTGTCCAGAGGTCGAGGGGCTACTCCAGGAGGAAGCCGCTTTCGGTTGCGGAGATAGGGAAGATCGCCAGGACGGTAAAGGATTCTAATCCAAACGCAGCCGTTATAGTGGACAACTGCTACGGCGAGTTCACCGAGGAAATTGAGCCCACGGCTGCGGGGGCAGACCTCATAGCCGGGTCTCTGATAAAGAACCCCGGCGGGGGAATAGCTCCAGCGGGGGGCTATGTGGCAGGCAGGGCGGACCTGGTAGAGAAGGCGGCGTCAAGGCTGACGGCGCCCGGGCTCGGCTCCCATTGCGGTCCGACGCTGGGGATGAACAGGCTCCTGGCCCAAGGGTTGTATTTCGCCCCCATGATAACATGCGAAGCCATGTGCTCATCGGCCTTCGCATCGTGCTTCCTCTCGCTTCTGGGTTACAGCGTCGACCCGAAGCCCATGGAACCGAGGGGAGATTCAGTCGTACGCATAGAATTCGAGGACAGGGAAGAGCTTCTGCAATTCATCAGGGCGGTCCAGGCCGGCTCTCCGGTGGACGCGAAAGCAGTGCCCGTCCCAGGCTTCATGCCGGGTTACGAGGACGATGTCGTGATGGCTGCAGGCGCCTTCATCCAGGGCTCTTCGATAGAGCTGTCGGCCGACGCCCCGATGCGCCCGCCATATACGGCATACATGCAGGGGGGCTTGAGCAGGCATCAGATGGAGCTGACTTTGATCGGTTTCGCCCAGGAAACCTTGAGGAGGGGCAGGATATGAGTATGCTGAAAAAGGCGGCTTTCGCCGCGACGGTGTTTGCGCTGCTGCTGTCATTGGGCCTCGCTTCGGCGAGCGCGGACCCTGCACAGACTGTGCCGGCAGGCCCGGCCGCAGGGCTTCCCCCCACGCAGGGGACGGGCCCCTCGGCCGAGTCTTCGGTCTACGGGATGAGGATATTGGCTTCAAGCAACGGCACCGCCATGGTGACATTCCTTGTGGAGGCGGATTTGAGCGCAGGAGTCTCCCTTGTGGACGCGGGTTTAGCCGACGATGGCATGCTCGAGGGAAGCCTTCTAATAAGAAGCATGGACAAAACAGCCACATTGGAGTCGGTCCTGCTGTCCAAGGGCGCAGACGGCAGGCAGCATCTCAGGCTGCAGGCGCTGTCCAGCGAGGGCGGCAAGGCCGTGTTCGAGGTCACCTACATGACCAAGAGCATAAGCTGGTCTGTCTCAGGCTACATGGTGGCAGGCAGCGACATGAAGGCCGACATGCAGCTGTTCCTCTCGGTCAGGAACAGCTCGGCAGTAGATTATAAAGGGGCCGAGCTGCAGCTTTACGGAACAAAAGGCAGGATTGCCGCCGGCAATTCCACCAGCATTGCAGGCGAACAGCTATGGAGCATCATAAAGCCGGCCGGCCAGGCCCTGGACCTCGCCGCGGAAGGCGAGCTCAGGATGTCAATCCTGGAATTGAAGGACATTGCCTTCACGACTTACGCGGGATCCACCCTGGGAACCGGGCTCAAGGGATATTCCGGCAGGCAGGTTAATAAAGAGCCGCTTAAAGTGGAGATATACCTTGAGACCGCAGCCAATGACGCCCTTGCGGGCCTGCCGTCGGAATCCGTTTCCATGGCCGTATACCTCGAGGGCAATGAAAACGGGATGATACCAGCCGCTGCTCTTCCGCCTTCGAACGTCCACATCGCGAACAAGGCTGTTCTCCTAAGGCTCGACCTTCCATCGGAAATAACTGCGGAGGCGGAGAGGCTGGACAGCAAGCTGGTAGGCACTAGCTCATACGAGGAATCTTACAGGATAAGGGTAAGGTCGACTTCGAAGTACTCGACCGAGGTAAGGCTGCTAGAGACGTTCCCGGGGGAATGGGAACTGATAAGCTACATCGGAGGGGAATGGAGGAAGATAGGGCCGTACGCGACGATAAAGCTTACTGTCCCGGCCAACGGCACAGTCGATACGATGTATAAGGTAAGGTACACATACGTAAAGTGATGACTGATTATGAGGGTCTGCTAGAGGGGGCGGACCTTGCCGGTTCCGTCAACAGCAACGATGGCGGAAAACACGTGCTGATACAGAACGTCCTTGAGCATTTCGACGAGCTAGCCTTGGACCGATATTTCGGCATCAACTTTCTTGACATCGAGACTACCGGCCTGTCTGGTTACATGGAGCCTCTCTTCCTGATCGGACTTCTGAAAGTGGGGGAGGAAGGCATAAGGTGTACACAATTGCTTGCAAGGAACCCTTCAGAAGAAGCGTCGATATTGCTTGAGCTACTGTCCCACGTAAAGGACAAGTCCACGCTCATGACTTTCAACGGGGACAGCTTCGACATCCCGTATATTGTAAAGCGCATGAGCTACTGCAACCTCACTTTCCCTGAAGTCGTATCAGTCGACTTGCTCAAACCTGCAAGAAAGAGGTTCAAGGATAAACTGGCAAGCTGTTCGCTTCAATCCCTTGAAAGGAACGTGCTTAAGCTGTCCGACTGGAATAGGGAAGACGACATCCCCGGCAGCGCTATCCCTAGGGTGTATTGGGAGTACGTGAATTCCGGCAACCATGGCCTTCTTCTTCCAATCATTAAGCACAATTTGATGGATCTGCTTTCCACTGCCCGGCTTTGGGCGCTGTTCATGAGACCTTAAATTGACATATGTTTTATTAAGATTACATAATAGTAAACCTATATTTACTATATAAACCACTATACAATAGTGCATTGGAATGTATAATCGATTAGGTTGACATAAGTATATAATAGGCAAGGACAAATCTGCACGCCAAAAAGGATTGAAAGCAGGCTGTGATGCTGTTATTATTGTTTGTGTCATCTACGGGGCGTGGCGCAGTTTGGCTAGCGCGCTTGCTTGGGGTGCAAGAGGTCGGGAGTTCAAGTCTCCCCGCTCCGACCATTTGGGTTCCGATTTACGGGACCCATTTCTTTTTTTATACTTGAGCTGAAGACTGGAGTGATTTGAATGCTGGACAGCATTGCAAGGGTTCTTGCGGATGACAGGTACCTAAAAGAACCCAGGGAAAGGATCGAGAAGACAAAGAAGGGCCTCGACAGGAAGACCGTAGGGCTTGCTCTAGGTTCAGGAGCAGCAAGAGGGCTTGCTCATATAGGTGTCATCAAGGTGTTTGAAGACAGCGGAATTCCGATTGACGCCATAGTGGGCTGCAGCGCGGGGGCCATGGTTGGCGGAGCGTATGCATGCGGGATGAGCACACGCGAGCTGATTGAGAAGGCCGTTTCTATAAGGCAGCCTGACATCATCAGATATCTGGACCTGGGCATTACATCTCGTTCAGGCCTATTGCGGGGAAACCGTGTCAATAAGCTTCTTATGGAGCTTACCAATAATGCAACTTTTGCCGCCACCAGGATTCCTTTCGTAGCTATTGCTACCAATGTGAAGACCGGTGAGGAGGTGGCCTTTGATTCAGGGCCCGTCTGGAGGGCCATAAGGGCATCGATATCCATACCCGGAATCTTCGTACCGCAGAAGATTGATGACGACTATTACGTCGACGGGGCGGTCTGCAACCCTGTCCCCAGCGACTACCTTACGGCTATGGGGCTGGATATTGTAATAGGAGTGGATATTGTCCCAGATGTGGCGAAATCGGGGATCAAGGGGGCGCCCAACCTTATAACTGTCCTTCTGAACAGCTTCGACATCTTCCAGGAACGCCTTGTGAAGATGGTCGTGCACCACATGGATGTCAAGATAAGACCGGCGATAGAAGGTGTACTGGCCCATGAGTTCTACAGGGCCGAGGAAGTCATAGACATGGGCAAGAGGGCCGCCATGGAAGCCCTGGACGAAATATCTGCCCTTATGGAGCAATGAGTGCGAAGAGCACCGATTTGTCCTCTGAAGGGAAATCCATTTAAAGCGTCGTATGACAACAGAATAAGAATGCCAGGGAGGTGCAGCGATGAAAGCGAAGGTTCTGCTTGCAGTGATCCTTGCCCTTTCAGCCTTGTATTCCATCGGTGTGGGACTCACCCTTGCGGATAGCGATAGAACATTGGCAGATCCAGCGGAATGGGGCAAGAAATACCCGATTCAGTATGGAAGCTACCTTGAGAATTACAAGGAGGTCGCCCAGCCCTTCGGCGGATCCGTCGAGCGCTCCAGGCTCGAGGAACATCCTTCGGCATACGAGTTCTACAAGGGCTTGGGCTTCGCAATAGAGTTCAACGCATCAAGAGGCCACGTCTATGCGCTCGAGGACGTAAAGAATGTGGCAAGGCCAAAGGCTGCCGCCATCTGCCTTACTTGCAAGACATCTGCGCTGCCCTACCTTGTCGAGGAGTATGGGGTGGAGGGGTTCTACAGGGCGGATTTCAAGAAGACGGCCGAAGAGGCAGCTTATCCGATATCCTGCGCTAATTGCCACAACCCGGATGATATGACGAGGAGGATCAACAATCCTGCATTGAAAGCGGCACTTGCCCAGGACGGAAAGGATTTGGAGGAGCTCTCGCAGGAGGATATGAGGATGCTCGCCTGCGCCCAGTGCCATGTCGAATACTACTTCACATACAGCGAACTAATACTTACGCTTCCTTGGGCCAACGGCACGGAGCCACATGCCATCGAGGCATATTACGACAGCATAGGCTTCTCAGACTGGAAACACCCTGACAGCGGTGTAGGGCTACTGAAGGTTCAGCATCCTGAGTATGAGACTTACAAGGACAGCATACACAGCATGATGGGCCTTACATGTGCGGACTGCCACATGCCGCCTGCAGAGAAGGGCGGCATTCAATATACCTCGCACTGGTGGACCAGCCCGCTGAATCACATAGAGCAGTCTCCCTGCATAATGTGCCATGGAGGTACAGCAGCGGAATTAAGGGAGAGGGTCCTCGGACTGCAGGAGGTGACCTCGAAGAGGATCGATGTAGTGGGAGAGGCATTGGCTGACCTTCATAAGAAGCTTGCGAGTAAAAAGGCAGCATTGGCAGGCGAGACCTATATTACTGTCGCCAGCCTGATAAGGAAGGCACAGTTCAGGCTGGACTGGGTATTCTCTGAGAACAGCACTGGATTCCACAACAACGCCATGCTGATGGGGCTGCTCGACGAAGCAGAAGCACAGATAGCCGAAGCCAGGAAGCTTCTCGAATAGGGAAGGGATGGCTCATCTAGAGCAGTTTCATCCGTGGAGTTCGGATTTGGGGCACGGGGCTTGCAAAAAACGGGAAGGGCAAAATTGAAAGCCCTTAATGGGCCAAGGAAGCTATTGGTGCGAGAGGCGGGACTTGAACCCGCACGAGTCGCCTCGCCAGATCCTAAGTCTGGTGCGTCTGCCGTTCCGCCACTCTCGCAAAAATGGTCGAGGTGCCGGGACTTGAACCCGGGGCCTCTTGGTCCCGAACCAAGCGCGCTACCAAACTGCGCTACACCTCGACTGTGATTAAACAAATATTATCTTATAACATATGCCCTTATAGTGCAATTACTTTTAAGGGGGGAGAACTTGGAGACGGAGGTTCAGATGTCCCTTTTCGGTTCGTCAAACGAGGAGGAGCTTTCTTCAAATAGGACAATCAAATATGACAAGAACGTGCAGATGGCCGCGATAGTAGATGAAGTTAGCAGGTGTACAGCATGCAGGCTTCATTTGACGCGGACCAATACCGTCCCTGGCGAAGGGGCGCTCGATGCCAGGCTCATGTTCATAGGCGAAGGCCCAGGGGCTGACGAGGACGCCAAAGGCAGGCCCTTCGTTGGTGCGGCGGGCAAGCTGCTGACTTCCATAATTGCTGCGATGGGAATGAAAAGAGAAGACGTCTTCATAGGCAATGTAGTCAAATGCAGGCCGCCGGAGAACAGGGTGCCGGAGAAGGACGAGATGGAAAGCTGCATAGGGTATATCAGGCGTCAGATAAAGGTCATCAAACCCAGGGTGATAGTCCTTTTAGGCGCGACGGCCTACAAGGCGATGATACCTGACGCCAAGGAAGGGATTACTAAGGCGAGGGGGAAGGTAATAAGAATCGACGGAATCGACTATATGCCGACATTCCACCCTGCAGCCCTGCTGAGGGACCCATCGAAGAAACCGGATGTGTGGGCAGACATGAAAAAAGTAATG
>JAGOKM010000074.1 GCA_017994615.1 Bacillota bacterium | reverse complement strand
GGATACTGGTGCTGTCATCCGCATTACCTGCTGACCGGCAGGGCCGCCATCGACTCCTATCATTCTGAGGGGCTTTACATACAGCTTTGGACAGTGAACACCAAACCTGATCTGAAAAGGGCATTGTCGATGAAGGCCGACGGCGTTATCACCAACCATCCTGCAATTGCGGTCGCAATAAGGGAAGGAAGGTTAAACTGAGGGATTCGGGGTGAACAGATGAAGGTTAACTACGGAAGGCTATTCGTTTTAGGGCTCGGCTTCATGTCGATTTCGCTTACATGGGCTATCTACAATTCATACGTACCGATATTCCTGGACCAGGCTTTGCCTGCGATGGCATTCAAGGGGCTTGCAATCGGTTTCATCATGACGCTTGACAACATTGCAAGCATCACTTTGCAGCCTTTCTTCTCTGCAAGGTCGGACTCGACCTGGGGCAAGTACGGCAGGAGGATGCCTTACCTCATGGCAGGGATTCCTGTCGCGGCTGTCGCAATTACACTGGTCCCGGTGCTCAGGCAGAACATAGTTCTTATGCTGGCTTCGATCGTTACAATGAATGTCGCGATGGCCGTCTTCCGCGCTCCGACGGTGGCCCTCATGCCGGACATCACACCGCGCGAGCAGAGGTCAAAGGCGAACGGTGTGATAAACCTGATGGGTGGGCTTGGCGGCATCATAGCCCACTTCCTTGGCTCTAGGCTGTATAACGTGAACCCCATGGTACCGTTTGCCATGTCGGGCATCGTGATGCTGCTTGCCCTTATTATACTTAGGGCATCGATAAAGGAGCCGGAGAAGGTGGAAGGCCTTCAGGGCGACGAGAGGCCGGTGAGCATTTTCGCGGCGCTAAAGGAGGCATTCAGCCCTGAGAAGAGGAGCCTGCTGTACCTTCTCCTTGCAATCATGTTCTGGTTCATGGGATGGAACTCCGTGGAGACGTTCTTCACGCTGTACGCCAAGAGCATCTGGGGCATAAAGGAGTCCACCGCCGCCCTCTACCTCGGGATAGGATCTGTCGCTTTCCTTCTTTTCGCAATCCCGTCTGGCTTCCTTGCAAGCAGGTACGGCAGGAAGGCGATAATCACATCCGGGATCATATGGATGGTATGCGTGATGACTATCATGACTATGCTGGGCATAATCGGCAGGGCAGGCATAGGGCCTGCGGTGATTGCGCTGCTGGTAGCCGCCGGGATAGGTTGGGCCCTGATCAACATACATTCCTTCCCTATGGTCGTAGACATGACTACATCGGCAAAGACGGGCGCCTACACGGGGCTATACTACTTCTTCTCCGCGACGGCCGCGATAATCGCGCCCCCGCTCTTCGGGCTTGTCAGGGACATCGCAAACAGCTATCAGCCGTTGTTCCCGTTCTCAGCGGTCTTCTTCGTGCTGGCCCTGTGGAGCTTCTCTAAAGTAGAGGCCAGATGATGTATAATTAATCAGTAACGCTTATTGGGGGTGGACTTCATGAAGCTCTACATTTCCCTTCTGGGATTCGGCAAGGTAGGAAAGCAGTTCGTTAAGCTTGTAAGGTCCAAGGAGCAGGACATAATGGACTGGCACGGCATAGAGACCCATGTAGCTTCAGTGTCTTCCTCCAGAGGTTTCGTTTCGGACGCTACGGGGCTTGACCTTGACGTGCTGACGGGGATGGCCATACGCGAGGAGAACCTGGCGGAGCATCCGAAGTTCGTACCGTATGACGGCAAGAACAGGCTGGACGGGATCCTGCCCGAAGTGGCGAGCAAAGACTGCATAAAGGTACTTGTGGCAGCCGCTTCGTCGGACTTTAACACCGGCGAGCCTACCCTTTCTACCATGAAGGCGGCGATCTCCCGCGGCTGGAACATTGTAAGCATGGAGAAAGCACCTCTCGTCGTGGCGTTCGACGACCTGACTGAGATGGCCAAGAAGTTCAATGTGAAACTGAGGTACTCAGGTGCAACCGCAGCGGGCCTTCCCACCATCGACATCGCCAAGATCTCCCTCGCAGGAGCTAAGGTCATGGTGATAGAGGGCATACTTAACGCCACTACGAACTATGTGCTTACTTTGATGACCGAGGACGGCATCTCCTACGAGGAAGCCCTGTCGATGGCGAGGGCACACGGTTACGCCGAGCCGGACCCGACAAGGGACGTCACGGGCATGGACACGGCCAGCAAGATGCTGCTGATTGCGAACGCCGCCATGGGCTGCAGGAAGAAGCTGTCAGACGTGAAGGTGACGGGCATCACCCACATAACCCCCAGGGACGTGGCCAGCTGGGCGATAGAGCAGAGGGTCCTTAAGATGATAGGCCGTGCGTGGAGGGAAGACGACGACGTAAAGATCGAAGTCGCGCCTATGGCCGTGCCTTATTACGATATGTTCGCGAAGGTCAACGGAAGCGGTAAGGCCGTCAGATTCGTGACAGACCTTTTCGGTGAGCTTGTAGTCACAGTCCAGGAGGGAGGGCCTGTCGCCGCAGCGGGGTCCGGCTTCAAGGATGTGCTGAATATCTTCAGAAGTTACCAGGGAAGGATCTGACGGAGGTACCGATGCCGAAAAAGGAAATGAAGCAGTTCGTAAACTCGCTCGCCGAAGGTGATTCGGCGACAGGCGTTTTTCAGGTAATAGACGCAAGGGTCGTGAAGAACTACCTGGACCTCAGGTTGGGCGACAAGACTGGAAGCATCCCGATGAAGGTCTGGGAATGGCGGGATAACGACGACGAGATGGGATTCCTAGCCGTCAAAGGCGAGAAAGTCATGTTGAACGGTGTCAAGGTTGAGATCTTCGACGGCAGGGTGATGCAGTTTGCGGCTGCGCGGCTTTCGGACATCAAGAGGAACAAGTCGATTACTTTAGCTATGCCGGGTTCTTACGACGAAGACGACTTCGTGGCAAGCTCAGACAGGGATTCGACGGACCTTCTGGAGCAACTGGAGCAGCTGGTAGAAAGCGTCAGGAACGATCGGTTCAAGGCCCTACTGAGGCGCTTCTTCGGTAAGGGATCCGCCGAACTGAAGCAGTTCTCCGTATGGCCAGCGGCAGTCGGCCAGCACCATGCATACAAGGGCGGCCTGATGGAGCATACGGTGAACGTGGCAAGGCTGTGCTCCTTCCTGGCCACCAACTACAAGCATATCGACCGCGACCTGCTGATAACAGGAGCGCTCATCCACGACATCGGAAAAATGAGGTCGTACGACAGCAGCGGCAACGGGACGAAGCCTGAAGTATCCCTTGACGGCGTGTTCATGGACCACATAGCGATCGGCTGCTCCATGGTCGAAGCGGCAATAGGTGAACTCGAATCCGACAAGGGCATTTTCGGCACAGGGCAGTGGGACCCGATGGAGAAGAGGTTGCTGATCCATATGGTGCTCGCCCACCACGGCGAGCTGGAGTGGGGCTCCCCGGTGAAGCCGATTATTATGGAAGCCCAGCTTCTGCACTTTGCGGACAATACCGACGCCTGGGCGAACCGCTTCGAGAGGGCCATAGAATACGCAAATGACGGCGAGAGGGGGACCATGAAGAAGCCTGACAACTTCGACCGGTATATATACATACCTCTGAAGAAATGACGCCATGTCTAGGTGCGGCTTGCAGGGAGGGGCTTCACAAATGCCCCTCCCTGTCGTATAATTAAGCAAATTGATACGGAGGCCATCGATATAATCACATCTGCAAGGCAACTGAATCTCCTTTTCATGGCGACCCTGGACAGCTCTTCGGCTGCAGGGGCGCATTCGGTTTACTTATCGTACGAACCCAAGCGAATGTGTATGCGCGGCTGATGTCCCTCTCTAAAAGGCGCGTCTTGCCGATGCGTTAGGGGCCGGCAGGGGGGCATCAGTAAAAGCCGGGGGTTTCTTCGGGCTTGTTTAGCCATTGGGTCGCCGAAGCGACGCATTTGGTCTATTCGATGCCCGGTAGGTTAGCCGGCCTGTTTCACTTTTTCTCGGACGGTGATTCATTTGAAGGCAGTAGACAATATAATAGAATTCAAGAAGGTTTGCAAGGTCTTCCCCACTACTTCCGGAGGGGAGAACGAAGTCCTGAAGGACCTCGACCTATCAATAGGACGAGGCAGGATATTCGGCATAGTCGGACTGTCCGGCGCCGGCAAATCCACATTGATAAGGCTCATCAACCAGCTGGAGAAGGTCTCCTCGGGCAACATACTCATTGACGGCCAGGATGTGACAAGGCAGCATGACGGAGACCTCATAAACCTCAGAAGGCACATCGGGATGATATTCCAGAACTTCAACCTTATGAGGAACTCGACGGTGTATGAGAACATAGCCTTCCCATTGCACATCACCCATTACTCAGCGGATTACGTGGAAGCGAGGGTGGGCGAACTGTTGGAGCTGGTCGGGCTGAAGGAGTTCGCAGGGACATATCCTGCCAAGCTTTCCGGCGGCCAGAAGCAGAGGGTAGCCATAGCCAGGGCCCTGGCGCTCCATCCCGACATACTGCTGTGCGACGAGGCCACATCCGCGCTTGACCCGAGGACTGCCAAGTCGATCCTAGACTTGATCAAGTCCATCAACAGGGAGATGGGGGTGACTACGATCATTGTGACTCATGACATGGGCGTAGTCCGATACGCCTGCGACGATGTGGCCGTCCTGGACGGCGGGGAGATAGTCGAACAAGGGTCCGTCGCGGAGGTCTTCGCAAACCCGCAGTCGCTAATAAAGTCGTTCTTGCACGGTTTCGGGGGTGGACAGGCATGATGGTATATTCCTGGCGGGAGCTGCTCTTGTCGTTCAAAGTGCTTCTGGGGGAACCGATGCTGAACACCATGGCAATCATGCTCGGTTCCACCGCGCTCGCCTGCCTCGGAGGCATACCACTGGGCGTCTACCTCGTGCTTACTTCTCCCGGATACCCCCTGGCAGCAGGCAAGCTCTACGGGTTCGTATCCTTCCTCATAAACACGATAAGGTCGATTCCCACCATCATTCTCGTGATACTGCTTTCCTCCTTGTTTTACTTCAGATACTCGATCTACAGGCCGACGGATTTCGCCCTGCTTGTAGAAGCCGTGGTCATGTGGGCCATCGCGGCGACACCGCTTTGCGCCAGATTGGTGGAAACGGCATTGAAGGAAGTCGACAAGGGCCTTATAGAGGCGGCTTTCGCAAGCGGTGCCAATGTAAGGCAGCTCGTGACAAAGGTGATGCTCAAGGAGGCAAGGCCGGGGCTTGTGCTGGGCATTACGACTCTGGCAATCACGATACTAGGCACCACAGTGATGTCGGAGACGATAGCGATCCGCACGGTGGCCTCAAGGGCGGTCGTAAGGGCGACCATAGACAACGACGGTGAGTTCATCGTCTCGGGAATAGTGCTTCTAGCCTTGATAATTACGGTAGTCCAGTCCATCGGGACGGCATATGCAAGGTATTCTGACAAATCAAGATAACATTAGGAGGGACAGTTGATGAAAAGGACTTTTTTCGCGCTGCTGGCTCTGGCTTTGGTTGCGTTTTCCGCAACGGGTGCATCCGCCAAGGAACAGATCATCATCGGGACCGTGGTAGGCATACAGGAGAGCCTGATCAACGAGTTCATACTGCCGGCGCTCAACAAGAAAGGATATGACGTGGAAGTAAGGGTATATACGTCTTTCGGGCTAAACATCAACACGGACACCGTGCAGGGGAAGACAGATGCAAATTTCTTCCAGCATGTGCCTTATCTCAACAGCGACACAGCCAACCTTCCGAAACTGCAGGTGCTCTGGCCCGTTGCGTCATTCAAGATGGGGTTGTACGGGGCGAACGCCGACAAGAAGGACGTGACATCGGGCGGAAGGGTAGGGATTCCTAACGACAAATCCAATCTGCAAAGGGCATTGAGGCTGTTGGCCGCCGAGGGCTACATCGCCTTGAAGCCCAACTTCGGAGCCGATGTAACGGCAGACAATTTCAAATCCTACATCGAAAGCAAGACGCTGCAGGCGGACAACATAATAGCGCTGGACCAGCCGGGACTCAAGGCAGGGTTCAGGACCAGGTACAGCGCCGTCGTTCTCTCAGTGGCGGTCGCATACGACCCGGATCCCGCGAAGTCCCTGTTCAAGCTCGTTGTAGGAAGGGAAGACAATTCGGTTACCGACGGCTTCGTCAACGTATTCGTATCCAGGCAGATCGACCCCAACGGCTCCGATGCATACTCGAAGAAGGTCCTCGATCTAAAAGCCACCTTGAAGGAGCTGACGGAAGACCCTGCGTTCCTTAAGGTCCTTGCTGACAGATACGCCGGCGTGGTATATGTACCGGCGGCAAAATAGAGGGCGTATCGAACAGGCAGGGGGGACAGCCCACCCTGCCTTTCTTTATGAGAGTGCAGGACATACAATATTAAAAAAGAACCGTTTGGGAGGGTCACATGGCGAAGGATACGTCAAAGGGACTGAGGAGCAGCTTCATATATCAGATCTTTGTGAGGGACTATTCCAAATCGGGCGACTTCAAGGGAGTGACCAGGGACCTTGGCAGGATAAAGGGCCTGGGCGCCGACATAATCCACCTGCTTCCCATCCATCCTATTGGCAA